>JAIYDH010000260.1 GCA_027487585.1 Rubrivivax sp.
CGCCCCGACAGTGCCGAGGCCGAACTCGACAGGCTCTGGGCGCGCGAGATGCCCACCGGCGTCTACGACGCCCGCCTGCTGCCCTGCCGCACGGCGCAGGGGCCGGTGGTGGCGCTGGCGTTCACGCTCAGCCGCCGCAGCGAGGCCTGCCTGCCGCGCTTGCCCGACGACGAGGTCTGCCACATCCTGCGCCACGCCCACGGGCGCTACGGCAGCACGATGGCCTACCTGGCCGAAACCGCGGCGGCGCTGCGCGCACGCGGTGTGCACGACCGCGAGATCGAGCGCCTGATGGCGTTGGCAAGGCGCGAAGGCCTGGCGTAGAAGCCTGGGCGCGCGCGCTCTCAGGGGTGCGCCAAAGCGCGCAGTGCGGCCAGGTCGCCGGGCGTGTCGACGTCCACCAGCACCCCGGGGTCGTCGAGCTCCACCGCCACCGCCGGGTAGCGTGACACCACCCGCCGGGCGCCGTCGTCGCCGTCGAGCTGCACCAACTCCGAGTACAGCTCGGCGGCAAAGCCCACCGGATGGCCGCGCCGGCCATGGTGCTGCGCAAACACCACGATCTGCTGCGACAAGGCCGCAGCCACGGCCTGCACGGACGTCGGCTGCACGCGCGGCATGTCGGCGGGCAGCACCAGCCAGCCGGCGCCGGCCGAGCGCTCGGCCACGCCGGCGGCGATGCTGTAGCCCATGCCGCGCGCGGCCTCGCCGGGGCTGAGCACCAGGAGATCGCGGCGCGCCACCTGCCGCGCGGCCAGCGGCGCCAGCTCGGCCGTGGTCACCACCAGACAGGGCAGCTGCGAGGCCAGAGCCGCACGCAGGGTGCACTCGAGCACGGTCAGGCCGTCAAGGGGCTGTTCAAGCTTGTGGCCGGGACCGCCGGCGCCGCGGAAGCGACTGCCGCGGCCGGCAGCGGGCACGATGAGGGTCGGACGGGGGTTCATGCTGTTGTTGGCGCCGGTGACCCTTGCCCAGGACAAGGTTCCAGCGTCCTCCTTGGCGCGCAGGATGGCGATGCAGTGCCTCGTCAGAAAGTGGGGCCATCACTTAAGTCGTTTTCCGTAAGGGATGCACCCGTGGTCGGCTTCCTATACTGGCTTGCATGGACATTGCCGACCTGCGCAAGAGCTACGAACGCGACGAGCTCGACGAAACCGCCTCTGCAGCCGACCCGCTGCAGCAGTTCGGCACCTGGCTCGAGCAGGCGCTGAACGCCCATCTGCCCGAGCCCAACGCGATGACGCTGGCCACCGTCGGCCCCGACGGTCGGCCGTCGACACGCGTCGTGCTGATCAAGGGCTGCGACGAGCGCGGCATCGTCTGGTACACCAACTACGCCAGCCGCAAGGGCCGCGAACTGGCGGCGCAGCCGTTCGCCGCGCTGCAGTTCCACTGGGTGGAGCTGGAGCGTGTGGTGCGCATCGAGGGCCGAGTGGAGAAGGCCGGCGAGGACGAGTCCGACGCCTACTACGCCAGCCGCCCGCTCGACTCACGCCTGGGTGCCTGGGCCTCGCCTCAGAGCGAAGTGATCGGCTCGCGGGCGGTGCTGGTGGCTGCCGCGGCCAAGGCCGCCCTGACCCACGGCCTGAACCCACCACGGCCACCGCACTGGGGCGGCTACCGGCTGGTGCCCGATCGCTGGGAGTTCTGGCAGGGCCGCAAGAGCAGGCTGCACGACCGGCTGCGCTACCGGCTTGATGGCGGGGCATGGGTGCGCGAGCGGCTGGCGCCTTGAGGCGCCAGCGCCGCGACATCATCGCTGGCTCAGCGCCCCTGCTTCACCAGCGCCACTGCATCCCGGCAGAGAGCGCCCGGCCAGGCGCCGGAGACAAGCCGCGCACCGTGGCCACCGCGGCCGCGTTGAAAGCCAGCTCGTCGGTGGCATTGGCCAGCTTCGCGTACCAGCTCAAGCCTGGCAGCGCCGCTAGGCGGCCGCGCAGCCACAGATCCAGCACCGTGGCCGAAGGCGTGGCGGTGTCGGTGGCCGGCACGCGGCCCTGGCGTGCGGCGTGGCGGATGTCGGCACCCACCGTGGTGTGGCCAAGCGTCAAGGCCGCGCCGACGCGCAAGCGCAGCGGCGGCAGGCGCGGCAGCGGCTCCTTGCGGTCGAGATCGTCGCCCCGCACCAGATCGAGCGTGCTGCTCAGCACCAGTGGCGCGCCTGCCAGCGGCAACGTCGTCGAGGCCTCGATCTCCGCACCCACAAGTCGCGCACGCACGCCCTCGAAGCGGTATTCGGGCACCTCGATGTCGGGCTCGCCGGGCGCCTCGGCTGGCAGCGTGACCACGTTGCCGGTGTCGCGCAGCGCGATGTAGCGGCTGAAACGCGTCGAGAACACGTTCACCGCCAGCCGGGTGCCGGCGCGGCGGAATGCGAAGCCGAACTCCACGTGCCGGCTCGACTCCAGCCCCAGCGTGGTGTCCCCGATCTCGTAGGCCGCGGTGGCCAGGTGCAGGCCGTCGGCGTACAGCTCGTAGTAGGCCGGCGCGCGCTGCGTGCGGCCCACCTGGCCCAGGGCCTGCCAGCCGCCGCCGAGATCGAAGCGGGCGCCGAGCGACAGGCTCGTGGGCGAGAAGCTGCGCGATAGCGCAGCCCCGAAGCGCGGCTCGGCGGCCTCGGGCGCGTCGCCATCGGTCGACACCGTCACACGTTCGCTGCGCAGGCCGGCGCTGAAGGTGGCCGCGCCGAGCGTGAACTCCTCCAGCACGAAGAGCGCGCTGCTTTTCGTCAACGTGCCCGGCACGAAGGCCTCTTCGCCGAGCGCTGAGAAGTCCAGACGCTCGGTCTGCACGCCGAAGACGCCCTCCAGCCCCGCCAGCGGCTTGTGGCGGAGTTCAGCGCGCAGTTCGTCGCCGGAGCTGGCGAAGCGCGTGCCGACCTCGCCGCTGCCTTCGATCTCTTCGTGGGCATAGCGGGTGCGCGAGGCCTTCAGCGAGACGCTGGACAAGGGCCCCGGCAGTGCCCGCCACTCGCCCGCCAGCGCCGCGCGTTCGCGCAGCAGCCGGATCGTGACGTCGGGCTCGACGGTGACGCCGTAGTCGTGGTCCATGCGGTCCAGCGAGAGGCCGAGATAGCCGCCGCCCGACACCCAGGCCGCGCCCACGGCGCCGGCCCGGCTGTCGGAAGCGGCGTTGCGCACGCGCGTGGCGGGCTCGAGCGGTTCGCCGTCGGCCACGGGCGTGAAGCGCGGCGTGCGCGGGTCGTCGGCTTTGCGCGAGGCGAGGTCCACGTGCCAGGCCAGGCCGCCCGCACCCCCTTCCAGCACCGCGGCGCCGCCCCGCTCGGAGGCCGCTCCACCCAGTCGCAACTCGGCGCGGCCGGACAGGCCGGTGATGCGTTCACGCGGGATCCGGTTGTCGATGGCATTGACGACGCCGCCGGTGGCGTTGCCGCCATACAGCAGCGCCGCCGGGCCGCGCAGCACCGCGATGCGCTCGACCACCATCGGGTCGACGGCCACCGCGTGGTCGAAGCTCAGGTTGCTGGCGTCGACCAGGCCGGCGCCGTTGTCGAGCAGCCGGATGCGGTCGCCGTCGAGGCCGCGGATCACCGGGCGGCTGGCGTTGGCGCCGAAGCCGCTGCCGGCGACGCCGGCCAGGCCGTCGAGCGTTTCGCCCAGCGTACCGGCGCGGCGCAGCAGCAGCACGTCGCCCGTGAGCACGGCAACGGGCCGTGCCGGGTCGGCCCGGCCAAGCGGGTTGGCCGTGATGACGACGGGGTCGGAGGCGGTCTGGGCCTGGACGGCAAGCGGGCTGCACGCGGCAGCGGCCAGCGCGGCAGCTGCGGCCAGGCGTGAGCGCCGCGGGTGGAATGCGGGATGGGTCATGGGTCTTCCTTGTCGGGCACGGGAGAGCCCGGCACGCCACGAAGCGCGCCAGGGGCAGGCAAACGCGCTCAGGCGATCGGCGGTGCCCGGGCCTCGTAAGCGGGCAACGGAGCGGCACCCAAGGCCATCGGCGCCAGGGCCGGGTGGGCCTGGCAGGGGCCAGGCAGCAACGGCGCATGGACAACGGCCGAAGGCAGGCCCTCGGCCAGGCCTGCCTGGTCGATCAGGCGGCATTGCGCGCTGCCTTCCTCGTGCTCGCCCCCGATGGCGTGCGCGTGGCGCGCGTGGTGGTCGGCCGCGCCATCGCCGACGCGGTGACCCAGCGCCAGGGCCTGGCCCAGGCTCCAGAGCAGCACGAGCACCACCCAGACCGTGGCAGGGCGCCGCAGGCGGGGGAACTGAGGCTCTTTTTGCGAACGCATTCCCAACAGAGTAACAGGCCCGTCAAGCCCGCCCCTGGCCGGACAAGGCCCCAACGGCCGCCTGCGATGGCAACGCGGCAAGACGCTCTACAGTGCCAGCCCCATGAACCTGCTCATGTTTGTCGGCGGCCTCGTGCTGCTTGTCGTGGGGGCCAACGCACTGGTGCGCGGCGCGTCGAAACTGGCCTTGTCGTTCGGCATCAGCCCGCTGGTGGTGGGCCTCACCATCGTGGCCTTCGGCACCAGCGCGCCCGAGGTGGCGGTGAGCGTGGGCGCCGTGCTCGACGGCAACCCCGACATCGCCATCGGCAACGTGGTCGGCAGCAACATCTTCAACGTGTTGTTCATCCTGGGCATCAGCGCGCTGATCACGCCGCTGATCGTCAACATCCAGCTCATTCGGCAAGAGGTACCCATCATGCTGGGCGCCAGCCTGTTGCTGCTGGCGCTGGGGCTGGACGGCACGCTGTCGTTCCTGGACGGCGCCGTGCTGTTCGCGCTGCTGATCGTCTACACCGTGTTCCTGGTCGTGCAATCACGGCGCGAAACGCAGGCCGCCAAGGACGAGTACGCCGCCGAGGTGAAGCCCGCCGAGGCCGGGGCCTGGGACGACAAGCTGCCGATGCAGCTGCTGCTCATCGTCGTGGGCCTGGCGGCGCTGGTCTTCGGCTCGGAGTACCTGGTCACCGCCGCGATCTCGTTCGCCAAGGCGATGGGCGTCAGCGACCTGGTCATCGGCCTCACCATCGTGGCCGCCGGCACCAGCATGCCCGAGGTCGCCACCAGCATCACCGCCGCCATCAAGGGCGAACGCGACATCGCGGTGGGCAACGTGGTCGGCAGCAACACCTTCAACATCCTGGGCTGCCTGGGCCTGTCGGGCCTGGTGTCGGGCGACATGGGGCTGGCGATGGCGCCCTCGCTGCTGGCCTTCGACATTTGGGTGATGCTGGCCGTGGCTCTGGCGTGCCTGCCGGTGTTCATGACCGGCCGCGAGATCGCGCGCTGGGAAGGCGCCGTGTTCCTGGGCTACTACGTGGCCTATGTGGCCTACCTCATCATGGCCTCGCAGCAGCACGCGGCGCTGCCGGCGTTCTCGGGCGTGATGATGAGCTTCGTGGTGCCCATCACCATCGTCACGCTGGTGGTGGCAATGTTCGGCTCCCGATCCAAGCCGGCCGACCCCGGCTGAGCGCGCGCGTTCAGTGCGTGTTCAGCGCGTGTTCAGCGCAGGGGCTGCTCCGGCGGCGGCGGCGCCACGCTGGGCTCGCGCCGGTGCAGCGCGGCCTGCGCCAGCAGGTTGGCCGACACCGGTGCCGTGACGAAGATGAACAGCGTGATCAGCAGCTCGGCCACCGACAGCGTGCCTTGTGCCGCGCTGGCGGCCATCGACGCGAGCAGCACGCCGCCCACGCCCAGCGTCGTGGCCTTGGTCGGCGCGTGCAGCCGCATGTAGAAGTCGCGAAAGCGCACGAGGCCGATGCCGCCGACCAGCGCGAACACGCCGCCCACCAGCAGCAGCACGATGATCACGGCCTGCCAGACGGCCGGCAGTTGCTCGAGGTGGTTCATGTGCGGCCTCTCATTCGATGACATCGCCGCGCTGCAGGTAACGGCCCAGCGCCACGGTGGAGACAAAGCCCAGCAGCGCGATCAAGAGCGCCGCCTCGAAATACAGCCCCGTGCCCTGCTGGATGCCCAGGAGCACCACGAAGGCCACGACGTTGACGTACAGCGTGTCCAGCGCCAGCACGCGGTCGGGCAGCGTCGGCCCGAACACGAGCCGCCAGCCGCACAGCAGCATCGCCACGCCCACGGCGCCCATCGCGAACATCAGTGCCAGCGAGATGAAGGACGGCGTCATCCGAAGATCTCCATCAGCGGGCGCTCGTAGCGCTCCTTCATCTGTTCGGCCGCGCCGGCCACGTCGGTGCAGTCCAACGCGTGCACGAGGATCTCGCCGCGCTGCTCGTCGACGACGCAGCTCACCGTGCCCGGCGTGGTGGTGATGATGGTGGCGAACAGCACGATGGCCGTCGGGTGCGTGGTGTCCAGCTTGATCGGCACCCAGGCCGGCTGCGGCGACGAGACGGGGTCGAGCACGATGCGCGCCACCGTGATGTTGGACATCACGATGTCGTACAGCACCACCCCCGTCAGCCGCAGCGCCACCCACCAGGCGCGCGGGCGCAAGGCCGGGCCGAGGAAGCGGTGGAGCAGGCGCGGGATGACGAGCGCGAACAAGGCGGCCCACAGCAGATCGGCCGGGCCGGCGCTCTCGCGCAGCAGCAGCCAGGTGGCCGCCACCAGCACCGACATCACCGGGTGGGCGAACCAGCCGGGCGAGGTGTTCGTCGGCGTGACGTCTGGTTTCATCGCGGGGCCTCGGGCGCAGACGGTGCAGCAGGGGCATCGAAGCGATAGGGCCGTGTCGTCTGCACGTTGTCGCCGAGCACGGCGCGGCCGTAGGCGGCGCGGTCGCCCAGCTGCACGGCCGCTGCGGCGGTATAGCGCTGCACAGGGCCGGCGAATACGCTCACCGCCACTGTCAGGGCCAGCAGCAGGACCATCGCGCCTTGCAGCCGCAGGCTGCCGCCCGAGACGGTGCAGGCTGGCAGGTCGTCGCGCACCTGCCAGAACAGGATGCTGCCGGCGCGGGCCAGGCCCACCAGCGACAGGAAGCCCGCGCCCAGCACCACGGCCCACACCGGCACGACCCAGGGGTGCAGTACCGCGGCCTCCAGCAGCATCAGCTTGCCGATGAAGCCCGGCAGCGGCGGCAGCCCGGCCGCCGAGGCGGCGGCCAGCAGCATCGCCAGGCCCAGCAGCACCGGCTGGCCGACGGCCGGGCCGGGCTCGAGGTGATCGGCGGCATTGCCTCGCTGCGCGGCCACGATCTCGCCCAGCAGGAACAGGCCCGCGATCACCAGCGTGCTGTTGATCATGTAGTACAGCGACGCCGCCCAGGCCGCCGGTGTGAACAGGCCCACCCCCACCAGCACCGTGCCCACCGAGGCCACCGTGAGCCAGGCCACGAGCCGCGGCAGCGTGCGCGAGGCCAGCGCGCCCATCACGCCCACGCCACAGGTGGCCAGCGCCAGCGGCAGGATCCAGGGCTCGGCTGCCATCGCCGCCGGGCCTGTGGCGGGCCCGCTGCCGGCGCCGTCGCCGAACACCACGCCGTGCACGCGCAGCAGCGAGTACACGCCAACCTTCGTCATGATGGCGAACAGCGCCGCCACGGGCGCGCTGGTGGCGGCGTAGGTGCCCGGCAGCCACACCGCCAGCGGCACCATCGCCGCCTTGAAGCCGAACACCACCAGCAGCACCAGGCCCGCTGCCTGCGCGATGGCGGCGTCATCGCCCTGCAGCTGCGGCACGCGCAACGCCAGGTCGGCCAGGTTCAGCGTGCCGGTCTGCGCGTACAGCAGCGACACGCCAATAAGGAACAGCGCCGAGGCCACGAGGTTGAGCACCACGTAGTGCATGCCGGCCTTGAAGCGCTCGCGCCCCTGGCCATGCAGCATCAGCACATAACTGGCGATCAGCAGCACCTCGAAGAACACGAACAGGTTGAACAGGTCGCCGGTGACGAAGGCGCCGGCCAGCCCCATCAACTGGAACTGGAAGATCGGGTGGAAGTGGCGACCGTGGCTGTCCCAGCCGCCGGTGGCGTACAGCAGCACCGGTACGGCCACGGCGGCGGTGAGCGCCACCATCAGCGCACCGAGCCGGTCGACGACCAGCGCAATGCCGAAGGGCGCCGGCCATTCGCCCACGCGCACGACGAGGATGCTGCCGTCGGCGGCGCGCGCCACCAGCAGCGCGGCCAGCAGCGCGAACAGCAGCACCGAGCCCAGCGACACGCGCCGCGCCCACTTCAGGCGGTGGTGGCCGTGGCCGCCGTGGACATCGCCGCCGCCGTCGCCGATGAACAGCAGCGCCACCGCCGTGAGCGCCGGCAGCAGCACCACGAGCACCGGCAGATGGTCGAGGAAGCTCACTTGTAGCCCTCCGGCGGGCCTTCACGGTGGCGCACGTCTTCGTCGCTGAGACCGTCGACGTGGTCGCTGCCGCCGTCATGGCGGTTGCGCAGCGCGAGTTCGATGACAAAGCCGGTGGTGGCGAAGCCGATGACGATGGCCGTCAGCACCAGGGCCTGCGGCAACGGATCGGCAAAGACCGTGGCACCGGTGCCCAGGATGGGTGGCGCGCCCGTCCAGAGCCGGCCCATGACGAAGATGAACACGTTGACGGCGTAGCCGAGCAAGCTCAGGCCCAGCACCACCGCGAAGCTGCGCCCGCGCAGCAGCAACAGGATGCCGCAGGCCGTGACCCAGCCAATGCCGGTGGCGACCAGGAACTCCAGGCTCAGCGTCATGCCCGCGCTCCACCGGCCGCGCGCGGCGGCTCCTTGCTGGCGGCACCCAGGGCCGACAGCATCAGCATCGTCGCGCCGACCACGGTGACGTAGACACCCAGGTCGAAGATGGCCACGGTGGCCAGCGGCGCCTCGCCCAGCAGCGGCAGCACGGGGTTGCC
>JAIYDH010000157.1 GCA_027487585.1 Rubrivivax sp.
CGACCTGCGCGCCCATCACCTTGATGGGAAACGCGCTCGGGTACGTGATCAGGCTCTCTTCGGGCGGAATCTCGGGCATGGCAGATCGTGTTCGAAGGCCGTCAGATCGACATCGTCTTCTTGGCGCGCTGGTAGGCCTCGAAGAGCCGCGCGTACACCGGGCCGGGCTTGCCGCGCAGCGCGCCGTGGCCCACGGACTCGCCGTCGATCTTCGTCACCGGCAGCAGTTCCTTGGTGGCCGAGCTCAGCATCACTTCATCGGCGGCCCGCACATCGGCCTCGGAGATGGGGCGCAGGTTGTAGGCCACGCCGCAGTCCTCGCAGAGCTCGCGCAGCAGATCGACACGGATGCCTTCGAGCACGTGCTCGCTCTTGGGCGGGCCGAGCAGGGCGCCTTCGTGCGCGATCCACACGTTGCTGGCGGCGGCCTCGGTGAGCCAGCCGTCGCGGAACATGATGGTCTCCATCGCGCCCTGGTCGGCCGAGATCTGCCGCGCCAGCACGTTGCCCAGCAGGCTGGTGCTCTTGATGTCGCCACGCTCCCAGCGGAAGTCGCGGGCGGTGACGCAGGCCACGCCGGCGTGGCGCTGCTCGGCCGTGGCGTGCTTCAGCGGGTTGCTCATCATGAACACCGTGGGCACCGGGTGGGCCGGCATCACGTGGTCGCGCGGGGCCACGCCGCGCGTGACCTGGATGTAGACGACCTGGTCTTCCTCGGCCCGCGCCGCCACCAGCTGGCGGCAGCGCTCGAGCCACTGCTCGCGCGTGGCCGGCTGCGGCAGGCGCAGCTTGGCCAGGCTGCGGTTCAGGCGCGCGAGGTGTTCATCGAAGCGGAACAGCCGCCGCCCGTACACCGGCACGACCTCGTAGATGCCGTCGCCGAAGATGAAGCCGCGGTCGAGCACCGGAATGCGCGCCTCGGCGAGCGGCATGAACTCGCCGTTGAGAAAGCAGAGCGTGTCGTGATTCATGTCGAGGGACTCGGGTCTTCCCAAGCGGCCGCCGCGGATCTGGCTCTGCCAGGCCGCTGGCGGCGCCCCCTGGGGGGAGCGCCGCAGGCGCTACGGGGGGGTCTCATGTCGCAGGCTTGTCCGATTTCGCCTTCAGGTTGTCGCGCAGTTCTTGCGGCATCGGGGCGTTCAGGTTCACGCCCTTGGGCGGGATCGGGCTCTGGAACCAGCGCGTGTACATGCGCTCGAACTCGCCGCTGTCCATCAGGCGCGCCAGCACGCCGTCGACCAGCGCCTTGAACGTGGGGTCGTCCCTGCGCAGCATGATGGCGTAGGGCTCGACCTGGATCGACTCACCCACCACCGACCACTCACGCGGGTTGGCGCTGCTCGCGGCAAGGCCGTAGAGCAGGATGTCGTCCATCGCGAAGGCGTCGGCGCGGCCGCTGGCCACCACGAGCTGGCTTTCCGAATGGTCCTTGGCGCCGATCAGCTCGAAACCGAGCGAGCGCTCGTCGTTCAGCGCCCGCATGATGCGGAAGTTGGTGGTGCCGGTGGTCGACACGACCTTGCGGCCCTTCAGGTCGGCCACGCTCTTGATCGGCGAGCCGGCCTTCACCAGCAGCCGAGTGCCGGTGTAGAAGTAGTTGGTGGCAAACGCCACCTGCTTGCCGCGGTCGGAGTTGTTGGTGGTGCTGCCGCACTCGATGTCGATGGTGCCGTTCACCAGCAGCGGGATGCGGTTGGCGCTGGTCACGGCCTGCGTCGTGATCTTCAGGTCGGCGCGGCCGGTGGCCTTCTTCACCTCGTCGACGATGCGGCCGCAGATCTCCCAGCCAAAGCCGGTGGGCTGGGCCTTGTCGTCGAGGTAGCTGAAGGGGATGGAGCTCTCGCGGTAGGCCACGGCGATGCTGCCGCTGGCCTTGACCTTGTCGAGCGTCTGCGCGTGGGCGGCAGGCCCCGCGGTCAGCAAGACGGCCACAACGGCGTAAGACAAGAGGGCGCGGGTCGGCAGACGGGTCATGCAAGGCTCCTGGGCGAGTGGGGGCAACAGGGGGCGACTGTACGGCCGCCGCGACGGGCCGGCCATCGGGGAACGCGGCGGCACCATCAGCGGCGCTTATGGTCGGTGTTCGGCTTCGGCCGTGGCCACGGCCAACCGGAAGGCGTCGACAAACGCCAGCGCCAGCCGGCGCTCGTGGGGCTCGGGCGGCAGCAGCGCGGCCAGGCCCACGCGCACCTCGGGCGCCAGCGGCTGCACGTGCAGCTGCGGGCTGCGCGCGGCGGCGGCGGTGAACGAGTCCACCACGGCGGCGCCGAAGCCCTCTTCGGCCAGCACCAGCGCCGTGTGGTGCGTCTGCACGACGATCTCGCCAACGGCCGGCAACCCGGCGCGCTGCGCGTGTTCGGCCAGGAGCGCGCCCAGCGGATCGCGCTCGTCGATGCGCACAAAGGGCTGGCGCGCCAGCTCCTGCAGCGTCACGGTGGCGGCGCGGCCGACACGCTGGCGCGACACGCACACCAGCCGGCCGCTGGCCAGCGGCACCAGCTCCAGCCCGGCCACCGGCGTGTGTCCGTAGACGATGCCGACATCGGCCTCGCGCAGCGCCAGGGCCTGGGCGATCTCGCGCGAGTGCAGTGTGCGGATGGCCAGCGGCGCGCTGGCGTGCCGGGCGCGAAAGTGGCGCAAGGCCGCGGGCAGCTGCACCACCGCCAGCGACGGCACGACCAGCACGCGCAGCGGCGCGCTGCGGCCGGCGCGCTGGGCCTCGGCCAGCCGGCGCACGGCTTCGAGCTGGCCCATCAGCTTGCTCACTTCGGGCATCAGGGCCTGCGCCTCGGCGGTGGAGACGAGGCGGTTCTTCTGGCGCGTGAAGAGCGCGTAGCCGAGCTGCCGTTCGGCCGACTGCAGCGCCTGCGTGGCCGCCGGCTGCGTGAGGTGCAAGAGCCGCGCTGCGCCGCTGATCGTGCCGGTCAGCATGACGGCGTGGAAGATCTCGAGGTGCTTGAGCTTCATCGCGGCCGCCTCACGCCCGCCGCCGCAGCAGCTGACCTGCGTGCTGCTGCACCACCTCGCCGTGCTCGACCACGACCTGCCCGTTCACCGCCACCAGCGTGATGCCCACCGGCGCTGCCTGTGGCTCGATGTAGCTGGCGCGGTCGGCCACGTTGGCCGGGTCGAAGACGGTGATGTCGGCCGCCGCGCCCGGCTGCAGCAGGCCGCGGCCGGCGAGGCCGAAGCGCCGCGCGCTCAGGCCCGTCATCTTGTGCACCGCCTGCTCCAGCGTGAGCAGGCCGCGGTCGCGCGCGTAGTGGCCCAGCACGCGTGGAAAGGTGCCCCACAGGCGCGGGTGCTGCGCGCCTTCGCCTGGCAGGCCATCAGAGCCCACCATGGCCAGCGGGTGGGCCAGGATGCGGTCGACATCCTCGTCACTCATCGCGAAATAGATCGCGCCGCCGGGCAGAAGCTGACGCGACAGTTCGGTGGCATCGAGCCCGCGTTCGGCAGCCATCTCGCGCAGCGAGCGGCCCGCCGCCTGCGGCTCGGCCTTCGACCAGGTGATCATCACGTCGCGGCTGCTCGCCACGCGCTCGGGCAGCAGCATCGTCGACGAGGCCGTGTACGGATAGCAGTCCAGGCACACCGACTGCCCGGCTGCGGCGGCCTCGATCAACGCCAGCGTGCGCTGCGAGCCGCCGTGCTGCGCCGTGCCCATGAGCTTGTGGTGCGACAGCACCAGCGGCACGTCGAGCGCCCGGCCCACGGCCAGGGCCTCGCGCAGCGCGGCGTCGATGTCGGCGCCTTCGTCGCGGATGTGCATGGTGACGATGCCGCGGCCGCCGGCCAGTGGCTGGCCCACGGCGACGAGCTCTTCGGTCGTGGCGGCGCGTGCCGGCGGGTAGAACACGCCCGTCGACAGGCCGATCGCGCCGGCTTCCAGCGCCTCGGCCAGCGCCGCCTGCATGCTCGCCACCTCGTCGGCGCGCGCCGGGCGCGAGAGCTCGGTCATCGCGCCCACGCGCAGCGTCGTGTGGCCCACCAGCAGCGCCGCGTTGAGCGCCGGTCGCGCGGCCTGCACGGCCTGCACATAGTCGGCAAAGCGCGGCAGCGTCCAGGGCCCGGGCAGGATGTCCAGCGGCGCCGGCGGGGCGTCGTGCACCAGCGGTGCCAGGCTGATGCCGCAGTTGCCGGTGATGACGGTGGTGACGCCTTGCAGCAGCTTCGGGTGCCGCGCCGGGTGCTGCAGCAGCAGGCGGTCGTCGTGCGTGTGGCTGTCGATGAAGCCGGGCGCGACGATCAGGCCGGTGGCATCGATGCGGCGGTGCGCGGCGGTGCCCGAGAGCGCTCCGATGGCGGCGATGCGGCCGCCCGCCACGCCCACGTCGGCACGCCGCCGTGGCGCACCGCTGCCGTCGATCAGCTCGCCGCCTTCGATCAGCAGGTCGAGCATGTGGCGCGGCCCCGAGGGTGCGTCAACGGATCCACAAGCGGATGGCGTCCCAGGCGCGGCCCAGCACACCGGCCAGCGGCACCGCCTGCTGCACCACCAGCGGCAGGTTTGCCACCGGCGTGCCGCCGGCGGTGACGACCTCGATGCGCCCGACCTCCTGGCCCTGCACCAGTGGCGCCACGAGCGGCTCGGTGCGCGTGAGCGTGGTCTGCAGGCGAGCGCCGTCGCCGCGGGGCACGGTGACCACCAGCGCGCCGGCAGCGCCCAGCGCCACGGTGTTGGTCGCGCCCTTCCACACCGGCACGGTCGTCACCGGTTGACCGGTGGCATACAGGCGCACCGCGTCCCAGGACTGCCAGCCCCAGTTGAGCAGCTTCTGCGCCTCGCCGGCAGCGGCCTCGCGGCTGCTGGCGCCCGAGAGCACCACGAGCAGGCGGCGCGGGCCGGCGGGGGTGTCGCGCAGCGCCGTGGCCACCACGCCGTGGCCGGCGGTGGGAGACGCCATCACGGCCAGGCCGCCGATGCTGCCGTCGCGCGCCAGCAGCAGGTTGGGGTTGTCCTGGCGCAGGCCGGCGTGCTCCAACTGGCGCAGCGCAAACAGCGGCAAGGTGTCGGCGTGTTCGCTCATCAGCCGCGCGGCCAGCGTGGCCAGCTCGCGTGGCGTGCTGGTCTGCCCGCCGGCCGGCTCGCCGGTGGGGTTGTGGAACACGGTCTGCTTCAGGCCGATGGCCAGCGCTCGGCGGTTCATCTGCGCGACGAAGTCCTCGACCGAACCCGACACGCCCTCGGCCAGCGCCACGGCGGCATCGCGCGCGCCGAGCACGGCCACGCCACGCAGCAGCTCGTCGATGCGCAGGGTGCCGGTGGCGTACATCAAGGGCACGCCGGGGCGGCGCTCGGCGCGGGCGCGGGCCGAGATCGCCAGCGTGGAGTCGCGGGCAGGGCGGCCGTCCTGCATGGCGCCGAGCGCGACGTAGGCCGTCATCAGCGGGGTGGCACCGGCGGGGTCGAGCGCGGTGTCGGCCTCGTGCGCGGCGAGCACGCGGCCGCTGGCGAGGTCGATCAGCAGGTGCTGCCGCGCGGCCACCTCGGGCGGTGGGGGCGTGTCGGCCGTCGCGGCCAGCGCCAGCAGGCCCAGGCCGAGGACCAGCAGCCGCCGGAAGAAGGCGCCGAGCCTCACGGCGCGCGCGCCGCCAGGGCGCCGACGACGATCTGGCGCAGCGTCGGCAGCAGGCCGTGGAAGAAGTGCCCGGCGCCGGGCAGCACCGTCACCGGCAGCGTCTGCGGGCGCGCCCAGTCGAGCACCGCGGCCAGCGGCACGACGTCGTCGACCTCGCCGTGCACCACCAGCGTGTCGGCCGGCACCGGGGCGACCTCGAAGTTCACGACCGCCGGACCGATGAGCACCAGCCGTTCGGCGGCTTCACCGGCATCGGCCAGCGTGCGCGCGGCCTGCGATGCGACGTAGCCACCGAACGAAAAGCCGCCCAGCAGCAGCGGCTCGCCCGCGGCACGGAAGTGCGCGATGACGGCGCGGGCATCGTCGATCTCGCCGCGGCCGGCGTCCCAGCTGCCTGCCGAGCCGCCGATGCCGCGGAAGTTGAAGCGCACCGCGCGCCAGCCGCTCAGCACCGCGGCGCGGGCCAGGGTCTGCACGACCTTGTTGTCCATCGTGCCACCGTGCAGCGGGTGCGGGTGGCACAGCACGGCCACGCCGCGCAGCGGCACGCCCGGTGCGGGTGCGTCGACAGCGCAGGCCAGCTCGCCGGCCGGCCCTGCGATTGCGAGGCGCTCGGTGAGCGCGTTCATCGGGCGGGCCGGGGCCTCAACGGCCCACGTCGGCCGGCAGCACGAGGCGCTCGACCACCTCGCCACCCTTCAAGTGGCGCTCGACGATCTCGTCGATGTCGTTCTTGTCGACGTAGGTGTACCAGGTGCCCTCGGGGTAGACCACCGCCACCGGGCCGCCGGCGCAGCGGTCCAGGCAACCGGCCTTGTTGACGCGCACGCCACCCGGGCCGGCCAGGCCCGCGGCCTTGATGCGCGACTTGCAGTGGTCGAAGGCGGCCTGCGGGCCGTGCTGCGCGCACGAGGCTTCGCCGTTGCTGCGCTCGTTGAGGCAGAAGAAGACGTGGTGCTTGTAGTAGCTCATTGCAGTCGATTGTAGGCAGCGGCCCTCATTCGCCGCGCCGAGGCGGGCGTGCCAGCCGCGACAGCAGCCAGGCCATCGCCAGCCAGGGCCAGAGCCAGCCCAGCCACTGCGCGACGCCGTGGAAACGCACGAAGCGGCCCTGCTCCCAGGCCTGCAGGCTCAGCGTCAGGTAGGGGTCGCCCGGCGCCTGCGACAGCAGGGCCACCATCGCGGCGAGGGCCATCAAGCCCAGGCCGCAGACCAGCCGCGCCGGCAGCGCCACGCACGCCAGTGCCAGCAGCAGGCCGGCCAGCAGTGCGGGCACGGTGCGCGGGCCGATCCAGGCCAGCGCGTTGTGCGGGCCGAAGTTCAGCGCCGTCGACAGCGTCATCGTCAACAGCGCCAGCGCCAGCGCGCCCAGCGCCAGGCCGAGGCGGCGCCAGCCGCGGGGCGTGACGGCGTAGGCCACGACGCAAGGTGCGAGCAGGCCCAGCGCCGTGGCCATCCACTCGGCCAGCGGCGACAGGGGCGTCAGGCTCGCCGCGGGGGTTTCGAGCAGCGGCTGCAGCGCGGCCGCCCAGTCGACCCCGGCCAGCCGCTCGGCCAGCCACTCGCGGGCGCGATCGACGCCGTGGCCCAGGCCCAGCGGCACCGGGGCCGGGAACAGCAGCGCCAGCGGCCACAGCGCCAGCAGCGCCAGCGCGTAGGCGGCATCCCCGGTGAACCAGCGTTGGCGCAGCGCATTCCAGCGGTCCACCAGACCGGCCGCCTGCAAGCCCCAGGCGAACAGCGCGCCGCCCACCGCGCCGGCGCTGTTGAGCTCGAAGTCACCGCGCGTGGGCACGCGGTCGGGCACGAAGAACTGCAGGCACTCGCAGGCGTACGACAGCCCCGCGGCCAGCAGCACCGCCAGCGGCACCGCTCCGCGCGCGCGCCAGCCGCTGCGCAGCAGCGCCAGCGCCAGCAGCAGCGCCAGCGGCGCATAGCCCAGGCCGTTGGACCAGCGGTCGAACTGGTCCTGGTGGATGGCCTGTGGCAGCACCAGCAGTTCCAGCGCCGTGCGCCCGGGTGGCCAGCGCCAGCCCTCGAACGGATACAGGCTGGCATACAGCACCAGCAGCGCATAGGCCAGCGCCAGCCAGGTGGCCGAACTGTGGTGGCGCGTGTTCATGGCGGCCCCCGAAAGCGGCAGCTCGGGTCGTGCCGTCAGAACGGCTTCACGACGACGAGCACCACGATGGCCGCGAAGCCCAGCACCGAGACTTCGTTGAAGACGCGAAACCAGCGGTGGCTCTTGGTGTTGGCCATCTGCTCGAAGCGGCGCAGCAGGGCGCCGCACATGAAGTGGTAGCCGATGACACCCAGCACCAGCAGCAGCTTGGCGTGCATCCAGCCGCCGCCGATGCCGCAGCCCAGCCACAGCCACAGGCCCAGCACCAGCGCCGGCACCATCAACAGGCCCGAGAAGCGGTAGAGCTTGCGGCCCATCAGCAGGAGCCGCTCGCGCTCGGCGTGGCTGTCGGCTGGCACCATGGCCAGGTTGACGAAGATCCTCGGCAGGTAGAACAGGCCCGCGAACCAGCTCGCGACGAAGACGATGTGGAAGGCCTTGAGCCAGAGATAAGCGCTGCACATGCGGCGGATTATCGACCGGGCAAAAAAAGAGGCCCTGGCATGCGCCAGGGCCAGGAAGCCTTGTCGCTGTCATCACGCCAAGGCACCTGCTCAGGGAGGAAAAGCAGGGAACAACAGCCTCGCGGCTATCATCCGCGGTCGACTCTATCAGATCAAATTTGGCAATGCCACGCTGAAACCCGGGGGCTGCCAAGGAGTAACCAATGAGCTCGCGCACCCCTTTGCCCCCGTACCCGGCGAGCCGCCCGCGCCGGCTGCGCCGCGACGCCGCCATCCGCGCGCTCGTGCGCGAGTCGCGCCTGGCCCCCGAAGACCTGATCTACCCCGTCTTCATGCTGGCGGGCGAGCGCCAGGTGCAGGACGTGGCCAGCATGCCCGGCGTGCAGCGCCGCAGCGTCGATGGTCTGTTCGCGGTGGCCGAGCAGTGCCTGGAGTTGGGCGTGCCGGTGATGGCGCTGTTCCCGGTGATCGACAGCGCCCGCAAGACGCCCGACGGCCGCGAGGCGCTCAACCCCGAGGGCCTGGTGCCCACCGCGGTGCGCGAGCTGAAGAAGCGCTTCCCCGAGCTGGGCCTGCTCACCGACGTGGCGCTGGACCCCTTCACCAGCCACGGCCAGGACGGCCTGCTCGATGCCACCGGCTACATCCTCAACGACGAGACGGTGGACGTGCTGCGCCGCCAGGCGCTGGTGCAGGCCGAGGCCGGCGTGGACATCGTGGCGCCGAGCGACATGATGGACGGCAGGATCGGAGCGATACGAGCTGAGCTCGAATCGCGCGGCGCCATCCACACGCGCATCATGGCCTACAGCGCCAAGTACGCCAGCGCCTTCTACGGCCCCTTCCGCGACGCCGTGGGCTCGGCCAAGAACCTGGGCAAGAGCGACAAGAAGGTCTACCAGATGGACCCCGGCAACTCCGACGAGGCGCTGCGCGAGGTGGCGCTGGACATCGCCGAAGGCGCGGACATGGTGATGGTCAAGCCCGGCATGCCCTACCTCGACATCGTGCGCCGCGTGAAAGACGAGTTCGGCATGCCCACCTTCGCCTACCAGGTGAGCGGCGAGTACAGCATGCTCAAAGCCGCCGCCGCCAATGGCTGGCTCGACCACGACGCGGTGATGATGGAAAGCCTGCTCGCCTTCAAGCGCGCCGGCGCCGACGGCGTGCTGAGCTACTTCGCGCTCGACGCCGCCCGGCTGCTGCGCGCGCGCTGAAACAAACACGAAGCAAACACGAAGCAAACACCGAGGCGCACGCGCCGAACAGCCCGCATGCGCGTCTTCCATTTCGTAGGCGACCAGTTCCACGAGCTCGACGGCCTTCCCGAGGCCATGCCCGAGCAGGGCTTCTTGTGGGTCGGCAGCGCGCGCCGCGAGTTCGAGTTGCAGTCCCCGGATGTGCAGGCTGCGCTGCTGCGCTGGACGGGCGGTCAGCTCGTCGACCTGCACGTCTCTGACCTGCTGAACAACCAGCTGCCCAGCCACTTCGACTACACCAGCTGGTACGACGTGATGGTGTTTCGCCGCCTGGCTGCCGGTGCCGGCACCGAGGCACTGTTCGTCGACGATTCGCGCGGCACCTTGGCCAGCGCGCGCAAAGCGCTGCAGGGCATCGACACCAGCCCGGTGGGTTTTGCTGTCTTCGACCGCGTGCTCGTCACCGTGCACCCTGCCGACTGCGCCGTGCGCGAGTACTTCGCCGCGCGGCTGCAGGCCATGGGCGGCGGCCCTGACTCGCGCGGCGGCGTGCGCCTGCCCACCAGCAGCGCCGATCTCATGCTGCGAATGGTCAACCACATGGTCGACAGCTACCTCGACCTGCGCCGCCTGCTCACGCGGCAGCTCGGCTACCTGCAGCAGGAGCTGCTCGATCCGCGCAGCCGCTTCAACGACTGGGCCATGCTGCTGGACAGCCGCAACGCGCTGCACATGCTGGAAGACACCTGCGAAGACCAGCGCAGCGCCGTGCAGGAGTGGATCGACGCCATGGATGAATGGCCGGACGAGCCCACGCCCGAGAAGCGGCGTGAGCGCGAGCTGCTGCGCGTGCGCTCGCGCGACGTGCTCGAGCACGTTGAGCGTGTGCTGGCCCATGTGCGGCGGCTGGAACAGAGCGCCGAAACGGCGGTGCAGATGCACTTCAGCGCCCTCGGCCACCGCACCAACGACATCATGCGCACGCTCACGGCGCTGACGGCCATCTTCCTGCCGCTGAACCTGATCACCGGGTTCTTCGGCATGAACTTCGAGCACCTGCCGCTCATCCACAACAGCTCTGGCGTGTGGGTGGCGATCCTGCTGATGGCGGTGGTGGTGGTGGGCTTCGTGCTGATGTTCCGCCGCAACCGCTACCTCGGCGCGCAAAGAGAAGACTGATGCCGCAGCTGACGCCGCGCCAGCTGTGGCTGCTGGTGGCGCTGACCCTGGTGTGGGGCCTGAACTGGCCGGTGATGAAGGCCGGTGTCAGCGGTTTGCCGTCGGCGCCGAGCCCGTTTCCGCCGCTCAGCTTCAGGGCCATGTCGATGTGGCTCGGACTGCCCGTGCTCGCGCTGGCGCTGCTGCTGCTGAAGGTGCCGTTCGCGATGCCGCGCCGCCACTGGCGCGAGCTGGCGCTGCTGACGGCATGCAACATGCTGGTCTGGCACGTCGTCGTGATCATCGGCGTGCAGCAGCTGAGCTCGGGCCGCTCGGCCATCCTGGGCTACACGATGCCGGTGTTCGCCGCGCTGTGGGGCCGCTGGATCTGGGGCGACCGGCTGGCGCCACAGGCCTGGGCCGGCGTGGCCGCAGCCGCCGCTGGCGTGCTGCTGCTGCTGTGGAGCGAGTTGTCGGCCTTTGGCGGCCAGCCCGACGCGGTGCTGGCCATCGTCGTGGCGGCGGCCGTGTGGGCCTACGGCACGCACCGGCTGAGGCGCAGCACCATCGACGTGCCGCTGTTGGCCATCGTGTTCTGGATGACGGCGCTCACGGCGGTGGTCATGCTGCTGGCCGCCCTGGCCTTCGAGCGACCGCAGTGGCGCGCGCCCGAGCCGCTGGTGTGGGGCAGCATCGCCTACAACGCCATTGGCGTGTTCGGCTTCGCGCACGCGGCCTGGTTCTACCTGGCGCGCACCCTGCCGCCGGTGGCCAGCTCGATCAGCGTGATGCTGATCCCGGTGCTGGGCGTGTTCAGTGGCGCGGTGCTGCTGGGTGAGACGGTGCACGGCACCGACTGGGCCGCTGTGGCGCTGATCGTGCTGGCGATTGCCTTGGTACTGCTGCGACGACGTTGAGCCTTGCGGCCCGCGTTGGCCGGTCAAGAGGCGTTCTGGGCGGGCCGGAACGTATGCAGTTGGTCCTTGCGAAGGCGGTGTACCCCGAAGAGCAGCCCTCCAGCCGATGCAGGCTGGGTGGGGTCGCCATCGATGCGCACCAGCACATGCTCCTCGTCTTCTTCGATGAGTTCTGCCCCGCGGGCCGTCAACAACGTGGGAGCCACCAGGCCGGCGGCACGGTTGCCGATGAGATGGAGACTGCCCACGTCGACTCGCTTGTTCTTGCCGCGCAAGGTGCCGTTGAGCTCGCGTTCGATCAGGCCGCGCAACACGGCCGAGGCGTCACGCATCTCGGTCAACAGGGTCTGCAGCAGCGCGGGTGTGACGCGATGGAAACTCGCACTGTCGTAGCTGCTGCGCAGGTGCACGGTGTAACGGCCTGCCCAGGCGCCTGAGCTGAGCTGATGAGACAGGGCGATGCGGTAGCGGTCGTCGACGCTGGCCTGCAGAAATGCGAAGGGCTGCAGCACCAGGGCATTGGCCGCTTCGCTCAGCAGCGCCGAGCCTTGCCAGGCCTGCTGGGCCAGCGCGTAAGGGTCGATGCTGGCGAGTTGAACAGCCTCGGCGGCGGCTTCGCTGCGGTCCATGGCGCCGCTGACGGCTCCAGCCAGAAAGGGCACGGGCACCAGCATGCCGGCGGCTGACTCGCCCGGCAACAGCACCAACTGTTCCTTCGGCAGCACCTGGGCGCCTTTGGGCAGCGTGGCGGGCAGGCTGCGCTGAAGGCGAACACCTGCGCGCCCCAGCTGTGGCGCAAGCGAGGTGCTGCGCTGTGTCTGTGCGCAGCCGGCGAGCAGCACGCCCGCACCGGCCATGGTGATGAGATGACGACGTTTCACGCGGACCCCTTCCTGGCCAAAGACTGCGGTGAGGAGTTTGTCATGGCGCTCCCTCTGCACAAGCCACACAACGCCTTCGGTAAGCTCATGGCTCGCCAACGAGGAGGGTCCCTTGCGAAGAATTCAAGAGCAGGGCTTGGGTGAACGCTGCTGGGCAGCGGCAGTGCACGCGCGTCGCCTGATGACGCTGTGGGTCTGCTTGCTGGTCGCCTCGCTGGCAATGGCGCAGCCACAGCCCGTAGTGGCAACCAGCGCCCCGAGCGCGGGCGTGACCGAGGTGCAGGCCTACCTGAACAATCGTCCGGTAGCGACCTTCCGTTCGGACGAGTTTGGCAGCACCGCCGCCGAAAGGGCAGCGCTGGCGCAGCGGGCCATGGCCGACGCGCTCGCGGCAGGCGGCCCCGGTGTGGTCACCCGCGCCGAGGCGGGCGACGCCGTGCGCTTCGACATCGACGGTCGGCCCGTCTTTTTCATCACGACGAGCGACGTGGCCCGCTTTCGCGGCACTGGGGCTCTGGCCGCGGTGACTCACCAGGTGGAACAGCGCCTGCAGCTTGCAGTGGCTGAGCACCATGAGATGCGCGACCCACGCAAGTTCGGCATCAGCCTGGCCTATGCGCTGGCCGCCACGGCCCTGGCTTGGATCCTGCTGTGGTTGCTGCTTCGAGGCCAGCGCTGGACCCGAGAGAAGCTGCTGAGCGCGGTGCATGCGCATCAGGGGGTTTGGGCGCCCTACCTGGAGCACGCCCGCTCCGGCCTGCGCGGTGTGGTCACGGTGCTGTCCTGGGCCCTGGGCTTGCTGGTGGCTGAGCTGTGGTTGACCTTTGTGCTGCGTCAGTTCGCGTACACCCGGCCGTGGGGCGAGCGTTCCACGACCTGGCTGCTGGAAGTGGCCGACGACTTCTTCGGCGCCATCGCCGAAGCCGTTCCGGGTTTGGCGATCGCCGTGCTCATCTTCGTTCTGGCGCGCATCACCACGCGGGTCATGGCCGCGTTTCTTGAGAAGGTGGCGCTGGGCGAAACGCATCTGGCCTGGCTGGACGCGGACACGGCCATGCCGACGCGCCGGCTGGTCAACGTGGTCATCTGGCTGTTTGCGCTGGCCATGGCCTACCCCTACCTGCCCGGGTCTCACAGTGACGCCTTCAAGGGGGTGAGCGTGCTTGCCGGCCTGATGCTTTCGCTGGGTGCTTCCGGCGTGGTGGGACAGGCCATGTCGGGTTTCTCGTTGATGTACGCGCGTTCGCTGCGCGTGGGCGAGTACGTGAAGATCGGCGAGACCGAAGGCACTGTGGTCGAGCTGGGGCTGTTCGCCACCCGCATCCACACAGGCATGGGCGAGGAGGTCAGCCTGCCGAACTCCGTGATCTTCAGTCAGCCGATACGCAACTTCTCGCGGCTGGTGAAGGGCGGGCGTTTTGTGCTGCACACCGCCGTCACCATCGGCTACAGCACGCCGTGGCGCCAGGTTCACGCCATGCTGCTGGAAGCCGCCAGGCGCACGCCCGGCGTCTCGCTTGAACCGCCGCCTTCCGTGGTGCAGACGGCACTGTCGGACTTCTACGTCGAGTACCGGCTCTGCGCCCAGAGCACCCAGGCTGCCGCGCAGCGACGGGTCGAAGCGATGAGCGCGCTGCACGCCAACGTGCTGGACGTGTTCAACGAAAACGCGGTGCAGATCATGTCGCCGCATTACCGCAGCGACCCGCCCGAGGCGCAGGTGGTGCGGCCCGAGGACGTCTGGGCAGCGCGCGCGGCCCAGCCGCCGCTCAAGCCCGACGCCTGAGGATGGCGGGCCACGACGCGAGGGCCGTCAGCGGAAGCCCTCCTTGGAAGTGGCCCAATGCCGTGTTCGTTCGGCCAGCCATCCGCTTTCGCGTTGTATCGCGATCCAGGCGTTGAGGAAGGCCAGGAAGTCGGGGTCGCCCTTGCGCACGGCCATGCCGGCCGACGTGCTGGCCAGCGGCTCGGGTGTAGGCAGGAACCAGCGCAGCGGCGCTGAAGCCACCACGGCATCGGCCGACAGCGTGGCGACAACGGCCGCGTGGGCCCGGCCCTCGGTGACGACGATCAGCGGGTCGTCATCGACCGGTGTCACGGTCGCCCGTGGAAAGCGCGCCTTCGCCACGGCCTGTTGCGACGGGTCGTTGGATACCGCGATCGTCACACCGGGCTGGTTGAAGGCCTCCAGACTGCGCCTCTGCTTCGCCCGAGGCAGGCTGCCGATCAGGTAAATGCCTTCGCTGGCCGTCGGCTGGGTGAAGTTGGCCAACAGGGCCCGGGGTACGTTCATCCACAACCCGGTGATGATGACGTCGCTCTGGCCATCGATCAGTTGCGGAATGACCTGGGTCCACCAGGTCTCGACGAACTCGACCCGCACGCCAAGGTCAGACGCCAGTCGGCGCGCGACGTCGACACTGAAGCCGACGTAGTTGTTGCTGCGGTCTTGCATCACCATGGGCGCCACCTGCACGATGCCCACGCGCAGCACGCCGCGCTGGCGCACGGTGGCCAGGGTGTCCACCGCGGGCGGGCGCAAGATGGGTGGCGCGGTGTTGGCGGCCGGCGCCTGCTTCACGGCCTGCGGGTCGGCCCCGGCCGACGAGAGCTTGTCTGCCGGGGTCTGTGCCCACGCCAGGGTGGCGCCCAGAACGCCGAGCGTCAGGGTGAGGGCGCGTCCGAAGCGCGCGCTGTGATGGCGGAAGGTGGGTGAATGCGTCTTCTGCATGGTCAGTGCTCGCGGGTGTTGCGGTTGAGGGTGACGCGGCCAGCGGGTACGCTGCCGGCGACCAGGGCTGCCGCTGTCGCCCGGGGCGCGTCTGAAGAGCCGCAGGTCGGCAAAGGCCCCGCTCGGGGCCAAGCCATCATGCCTGCGCTGCCAGGCGTGCGCCCAGCACGGTTACGGTGAACAGCAGCCAGTCGTTGATGATGTGCGCCCCGGTGGACACCCAGATGTTCTTCGTGAGGATCCAGGCCATGGTCAGGACCATGCGCGCCGTACCGATGACGAGGATGCACTGAACCCAGTTCCAGTCGTAGGTGGGCAGGTGGATGAGGCCGAAAAGCAGCGACGACACCAGCCACGCCCCCACGACGGCGCGCTTGCGCCCGGTACCGAAACACTGCGTCAGCAGCGTCATCAGCAGCAGGAAGGGCAGCACGGTGATCAGCTCTTCACCCAGCAGTTGCGGCAGCGTCTTGGCGTAGAACGCGACGAGCTCGCCCGTGCCCATGGTCGCCAGCTGCGAGATGGCCGCGTTGGATGCGACCTCGGCAAAGACGCTCAACAGCAGGCCCACGCCCATGGTGACCACGATGTTCAGCAAGGCGAAGCCGACCATCAGCCGCAGCTCGCGCCAACCCACCTTGCCGAAGAGCACGCGCCAGTGGCCGGGCGCCACGCGCGCCAGCACCACCAACGGGATGGCCGCGAACAGCAGCGCCGGGATCATCGGCCCCCAGGCACCACCGGGCCAGGGGATGGGCGTCACCAGCGCGGCGAAGCCGGCCGCCACGCCAGCCAGCACAAAAAACCACTGCCAGCCCGAGAGCGCCACCGGCAGACCGTTGTAGAAGGGAAAGTCGCCGACGGGGCCTTCCAGTCGCCGAAGGCGCTGTGCAGGCGCCAGGGCGTGCGGGCTGTCCAGTGTCACGGGGTGCGTCCTTTGTGGTGTGGCATGGGCGGGTCAGGTCAACAGCGCCAGGCACTCATCGGCACCGAGGGGCACGAGGTACTGGCGGAAGCGAGCAGAGTCTGCCTCGTAGCGGCCCTCGCCGAGGTACACGGTGTTGGCCAGACCCAGTCGCGCCATGTCGGCCAGTGAGAAGCCCCAGCCGATCTGTCCGGCATAGCCGGGGCGCCGCTCCAGCACATCGCCCACCGCACAAACGGCGAAGGCGTCGCTCAACCCAAGCCGGGCATAGAAGTCGGCCTCGTCCGGGCGCTTCGTCGCCAAGGACCGCAGAAACTCCTGAATGAAGGCAGCCCGCTGAGTGGGCGCCAGCTCCTCGGGGGCGTACTTGCCGAGTTCGTCTGCCAGGTTCACGCCCTGGCGCGCGGCCAGCACCTCGAACATCTCCCGCACCCAGCGGCCGACATGGCGGCCCGCCACGGTGTCGCCGCCGCCGGAACTGATGACCAGGCGCGTGATCTGCCCGCGGCGCACGCCCGCTGCCATCGCTGTGGCAAGGGCCTCGCGCCAACCCGCTGCCACGCCGCGTGTCACCAGATCACGACGCGTTGTTTGGGGTCGCGCCACATCGGGTCGCCGGGGCGCGTGCCGAAGGCCTCGTGGAAGGCGTCCAGGTGCAGCAGCGGCGCCACCGCGCGCACCGACGCGATGGCGTGCACGTCCACGGACACCAGGAAGCGCAGTCGCTCCGAACGGGCCTTGAAGGCCCACATCTGCGTCCAGGCCACGAAGCAGCGCTGGTCGGCGCTGAGGCCGTCCACGACGGGCAAGGGACTGCGATCCGCGTAGCGCCGCAGCGCCGCGTGGGCCAGCGTGATGCCGCCCAGATCGGCGGTGTTCTCGGTCACGGTCAGGGCGCCGTTGTGCATCAGGCCGGGCAGGATCTCGTAGCGGTTGTACTGGTCGACCAGCACGTCGGTGCGCTGCTTGAACCGGCGGTCGGCGTCGGCCGACCACCAGTTGCGCAGGTTGCCTTGCGGGTCGTACTGGCGCCCCAGGCTGTCGAAGCCATGGGTGATCTCGTGGCCGATCACCGCACCGATGGCGCAGTAGTTCACCGCGACGTCGGCGCCGGGCTTGTAGAACGGCGGCTGCAGGATCGCGGCCGTGATGTCGATGGTGTTCGTGGTGAAGTTGTAGGCCGAATTGACCGAGATCGGCGTCGTCTTGGTGGCCACCGCGAAGCGGTTGCCGAGCGTGGGCTTGCCGATCTGGCCGATCTCGCGCTGAAAGGCAAAGCGCGCGGCGCGCTGCACGTTGCCGAAGTGGTCGTCGGGGCGGATGTCGAGTGCACCGAAGTCGATCCAGCGCCCGGGGTAGCCGACCTGGATGTCGATCTTGCCCAGCTTCTGCAGCGCCGCCTGGCGGGTGGGCTCGTCCAGCCAGGCATTGATGCGCAGGCGGCGGGCGAACTCGTCCTTGATGTGCCCGACCATCGAGGTGATCTCGCGCCGTGTCGACTCTGGGAAGTGGGTCTGCACGTACAGCTGCGACAAGGGGTGGTACAGCTGCGCGCCGATCTGCTGGGTGACCACGCGCTCGGGCTCGGGCGCGGTCTTGAGGCCCCTGCGCAAGCGCGTGAACTCGGCCTCCAACGTGCTGTACGGGCGCCCCAGCTCGGCGCTGCGGCTGGCCAGCACGTACCAGCGCAGCAGCAGCTTCACGTCGTCGGCCGCTTGCTCGGTGAGCAGCCGCTGCAGCGCCTTCATCGCCTGGATGTCGACAACCTGCACGCGGGCCGGCGCTGCGATGCCCAGCGCCTTCAGGAAGACCCGAAGGTCCAGCGCCGGCACCAAGGCCTGCGCCTGCGCGAGCGACATCATGTTGTAGGTGTTCGCGGGCTCGCGCATCTGCAGCGGCGGCATCATGGCCGCCGCCATGCGGGCCTCCAGCGCCAGGATCCGTGCCGCGTGGTTGGTGGCCGCATCGACCGAATCACCGGCACTGTTCAGCAGTGCGACGATGTACTGGCGATAGTGGTCGCGCAGGCGCTGGGCTTCGGGCCTGGCGTACTCGTCCTGCTCGAGCATCTGCGCGCCGGGTAACAGCACCAGCACGTAGGTGCTGCTGTCCTTGGCATCGGGCATCGCGAGCGCGTTGATCAGCGGCGAGCCGCCATAGCCATCCTGCACCCGGCCGGCCAGTGCGCCGTAGTCGGCCGGCGTGCCGCGCGCCGACGCGATGCGCTGCAGGTCGGCGGCCAGCGGCTGCAGGCCCAGCGCGTCGCGGCGGGCATGGTCCATCGCGGCCTTGTAGAAGTCGCCCACCTGCTGGCGCGGGCTGCCCTGGGGCGACCCGGTCGCGGCGGCAGCCTCTTTGATCAGAGCCAGCAGCCGGGTGTCGAGCGCCTGGGCCAGCAGCGTGAAGCCGCCGACATCAGGGTCGCTCGGGGCGATCTCGGTGTTGCGCAGCCAATTGCCGGCGGCGTAGCGGTAGAAGTCCTGGCGCGGGTCGACCGACTTGTCCATGTTCTGCGGCGAGTAGCCCAGGGCCGGCACGTCGGACGCCAAGGTCCCGGCCCAGACTGGCTGGCCGAGAGCTGCCAGGAGAGACAGCGCCGATGCAAGGTGGAGTGGCTTCACGAGTCGTTGAGTCTGTGTTTGCGCATGTCCGGGCCTTCCGCATTGTTGAACCCAGGCGGGGGCCTGCGGCGACGCTTGACTTGCGGTGCACATAGGCCGCCCACAGGGCCAAGGTCCCTCGAAAGAACGCTAGCAGGGTGCGGGCTCGATGACTATCCCATCTGCGAACTTGCGAAAACGCGAGTGCTCGGCGGAAGAGGCCTGCATGCTGCGGCGCTGCAGGCTGGGCTCAGGTCTTTCTCTTGGCTGCTGCCAATGTCTGAGACGGTGACTCGCCGATCGCCTGGCGATACGACACCGAAAAACGACCCAGGTGCGAGAACCCGAAGCGCAGGCCGGCCTCGGTCACCGTGCCGGCCCGCGAAGGGTCTGCCAACCATTGGTGGGCAGCCAGCAGCCGGCGTTCGGCAACGAAGCGCATCGGCGAGATCCCTCGCCGGTAAAGGAAAGACTTCTGCAGGCAGCGCTCGCCGACTTGAGCGATGCGGCACAAGGTGCCCATCGAGATCGGTTCGCCGAGGTGCGAATCAATCCAGGCCTCCAGATCACGTGCGCGTTCCAGCGCCAGTTCACCAGGGCGTCGCTCAGCGGCGTCGCACAGCATGAGGTCGACCAGACGCTCGATGAACCTGCCTTCGGCCGAGGCCTGTCGCCGGGCATCGATGCCGGGTTCGGTCGCGAGCACCAAGTCCGATGCGGCTGAAAGCAGCCCGCGACGCTCGGCGGCGCCCAGCTTCGGCAGGGCCAGCCGCCGGAGGTTCCGCCGGACTTCGTCGGGCCGTCGTGCCTGCAACTCGGTCATCAGCGCCTGCGCATCGGCCTCCGCCGCGAACAAGGTGCCGGGCGGGCTGACGCGCGTGAACGCCCACCCGGGCGGAATCAGCGCCACTGTGTTGGGCTCGCTGGGCGCAGAGGTGCGCAGACCGCTGCGCAGCACCGTTCCAGGTGGCAAGGCCATGTGCAGCACCCAACCCTGCACGTGGCCGCGCACGACCTGCGATGCCGCAGACGTGGATCCGCCCAGGTTCGTTTGGAGCGCACGGACCTGGAACATCGCGTAGCCCAGCGGCCCGCTCCCCGGTGCCACGCGCGAGTTCGGGCCATCCTTGTTTCCGATGTGTGCCCGGATCTCCTGCAGGTCGTCGGAGCGGAACTGACGGGCCCAGTGCGGCACCGCGATGGTGGGGAACATGAGACCTTTTGGCGCCGTCAACGCGTCTACGCCCCTGCGATGGCGCCACTGGCGGGCACGGGGCTCAATTGCAGGAGGTCCGAACCGATGCCGCTGCCGCGCACGGCCGTCCAAGGCCTGGCCCAGCGGGACGCGGGCGACTCGGGCGCGCACCGCGCCCGGGTGCGACGCCCCGACCCGGGAGCGAGTGCACAAGGCGGCCACGGTGCCTGCTTGCTGCCTTGCCGCGGAGTTTGCATCGTTCTTGTTGCAGTTCCAGCCTCGCATCCGCCGCATTTGGCGCATCGCTGCCTCCGGTCATCAATGCGCTGAAGGTCACGCCAGAACCAAGAAACACTTGGTATTGCGACAGAACACCAGCCCATGTGTTTCACCAGCCCCCTGCCGGCTGATGCGACTGATGCGACTGATGCGGCAGGCAGTGTGGCCATTGATGCTCGCGCTGGCGGGTCTCGGTTCGTCGCGGGCATTGTTGGCCCTCCCCGGCTTGGGATGTGGGCCAGGTTCGGGGCAACGCCATAGCCAGGCATGGGATGAGCCGCTGCCGGATGAGCGCGACCAGTCCTCATGACTCGTGTTTACCCAGGCCCGCGTATCGGGGGTGAGGCTTGCCACCCAGGCCGTTTGGCTTCTTACCATCGTCTCGGTTCCGCCATGTGGCGGTCACCCCTCTTTAACTGTCGGCGCCGCCACGGCAGGCGCTTTACGGGAGCTTGTTCATGCGCGCGAACGTTCGACTTGCCCTTACCGCCCTGGCCCTGGCCAGCAGCTTGGTGGCCACTGCCAACGCGCAGGGTGCCCGCTCGGTTTCGGGCAGCTACAACGGCATGGAGTGGACCGCCCAGAGCATGCTGACGGGGGTGACCAACACCCAGGCCGGCGGCCCGATCACCAACGGCGGCGACCCGATCTACTGGCCCAGCTATCCCCGCGACAGCGGCGTGGTGCACCTGCTGATGGACTACGGCCCTGCGATCGGAGCGTTCATCTGCTCGGGCACGCTGCTCAGCGACCGCCAGTCGATCCTCACGGCGGCCCACTGCGTCTCTGATGGCGCCGGCACGGCGAACCCGCTGACGACGACTGTGTTCTTCCAGCCCTCCGGGGGCCTGGATGCCGGGACCCGGATCCAGACCAGCGGCGCCCCGAACGGCGGAGCCGAGACGCGTTTGGTCACCAACTACTTCGTGAACAACCTGTACACCGGCCAGGTGATCGATCACAACGACATCGCCGTGCTGCGCCTGAACGCTCCGGCACCAGCGCACGCCGCGGGCTACGGTCTGTACACGGCCGACAACCTTGAAGGCCAGAACTTCACGGTGCACGGTTATGGCGCGCTGGGCGACGGTGCAACCGGGCGCAACAACTTCACCGCCCGACTGCGCAACGGCGACAACCGATACGACTTCGACCTGGGCAACGCGGTCTTCGGCACCAGCTGGAGCGAGGTGCTGGGTGCACCGATGAGCCGCATCGAGTACTCGATCATTTCCGATTTCGACAACGGGCTGGCAGCCAACGACACGGCCTGTCTCGTGGCGCAGGCTTCCAACATCGGTGGTGTGGCCGGTGCCGTGTTCTGCGACACCGGGCGGGGTGCGCGCGAAGTCGGTGTGGCGGGTGGTGACTCGGGTGGCCCAAGCTTCATCAGCGGGATGATCAGCTCGGTCAACTCGTATGGTCTGACCTTCGGCCTGGCCTTTGGCGACATCGGCCCGGCTGGCTGTGGCAGTGCGCCGAACCCGAGCTGCCTGAACAGCAGTTTCGGCGAGTTCAGCGGCTACGTGCCGGTGAACATCCATGCAGACTGGATCAACGCGGTGATGGTGCCTGAGCCCGGCACCTACGCGATGATGGGCCTGGGCCTGTTCGCCATCGGCGCGATGGCTCGGCGCCGTCGCCAGCAGCAGGCCTGATCGCTCCTACAGCGTGCGCCGCCGCGCCAGCGGCGGGTTGCGCTCGAAGTAGCGCTTGATGCCCTCGGCCAGCGCCTGCACCAGGTCGGCCCGGAACGCCGGGTCGCGCAGGCGCTGCTCTTCCTCGGGGTTGGAGATGAAGGCGGTCTCGACCAGGATGCTCGGGATGTCCGGCGCCTTCAGCACCGCGAAGCCGGCCTGCTCGACCTGGCGCTTGTGCAGCCGGCCGACGCGGCCGATGCGCTGCAGCACCTCGGCGCCGAGCTTCAGGCTGTCGTTGATCTGAGCCGTGGTGCTCATGTCGGCCATGGCCGCGAGCAGTTGCTTGTCGGCGGTGGACTTGAGCCCGGCGACGTTGACACCGCCCACGCGGTCGGCGGCGTTTTCGCGCTCGGCCATCCAGCGCGCCGCGCTGCTGGTGGCGCCGCGGGTGGACAGCGCAAACACGCTGGCACCGCGGGCCTCGCGCCGCACGAAGGCGTCGGCGTGGATGCTCACGAACAGGTCGGCCTGCACACGCCGAGCCTTGCGCACGCGCTCGGCCAGCGGCACGAAGAAGTCGCCGTCGCGGGTGAGCATCACGCGCATGCCGGGCACGGCGTTGAGGCGGTCGCGCAGCGCCAGCGCCACCGACAGCACCACGTCCTTCTCGCGCAGGCCGGTGGGACCGACGGCGCCCGGGTCCTCGCCGCCATGGCCGGGGTCGAGGGCGACGATGACGAGGCGGTCGACGCGGCGGCGCTCCTCGGCCGTGACGGGCGGTGGCGGTGGCCGCGGCGCCGGGGTCTGCAGCACCGGTGGCGCCGAGGCCGCGGCCACCAACGGCGGTGCGCTGGCCGGCACGGCCGCACCCTGCGGGCGGGGTTCGTCGATGCGTGCGATCAGCTCCCCGAGCGCGTCTTGCACGGCTTGCGCGGCGCGCTGCTCTGCGGCCTCCTTGTCGCGCACCAGCGCCAACAGCGGATCGGCCTCCTGCATGGGGTACAGGTCGAAGACGAGGCGGTGGCTGTACGGCGGCACCGGCGTCAGCGTGAACTGCTCGGGCCGCACCGGCTGCTTCAGGTCGAACACCAGACGCACGACGCGCGGCTGATACTGGCCGACGCGAACGCCGGCGATGTAGGGGTCGTCGGCGCGCACCTGGCCGACCAGCTGGCGCAGCGCGGGGTCGAGTGCGAGCTGGTCGATGTCGACCACCAGCCGCGGCGGGCCCTCGACCAGCGTGTGCGTGGCGGCCAGCACGGTGTCGGACTCGATGGTCACGCGGGTGTAGTCGCGCGCCGGCCACAGCCGCACGGCCACGATGCCGGCGCCGAAGCCGATCTGCGGCGCGGTCAGCAGCAGCACCGTGGTGCCGAGGGCGGTGCGGCGCTTCATGCGGGAGGGTTCATTCGGGGTCGGTGTTTCCGGGCCAGGCCTGCAGCAGCGTCACGCCGCGGGCCGTGCCGGCATCGGCGCGCAGCTGGCGCGTGTCGTCGGGCTGCGGGTCGATGTGCAGTTGCAGGTCGGCCGGCGGCAGCAGATCGCCGGCCTTCTGCGGCCACTCGGCCAGCTTCAGACCGGACGCGGCGAAGAGGTCGCGAAAGCCGGCGTCGAGCCACTCGCGCGGGTCGTCGAAGCGGTAGAAGTCGAAGTGCGAGATCGCCAGGCCCTGCAGCGCGCCCGCGCCCTCGTGCGGCTCCAGCACGGCATAGGTGGGGCTCTTGATGCGGCCCTGCACGCCCAGCGCGCGCAGCAGGTGGCGCACGAAGGTGGTCTTGCCCGCGCCGAGCGGGCCGTGCAGCGCGAGGTAGGCGTCGCCGGCGGTGGGCAGGGCGGCCAGCGCGCGCGCCAGCGAGGCCGCGTCGGTGGCGCAAGCGGCCTCGTCGGGCCAGCGCCAGGTGCGGGTTGCTAGGATCGGGTGATGGATCGAGTGATGCCCGGTGTGCATCTTCAGGGCCCGCAGCGCCTGATGGAGCAACTGCAAGCGTGGGGCGAGGAGCTGGGATTTTCCCAGATCGGCATCGCCGGCATCGATTTGTCCTCGGCCGAGCCGGGCCTGCTGTCGTGGCTGGACGCCGGCTTCCACGGCGGCATGCGCTACATGGCGCGCCACGGCCTGAAGCGCGCGCGGCCGGCCGAGCTGCTGCCTGGCACCGTGAGCGTGATCAGCGCGCGCATGGACTACCTGCCGCGCGATGCCCCCGCCGACTGGGTGGCCCACGAGACCGCCGCGCTGCACGAGCCCGGCCGTGCTGTGGTGTCGGTCTATGCCCGCGGACGCGACTATCACAAGGTGCTGAGGAGCCGCCTGCAGCGCCTGGCCGAGCGCCTGGCCGCCGAGGTAGGGCCGCTGGGCCACCGCGTGTTCACCGACTCGGCGCCTGTGCTCGAGGTGGAACTGGCCACGCGAGCGGGCCTGGGCTGGCGCGGCAAGCACACACTGATGCTGTCGCGCGAGGGCGGCTCGATGGTCTTCCTGGGCGAGGTCTTCGTCGATCTCGCGCTGCCCGCGGCCGAGCCCACCAGCGCGCACTGCGGCAGCTGCACCGCCTGCATTGACATCTGCCCCACGGCGGCCATCGTGGCGCCGTACCGCCTGGATGCGCGGCGCTGCATCAGCTACCTCACCATCGAGCACGAAGGCGCCATCGACGAGCCGCTGCGCGCCGCCATCGGCAACCGCATCTACGGCTGCGACGACTGCCAACTCGCCTGCCCCTGGAACCGGTGGGCTCGGCGCAGCCCGCTGCCCGACTTCGACGAGCGCGAGGGCCTGGGGCAAGCCAGGCTGCGCGCGCTGTGGGCCTGGGACGAGGCGCAGTTCGGGCGCCGCACCGAAGGCAGTGCCATCCGCCGCATCGGCTGGCAACGCTGGCGCCGCAACCTGGCGGTGGCGCTGGGCAACGCCTGGCGCGAACACGGCGACGTGGCCGATGCGCAGGCGCTGGCCGAGGCGCGCGATGCCGCCGATGCAGTGGTGCGCGAGCACATCGACTGGGCCCTTGCGCAGCGCCTCGATGCCGCGCCCGTAGGATTGGGCGCATGAGCCGACCCCGCCGCCGCATGACCTTGCTGTGCCTCGCCCTTTGGCCCTGGGCCCGAGCGCTTCACGCACAGGCCGCACCGATCGAAGCCCCCCTGCGCATCGAAGGGCGCTCGCTGGCGCGCCGGGTGCAGGTGGCGGGCGCCGAGCTGCGGCTCAATGGTGCGGGCGTGCGGGCGGTGGCCTGGTTCAAGGCCTTCGTCGCGGCGCTGTACCTCGGTTCGCGCGCCAGCAGCGCCGCCGAGGCCGTGGCGGCGCCCGGCCCCAAGCGGCTGCAGATGCACATGCTGGCCGATGTGCCGGCGGCCGAGTTGTCGAAGGCGCTGCGTCGCGGCGTGCTGCGCAACAGCCCTGAAGCCGACCGGATTCCACTCGGGCCGCCGCTGGAGGCCCTGGCGGCGCGCATCGACGCCCTCGGCACCCTGCGCAAGGGCGATGTGCTCGACCTGGATTGGGACCCGACCCGAGGCGTCGTGCTGTCGCTCAATGGCACACTGCGCGGCCCTGAACAGGGCTTGTCGCACCCGGCCCTGTACCCCGCCGTGCTGCGTGCGTTCATCGGCGACCGCCCGTACGACGAGCGCCTGAAGGCGGGACTGCTGGCCTTGCCAGTGCCGCAGACCCCAAAACAAACCACCCCCGGAGACTGAGTCATGCAGAGAACCCGCCTTGCCGTCCTGGCCGCCATCGGCGCCGCCGCCTTGCCCCTGAGCCTGGGCAGCACGGCCGCCTTTGCGCAGGCCTTCCCGACCAAGCCGGTGCGGTTGATCGTGCCCTTTGCGGCCGGTGGCACCACCGACATCATCGCCCGCGTCGTGGCACCCGGGCTGGGTACCGCGCTGGGGCAGCAGGTGGTGGTCGAGAACAAGGGCGGCGCGGGCGGCGCCATCGGCGCGCTGGAGATGATCAAGTCCGCGCCCGACGGCCACGTGCTGGGCATGGCCACGGTGTCGACCACCGCCGCCAACCCGGCGATCAACCCGACCATCGGCTACGACCCGGCCGTCGACTTCGTGCCGATCACGAACCTGGCCGCCACGCCGAACGTCATTGCCGTGCACCCGAGCTTCCCGGCGCGCGATTACAAGGGCTTCGTCGCCGAGCTCAAGAAGAACCCCGGCAAGTACAGCTACGCCAGCTCGGGCACCGGTGGCATCGGCCACCTGCAGACCGAGCTGTACAAGAGCCTGGCCGGTGTGTTCATGACGCACATCCCGTACCGCGGCGCGGGCCCGGCGCTGAACGACACCGTCGCCGGCCAGGTGCCCATCATCTTCGACAACATGCCCTCGGCGCTGCCCTTCATCAAGGAAGGCAAGCTGATCGCCATCGTCGTGGCCGCGCCGCAGCGGCTGGCGCAACTGCCCAACGTGCCGACCTTCAAGGAAGTGGGCCTGGAGCCCGTCAACCGTATGGCGTTCTACGGCCTGGTGGCACCCAAGGGCACGCCCAGGGCCGTGGTCGACAAGATCGCCGAGGCGGCGCGCAAGGTACTCGAGGACCCGTCGGTGAAGAAGCGCATCGAGGACACCGGCTCGCTGATCATCGGCAACACGCCTGAGCAGTTCGCGGCGCAGATGAAGGCCGAGCTGAAGATCTACCAGGACGTCGTCAAAAGGCAGAAGCTCACGCTGCAGTGACGACGCCCGCGGACGCGCCCGAGGCGACGGCCGCGTCCGCGGCAGCATCTGCGCACGCCGCGTCCGCGGCAGCATTCACACACGCCGCGTCCGCGGCTTCGGTTGACCGCTTTGCCGATGCCCTGTGGCTCGAGCACGGCCTGGCGCCGCTGACGCTGGCCGCCTACCGCCGCGACCTGCTGCTGTATGCGCACTGGCTGCACCAGGAGTGCGCTCGTGCGCTCGACAGCAGCACCGAGTCCGACCTGCTGGCCTACATCGCGGCGCGCCATGCCGGCACGCGGGCGACCACGGCGAACCGACGTCTCTCGGTGTTCCGCCGCTACTTCCGCTGGGCGCTGCGCGAGCGGCTTGTCAGCGCCGACCCCACGCTGCGCCTCGCCACGGGGCGGCAGCCACTGCGCGTGCCCAAGACGCTGAGCGAGGCGCAGGTCGAGGCCTTGCTGGCCGCGCCCGACACCGCCACGCCACTGGGCCTGCGCGACCGTGCGATGCTGGAACTGATGTACGCCAGCGGCCTGCGCGTGAGCGAGCTCGTGCAGGCGCGCACACTTCACCTGGGCCTCGAAGAAGGCGTGCTGCGGGTGCTGGGCAAGGGCTCGCGCGAACGCCTCGTGCCGTTTGGTGAAGAGGCCCGCGTGTGGCTGCTGCGCTACCTGGGCGAGGCGCGCGCGCTCATCCTGGGCGGCAAGACCAGCGAGGCGCTCTTCGTGACGGCCCGCGGCGAAGGCATGACGCGGCAGATGTTCTGGCGCATCGTCAAGCGCAGCGCGCAGCAGGCGGGCGTGACGGTGGCGCTGTCACCGCACACCCTGCGACACGCGTTCGCGACGCATCTGCTGAACCACGGCGCCGACCTGCGCGCCGTGCAGTTGCTGCTGGGCCATGCCGACATCGGCACCACCACCATCTACACCCACGTGGCGCGCGAGCGGCTGCGCCAGTTGCACAGCAAGCACCACCCGCGCGGCTGAATGCAGCGGGTGGAACGGGTGCGAGTCAGAAGTTGTGGCGCACGCTGAAGGCGAAGGGGCTGAAGTCGCCGCCGTAGGCCGAGACACCCTTCTCGTCGGTGACCTTCGCGCAGAACGTGTAGACCTCGGTGCGCTTGCTCAGGTTTTCGTTGTAGGCCAGCACGAGCTGGCGTGCGTCGGGGTTGGCGAGCTTGTCGTACTTGCCGGCCTGGTCGAGGGTGGCGTGAAGATCTGACGCGCCCAGGGTCAGCGGGCTGGCGGTGTGGTTGATGGAGCCGTCGTGGTTGCGCAGGCGACGGCCGCCTTCGCCGGCCGAGATCGAGGCGCCGGCCGTCAGGCCCTTCATCAGCTCGGGCGTGAGGTAGGCCACCTTGTTGGTGTTGCGCCCCAGGTAGGCATAGAGGCCGTCCGAGGAGTTGCCGGTGTTGTGGTTGTGGAACCCGATCCAGTCGGCGGCGGCGAAGTAGGCGTCGCTGCTGAAGCGGCTCAGGCGCACGGTGCCCTCGGCCGTGACGTCGAGACGACCGAAGAGCGTGACACTGCGCTGCGCCCAGGCGGCACTGGTAGCAGCGAGGTCGAAGGTGGAGGCGATAACGATGCGCTGGATCACGGCGTCCTCGAGGGAGAGTTGAAGGACATCTTCAGCTTGAGTGCCGCTGCTGCGCTGCAGCAAGCATTGAATGCGCGCCGATCCAGGACCCGTGGTGTCGATAAAGCGAACTCTAAAAGTGGTGCGCATCGTGCACATGCCGTGGTGCGCGCAGGCGCGAAAAAGCCCGCACGGCAGGGCCGGCGGGCTTCGAGACGGTGCCTGGACGACGCGGTGTCGCGCCAGGCTGGTGCGTGAGGCTGTGTGTCGATCAGAACGCGAAGATCACGCCCACGGCGTAGCCGCTGCCGCTGCGCTTGGCGCCGGCGAGGTACGGATTGGCAGCCAGGCTCGTCTTCCAGTTGCCGGCCTCGGCGTAGGCGTAGGTGTTCTTGAAGATCTCGCTGTTGACGAAGAACTCCACGCCGCGCAGCTTGAGGTCGTCGTCGGAGTTCTGGGCCACCAGCATGCCGACGTTGACGCTGCCGATGGGGGCCACGAAACCGGCGCTGATGCCGCCACCCGAGCCGCCCTTCTTGAAGTCACCGCCGTCGGCGTAGCCGAGCATGACCTTGGCGACCTTGAAGTCGTAGCTGCCGGCCACGGACATGAAGTTCTCGGTCGTGCTGCTGTCCTTGGTCTGCACCGACACGGCGGCGGACAGCGGGCCCGACGCGTACTTCAGGCCACCCGAGAACACGCTCTTGGCGCCAGCACCGCGGTTGCCCTTGGGGACGATACCGAGCTGCGCCGTCACGCCACCCATGCTGGGGCTGATGTACTGCAGCGAGCGCGACTGGCGACCCGGCAACCACGGGCCGACGCCGGTGTAGCCCAGGGCCGAGACGCCGTTGGAAGCGCCATTGAAGTCGTAGTCGATCATCGTCTGGAACGACACCGAGTCCTGGCGGCCCAGGCGCACTTCGCCGAAGCCACCGGAGAAACCGAACCAGGCCTGGCGGTTGAAGAACGCGCCGTCCGGGTTGACTTCGCCGTCGCTGGTGATGCCACCGGTCTCGAAGCGGAAGTTGGCCTTGATGCCGGTGCCCACGTCCACCGCACCCTTGATGCCGACGCGGGTGGTGGAGTTGCCTTCGCTCGAACCGTTGTCGCCGCCAGAGTGGAAGTCGGCCTTCTCCTTCAGGAAGACGTCGCTTAGCAGGCTCTTGCCGTAGCTGGCGTCGATCAGGCCGTAGATGCTCAGTTGAGCCTGGGCCGCACCGGCCGAAGCCAGCAGGATCGCAGCGGTAATCGCGGTCTTTTTCATCAATCTGTCCTACAAAAGTTAGGGAACACCCGCAGTCTAAGGGGCGGATCGGCCCGGAATGCCCCCGACGGGCTTGCGGGCGTTGTGTGTCAGCAACATATGTGCCAAGGAGCTCATGCCGTCTGAAAGTGGCTGCAACAGCCGCACCGGCGCTTCAGCGGCCGCGCAGGTGCGCCGGGGCTTCCAGGCGCTTGGCAAGCAGCGACAGCGCCAGCGTGAGCACCAGGTACACCGCCGAGATTGCCAGGTAGGGCTCCCAGTAGCGGCTGTAGGCGCCGGCCACGGTGCGCGCGGCCAGCGCCAGCTCGGCCAGGCCGATGGCGCTGACGAGCGAGGAGTCCTTGATGAGGGTGATGCCCTCGTTCACGAGTGCCGGCACCATGCGCCTGAAAGCCTGTGGCAGCACCACGAAGCGCATGGCCTGCGCGTGCGACAGCCCCACGCTGTAGGCGGCCTGGGTCTGGCCGCGGTGGATGCTCTGGATGCCGCCGCGGAAGATTTCGCCGATGTAGGCGCCGGCGTTGAGCGTGAGTGCCAGCGCGCCCGAAAAGAAGGCGCCGTGCTCCTGGCGGAAGCTGCGCGCGGCCTCGCCGGCCAGCAGCAGGCCGTGCTCGGGATGCACCAACGTGGGCATCAGCGCGAAGTGCACGAGCAGGATCTGCACGAACAGGGGCGTGCCGCGGAAAAAGCCGACATACGCCGCGGTGACGCCGCGCAGCAGCCCCACCGCGGTGCGCCCGGCGGCCGTGGCCGGCGCCGGGCCGTCCTTCGAGCAGCTGATGAGGCCGATGACGATGCCCAGCGCCAAACCTGCGCAGATGGCCACCACCGTGAGCTGCAGCGTCATCAAGAGGCCGCTCCAGAAGAGCGGCCCATAGCCGGCGAGGATCTCCCAGCGAAGATCCATGGCCGGCCCCGTTCAGCGAGCGGCGGTCACTTGCTGGCGGCGGAAGCCGCGGCCTTGGCGGCCGGCGGCGCGCCGAAGTACTTGGCGTAGATCTGCGCGTAGCTGCCGTCGGCCTTGATGGCGGCCAGGCCCTGGTTCATCTTGCCCAGCAGCTCGGTGTTGCCCTTCTTGAAGGCGATGCCGTACTGCTCGGGCACGAACTCGGCGTCGGACACGGTCTTGAACTTGCCGCCCGGGTTGTTGGCCACGTAGTGAGCGATCACGCCGTTGTCGGCCACCACCGCGTCCACGCCGCCGGCCTCGAGTTCCTTCAGCGCCAGCGGCGTGCTCTCGAAACGCTTGACGTTGGTGCTGGCCTTGCCGAGCAGCTTGGTGACGGCTTCATCACCGGTGGTGCCGGTCTGCACGCCGACCTTGAGCTTCTTCAGGTCGGCGAACTTGGCGACCTTGCTCGTCTCCTTCACGGCGATCAGCTGCGCGGCGTCGAAGTAGGGGTCGGAGAAGTCCATCGTCTGCTTGCGCTCGGCCGTGATGGTGACGGCGGAGACGATCATGTCGCGGTCGCCCTGCTGCAGCGTGTTGAAGATGCCTTCCCAGGGCGTGTTGACGAACTTCACCTCGATGCCGGCCTTGGCGGCCGCCGCGCGCACGACATCGATGTCGAAGCCGACGATCTCGCCCTTCTCGTTCTGGCTCTCGAACGGTGCGTAGGCCGCATCGGTGCCGACCGCGTAGACCTTGGCCGGCGCCGGCGCAGGAGCGGCCGCCACGGGAGCGGGGGCCGGTGCCTCCGCCTTCTTGCCGCAGGCAGCGAGAACGAGGGTGGCGGCGGTGATGCCGGCCAGTTGCAGGAAGCGGCGGGTAGACAACATGGTTTGTAGGGTCAAGGTTGAAACGGACGCGAGTGTAGTGCCCTGCACCCGCCGGGCCATGCACGAACCGTGCTCACCGTGCCGGTGCGGTCAGCGCGGCCAGCTCGTCGGGCGTGAAGCCGGCGGCCGCGCGCGCGCCCAGGTTGAACGGGCCCTTTGGCACCGGCGCACCATGGCGCCTGGCCAGCAGCGCGTAGTGCGCCACCGGATCGAGCCCGTCGCGCTGGCACAGCCAGCGGTACCAGCGGTTGCCGATCGCGACATGGCCGACCTCGTCGCGCAGGATTACACCCAGGATGCGCACCGCGGCCTCGTCGCCGGCCTGCGCCAGGCGCGCCTGCATTGGCGGCGTGGCGTCGAGGCCGCGTGCCTCCAGCGTGCGCGGCACCAGCGCCATGCGCGCGGTGACGTCGTGCGCCGTGCGCTCGCACATGGTCCACAGGCCGTCGTGGGCGTCGTGGTCGCCGTAGGCGCAGGCCAGCGTGGCCAGGTGATCGGCCAGCAGGGTGTAGTGCTGCGCTTCTTCGGTGGCCACCGTGAGCCAGTCGCGGTAATAGGCGCGTGGCAGGCCGGGGAAGCGCCAGATCGCATCGAGCGCCAGGTTGATGGCGTTGAACTCGATGTGCGCCACGGCATGCAGCAGCGCGGCGCGGCCGGCAGGCGTGAAGGGCGTGCGGCGTGGCACGTCCTTGGGCTCCACCAGGCGCGGGCGATCGGGCCGGCCGGGCAGCGGGGCCTGCGGCGCGAGCACGGCATCGGGCTCCAGCGCGGCCGTGCCGGGCAGCGCCAGCGTCGCTGCCACCTTGGCGCGAGGCTCGGCTATCGACAAGGCCTCGAGGGCGGCGGCACGAAGCTCCATCCCTACAATCTTCGCACCATGGCGATCTATCAACTGGGCGACGACGCCCCGATGCTCGGCGAACGGGCCTGGGTGGCCGAAGGCGCCACCGTCATCGGGCGCGTGGCGCTCGGCGCCGGCAGCGGCGTCTGGACAGGTGCCGTTTTGCGCGGTGACAACGAGTGGATCACCCTCGGCGCGCGCTGCAACGTGCAGGAGGGCGCCGTCATGCACACCGACATGGGCTTTCCGCTGGTGCTGGAAGACGACGTGACCGTGGGCCACCAGGCCGTGCTCCACGGCTGCTCGGTGGGCGCGGGCTCGCTGATCGGCATCCAGGCCGTGGTGCTGAACGGCGCACGAATCGGACGCTCGTGCCTGGTGGGCGCGGGCGCCATCGTCACCGAGGGCAAGGTGTTCGCCGACCGCTCGCTGATCCTGGGCGCGCCGGCCAAGGTGGTGCGCGAACTCTCCGACGACGAAGTGGCGCGCCTGAAGCGCTCGGCCCTGCACTACGAGCACAACGCCGAGCGCCACCGGCGCACGCTCAAGCGCATCGTCTGACGACCCACCCGATGGACCGCTGCATCAAGTTCCTGTTCGAAGGCCTGCCGGTGCGGGGCGTGCTGGTGCGGCTGGAGGGCAGCTGGCAGGAGTCGCTGGCACGCCGCGCCGAGCCGCACCCGGCCGAGTTGCGCGGCTTGCTCGGCGAGATGGCGGCGGCGGCGGTGCTGATGCAGTCGAACATCAAGTTCAACGGCGCGCTCATCCTGCAGGTGTTCGGCGACGGCCCGGTGAAGCTGGCCGTGGCCGAGGCCCAGCCCGACCTGAACTTCCGCGTGACGGCCAAGCTGGTGGGCGAGGTGCCGGGCGGCGCGCAGCTGGAGGCCATGCTCAACGTGCACGGCCAGGGCCGCTGCGCCATCACGCTCGACCCGAAAGACCGCCTGCCCGGCCAGCAGCCCTACCAGGGTGTGGTACCGCTGCATGGCGACCAGCGCGAGCCCTTGCAGCGCCTGGAGCAGGTGCTCGAACACTACATGCTGCAGAGCGAGCAGCTCGACACGCGCCTGGTGCTGGCGGCCGACGACCGTGTGGCGGCGGGGCTGCTGATCCAGCGCCTGCCTGTCGAGGGCGAAGGCAACCTCGAAGGGCAGGGCGGCCGCTTGACGTCCAGCAACGAAGACGAGATCGGCATCCACGAAGGCTTCAATCGCATCGCCATGCTGGCCGCCACGCTGACGCGTGAAGAGCTCATCGGGCTGGAGCCCGAGGTGGTGCTGCGGCGGCTGTTCTGGGAAGAGCAGGTGCGCCTCTTCGAGCCGCAAGCGCCGCGCTTTGCCTGCACCTGCTCGCGTGAGCGGGTGCGCGGCATGCTGCTGGGCCTGGGCCGCGAAGAGAACGACAGCCTGATCGCCGAGCGCGGCGAGGTCGAGGTGGGCTGCGAGTTCTGCGGCGCGATGTACCGCTTCGATGCCGTCGACGTGGGCGAGATGTTCACGCCGGGGCGCGAGCTGCCGCCGGGCAGTGTGCAGGTGCAGTGAGGCAAGGACTCCCGTTCGCGCTGAGCCGTTCGAAGCGGCTTTTGCATCTGGGACAGGGCTTCGACAGGCTCGGCCCGAACGGGTGAGGGTGAGCCAAGGCTTCGACAGGCTCAGCCCGAACGGAGATTCCTGCCGTTCGCGCTGAGCCTGTCGAAGCGCTGCGCCAGACTCGCGCTCAGCGTGCAGGGTGCACAGAACCGGCGCGTGCCTGCAGCAGCGCCTGCTCGGCCTCGGGCACGCAGCATTCGCAGGCCCAGCGGGAGCGGGCGCTGCGCCCATGGGCCAGGCCTGTGAACAGACCCCGCAGCGGCACCGCAGGTGGCGTGGTCATCAGCGGCCGCAGCGCTTCCATCGCCTGCTGCACCCGCCGCTCACCGCTGCCGCCCACCACGCTGTAGCCGATGCGATGGCGCTGCATCAGCGCCCGCAACAGCGTATCGACCGGCTCGCGCACCTGCGGGCCGTCGCGCTGGTGGCCGTCGGCCACCCAGGGCAGGTCGAGCGCCGTCAGCAACGTGGCGGCAGCCGTGCGCGCGTGCAGCTCGGCGGCGCGCCGCTGCAGGCTGTCGTCGCCGAAGACCAGCGTGCTGTAGACGGCCGTCATCAGCGCCGTGGTGTCGCACACCACCCAGTCGTGCGTGGCCGCGGCCTCGGCGATGCGCTCGTGTTGGGCACGCAGGATGGCGCCCTGCTCGTGTGCCAGCGGGGTGCGGCCGGTGGCGTCGCACCACTCGCGCAGCACCTCGGGCACCCAGGCCACGCGGCCCGCATGGGCGGCACGCAGCCGCTCGGCCAGTGCGGCGGCCAGGGTCGTCTTGCCGGTGCTTTCGGCGCCGACGATGGCGATGCAGCGGCCCTCACTCATCCGGGTCACTCATGCGAGTCAGCCATGCGATGCCGTCATGCCGCCAGCCGCCGCTGCCACGCGCGCCAGCCCACGATGCTGAGCACGGCAAACAGGGCATACAACACGGCCGTCAGCCACAGTTCCTTGTAGGCGAAGAGC
>JAIYDH010000369.1 GCA_027487585.1 Rubrivivax sp.
GATCCCCTGGCCAACAAGCAGCAGGCGTGGTCTGCTCTCTTCACCGAGCCGATGAGCGAGCTGGTGCAGCGCTACACCGCCAGCGTGGGCTTCGACAAGCGCCTGTGGCGGGCCGACATCGACGGCAGCCTGGCGCACGCCGAGATGCTGGCCGCGCAGGGCGTGATCGGCGCGCAGGACCTGGCCGACATCCGCCGCGGCATGGCGCAGATCGCCGACGACATCGAGCAAGGCCGCTTCGAGTGGAAGCTCGAACTGGAAGACGTGCACCTCAACATCGAGGCCCGCCTGACCCAGCTGGTGGGCGACGCCGGCAAGCGCCTGCACACCGGCCGCAGCCGCAACGACCAGGTGGCCACCGACGTGCGGCTGTGGCTGCGTGGCGAGATCGACCAGCTCGCGCCCCTGTTGAACGGCATGCAGCGCGCGCTGGTCGACCTGGCCGAGCGCCATGCCGACACCGTGATGCCCGGCTTCACGCACCTGCAAGTGGCGCAGCCGGTGAGCTTTGGCCACCACCTGCTGGCCTACGTGGAGATGTTCGTGCGCGACGGCGAGCGCCTGGCTGATGTGCGAAAGCGCGTGAACGTGCTGCCGCTGGGCGCCGCCGCGCTCGCCGGCACCAGCTACCCGCTCGACCGCGAGCGCGTGGCGCGCACGCTGGGCTTCGACAGCGTGTGCCAGAACAGCCTGGACGCCGTGAGCGACCGCGACTTCGCCATCGAGTTCAGCGCCTGGGCAGCCATCACGATGGTGCACGTCTCGCGCCTCGCGGAAGAGCTGGTGCTGTGGATGAGCCAGAACTTCGGCTTCATCGACCTGGCCGACCGCTACTGCACCGGCAGTTCCATCATGCCGCAGAAGCGCAACCCCGACGTGGCTGAACTCGCGCGCGGCAAGAGTGCGCGGGTGCTCGGCCACCTGGTGGGCTTCGTCACGCTGATGAAGGGCCAGCCGCTGGCCTACAACAAGGACAACCAGGAAGACAAGGAACCGCTGTTCGACACCGTCGACACGCTGGCGGCAACGCTGCGCATCATGGCCGAGATGGTGAGCGGCATCGTCGTCAAGCCCGAGGCCTTGCGCCGCGCCGCGATGCGCGGCTATGCGACGGCCACCGACCTGGCCGACTACCTGGTGAAAAAGGGCCTGCCCTTCCGCGACGCGCACGAGGCGGTGGCGCATGCGGTGAAGGTCGCTCTGGGCAAGGGCGTCGATCTGTCGGAGTTGTCGCTGCCCGAGCTGCAGGCCATCGAGCCGCGCATCGGCGACGACGCCTTTGGCGTGCTCACGCTCGAAGGCTCATTGAACGCGCGCAACACGGTCGGCGGCACGGCGCCGGCGCAGGTGCGGGCGCAGGTGGCGCGGCACCGCGCGCGGCTGGGCTGAAGCGGTTCACCAGGTGTCTATGAATGGCCGCCGCGGCGGCAGTGGCGCGGCGCAGGCCGCCGCCAGCACACGCTGCAGCCAGGCGCGCGTCTCGGCGGGGTCGATGACTTCGTCGATCTCGCCGTGGCTGGCCATGTTCAGCGCCTGCCCGCGCTCGATGGCCTGCTGAAGCAGGCGCTGGAACAGGGCCTCGCGCTCGGCCTCGGGCGCGGCTTCGAGCTCCTTGCGAAAGCCCAGCTTCACCGCGCCTTCGAGGCCCATGCCGCCGAACTCGCTGCTGGGCCAGGCCGCAATGGCCACCGGCGCATGGAACGAGCCGCCCGCCAGCCCCATGGCACCCAGGCCGTAGCCGCGCCGCAGTACCACGGCCGCCACCGGTACGCGCAGCGCCGCGGCGTTGACGAAGAGGCGCGACGCGTGGCGCACCATCGCCGTTTTCTCCGACTCGGGGCCGACCATGAAGCCGGGTGAGTCGATGAAGCTCAGCAGCGGCAGGCCAAAGGCATCGGCCAGCTGCATGAAGCGCGCGAGCTTGTCGCAGGCCGGCGCGTCGAGCGCGCCGCCCAGGTGGCGCGGGTTGCTGGCGACCAGCGCCACGGCGCGGCCCTCCAGCCGCGCCAGCGCGGTGATCAGGCCCACGCCGAAGGCGGCGCGCAGCTCCAGCAACGTGCCGGCGTCGGCCACGGCTTCGAGCACACGTCGCGGTTCGTACAGGGCATTGCGGTTGGCGGGCACGGCCTCGCGCAGCGTGGCGGGTTCGGCGCCCGGCGCGCCGGCCAGCGCGAGCGGCTGCGTCAGCAGCGACAGCAGCGCCTGCGTGACCCGCACCGCCGCGGCCTCGTCGTCGACGACCACGTCGACCACGCCGTTGGGTGCCTGCACCGCGAGCGGCCCGACGGCATCGGGCTCGACCACGCCGAGGCCGCCACCTTCAATCATGGCCGGCCCGCCCATGCCGATGCTGGCCCCGCGAACGGCCACGATCACGTCACAGCAGCCCAGCAGCGCCGCGTTGCCGGCAAAGCAGCGGCCGGCCACGATGCCGATGCGCGGCACCACGCCCGACAGCGCGGCGAAGCGCGCAAAGGTGCCGGTGTGCAGGCCGGCGACACCGGGCCAGTCGACATCGCCCGGCCGCCCACCGCCGCCTTCGGCAAACCACACCACCGGCAGGCGCTGGCGCGCGGCCAGGTCGAGCAGCCGGTCGCTCTTGGCGTGGTTGTTCACGCCCTGCGTGCCGGCGAGCACGGTGTAGTCGTAGGCCAGCACGGCCACCGGCCGGCCCTGCACGGTGCCGGTGCCGCAGACCAGGCCGTCGGCCGGCGTCTGGCGCTGCAGATCGTCAAGGCTGCGGCGGCTGCGCTGCGCCGCCACGGCGAAGGCGCCGAGCTCGGTGAAGCTGCCGTCGTCCAACAGATCGGCCAGGTTCTCGCGCGCGCTGCGCAGGCCGGTGGCGTGGCGGCGCGCCATGGCCTCGGGCCGGGCGGCGTCGGCCAGCAGCGCGCGGCGATCGAACAGGCGCTGCAGATCGGCGCGCGGGCCGGTGGCGGCTTCGGGGGCTGGCGCTGCGGCCGCCACCGGTGCAGCAGCCAGGCGCCGCAGCCGCAGCAAGGGCTGGCCCTCGGCCACCACCTCGCCCACCGCGGCGTCGACGGCCAGCACCAGTGCCGGCCAGGGGGCCTGCAGCGGCACCTCCATCTTCATCGACTCCAGCAGCAGCAGCACGGCGCCGGCAGCCACCTGCTGGCCGGCCTGCACCTCGACGGCGATGACACTGCCCTGCACCGGGGCGGCGAGTTTCGAGTCGGCGGCAGCAGGCGGGTTCACGGGCGGTCTCTGGCGGGAGTGAAGGAGACGAGAGTGTGGCGCGTCGCGCGGGCAAGACGTTCCGGCGGCCGCGCGATGGATGGCTGCAAAGGGTGGGTAGGGGGCCGCTGGCGGCAGATCCAGAGCGACCGCCCGACGGGTTTGCGCTCGCCTGCGTCTTTCGGCCCGAAGCGACCCTTAGCCCCACCCACTCCGTTCGGGCTGAGCCTGTCGAAGCCCCTCCCTCCGTTCGGGCTGAGCCTGTCGAAGCCCTCCCCTCCGTTCGGGCTCAGCCTGTCGAAGCCTCGCGCCGTGCAAACACTCGCTCCCGAAGCAGCCTGCCGGCGACGTCACGGTTGGATTCGGGACGAAAGGCGCGTGGCATGACACCGCGCAACCCGTGGGCTCGTACCTTTCGGGAATCGGTTGTCGCGGGCGAGGGCAAGGTCGACAGTGCGCCCGGTCTCGCTTCATGGGTCATGCACGACACAGGCGAACCCGTCCATTTTCTGGAGCCCTCATGCACGTTTCCTGGTCCATCCGCGCTGCCGCTGTCGGCGCACTGGTTCTCAGCCTCGCCGCTTGCGGAGGCGGAGAGTCGTCCACCACCAGCGTCGTGCCGCGGCTCGACGAGTCGAGCTGCCCGTACAAGCTCGATCCGAGCCAGACCCTCGGCAACTCCGTGCGCTGTGGCGTGATGGTGGTAGCGCAGGATCGGCGCGCCCCGGCCGGGGCGACGGTCAGCGTGCCGTTCATCGTGTTTAGGTCGGCGGGCTCCAGCCTGGCACCAGTGATCTATCTGAACGGTGGGCCTGGGGAGGACTGGGGCGACACCGTCAGCCAGGTGAAGCTCGGCTCCAGCCCGGGCTTTGACGGTGGAGCGAAGCTGCCGCGTGACGAGGTGCTGATCGAGCAGCGGGGGGCGTTGTTGTCCAAGCCGGCGTTGGCCTGCAACGACCTGCCGTGGGGTGCCGCGATGTTCCGCGACTTCAAGGCGGCGCTCACGAGCACGGTGGCCGCGGTCAAGGGCTGCGCCGAGGGTTGGCTGGCAAAGGGCGTGCAGCCGCAGGCCTTCACCACCGACGATCTGGCTGCCGACGTCAACGACCTTCGGGCGCTGCTCGGCTACGACAAGGTCGTGCTCAATGGCGTGTCTTACGGAACGATGTGGGCTCTGGCCGTGCTGCGCGATCATCCCGGCACGGTGGACCGCATGGTGCTGGATTCGGTGGTGGCGCAGTCGGTGCCGCCCTTTCAGTCGGGGGCGAAGGGCTTCGACGATTCGCTGATCGCCCTTTCGGCGGCATGTGCCGCGCAACCGGCCTGCGCAGCCGCTTACCCGGGCCTCGACGCCCGCCTGTCGGCCTTGTTCGGGCAGCTGAACAGCACGGTGGTGCCTTGGACGCTCGGACCGGATGGCCAGTTGTCTCCTGCCGTGGCAGCAGGCGTCTTGTTCACCGTCGCGCAGTTCTTCCCGGAAAGTTTTCCTGGCGCTGTCGCGCAGCTCGAGCGCTTGGTGTCGGGCCAGGTGCCGGTCAACGGGTTGGACAATGACGCGCAGAAGGAGATCGTGTCCTTTGCTCGTCTGGGCTTCGATGATTTGGTTGGTCCGGTCGCAGGGCAGTTCTTGTCCATCGTGTGCGCCGATAACGCCACGTTCTCCGCGGACGCACTGAAGGCTGCCGTGGCCCAGGTGAGACCGGCGCTGCAACCGGTCGCGCAGGGCCAGTTGGAGTCCCTGGTGGCGCATTGCGGTGCTTGGCCGTATCGCAAGGACCTGCCGGCAAAGAGCTTTGCACCCGTGGTCAGCAAGGTGCCGACGCTCATCCTGTCTGGTGACCTGGACCCGTCCACGCCGCCGGTGTGGGCGCAGGAGGTGGCCAAGACACTGTCGGGCAGCACCTGGGTGCGCTTCCCGGCCCGATCGCACTCGGTGCAGACCTCGAGCGTATGCGCAACCGGGTTGGCGCAGGCCTTCATGGCGGGGAAGACCATCGACCCGGCTTGCGCCGCCGCCGAGACCTTGACATTCACGTTGCCCTGAGGGCGCGGTCGGACCCGGGCGGGATCCAACGTGCGTACCGCCCGGGGCCTAGCAGCGTGTCGGCCGCAATCGCTTACGATCTTCGGGTGCCGCCGTTCACAGTGTTTCGTTTCCTTGTCAGGGGGTGGCAGGCGCTGCGGCGCTGGTTCATGACATCGGCTGCGGCGGCCGCGGCGGTGGCGGCGCTCTGCCTGGCCAGCGGCCCCGGTCTGGCAGCCGCGGGCGCCATGCCTACCCAGGCGCACCCCAGCGTACCCAGCGCACAACCAGTCAGGCCGAAGATCGGCCTGGTGCTCTCGGGCGGCGGGGCTCGTGGTCTCGCCCACATCGGTGTGCTGCAGGTGCTGGAAGAACTGCGCGTGCCCGTCGACATCGTGGTCGGCGCGAGCTTCGGCGCCATCGTCGGGGGCGCGTATGCGAGCGGTGCCGACGTGGCCGAACTGGAGAAGCTCGTGTTGGCCACCGACTGGGCTGTCGTGCTTCAAGACCGCCCTCCGCGAGACGAGCTGAGCTTCCGCCGCCGTCAGGACGACACGCTCGTGTCGTCTCGGCTGTACTTTGGCGTCACGCGTGACGGGCTGGCGCTGCCGAGCAGTGCTTTCACGAGTACGGAAGTGGAGCGGCTGCTGCGGCAGATGGCGCCCACGTCGGCATTCGTCAAGGTCGAGGAGCTGCCGTTGACGTATCGCGGCGTGGCCACCGACATGCTCACCGGCGAATTGGTTGTACCGACGGGCGTGCCGCTGTTTGCCGCCATGCGTGCGTCGATGTCGGTGCCCGGGGTGTTCACGCCGGTCACATTGGATGGCCGCATCCTCGGCGACGGGGGCTTGGTCAGCAACCTGCCCGTGAAACTGGCGCGAGACCTGGGCGCCGACATCGTGATCGCGGTCAACCTGGGCACGCCGCTCGGGGGGGCAGACTCCATCACGACTGCCCTGGGCATGGCGCAGCAGATGATCAACATCCTGACCGAGCAGAACGTCCAACAGTCGCTGCGCGAGCTGCGGCCTCAGGACGTGCTCATCGTGCCGGATCTGGCAGGGCAGGACGCGCTGGACTTTGCCCAGGCGCGGCGCAGCATTGCCGCCGGCGTTGCCGCAGCGCGGGCGCAGGCGCAACGGCTGCAGGCTCTGGCCGTGGAGCCCAGCGCCTATGCGGCCCACCGTGAACATCGGGTGGCCGCCACGTTGGCCGCAACGCAGTCGGTGCCCGTCGTCGGTTCGGTTCGGGTGGAAGCGACCGATGCACAAGGCCTGCGTGTTCCCATCGCGCGGCCTGCTGCGCTGAAGCCGGGCGAGCCGCTGACGCCGGCCGCCCTCAGTGCGGCCGCGACACGGCTGAAGCGTGATGTCGAGGCCGAGCGCGTCGATGCCTTGGTCACGGGCACGGGACCGATTCGGGACGTGGTGCTGTTGCCGGTCTCGTCGCCCTTCGGCTTGTCGCGCTCGCGGCTGGGCTTGGAGTTGGAGAGCGACTTCGACGGCACGAACCAGTTCACGATGTCGGGCTTGTACACACGAGGAGGGCTGAACGCCTGGGGAGCGGAGTGGCGCACCCTGGCCCGCGTCGGCGCGCTTGGTCAACTGCAGACCGAGTGGCACCAGCCCTTGGGGCTGGCGTCGCCATGGTTTGTCGATGGAGTGCTGGACTACAAAGGGTACGAAGTCACGGTGTACGAGAACCTGGAGCCCCTTGTCGGCGTAGGACTGCGAACTGCGAGCGCGTCCATCGCGTTGGGACGACAGTTGGGTGACATGGGCAGCTTCCGCTTGGGTGCGCGCTACCGATGGGGTCGCGGCAGGTTGGTATCACCAGGATTCGAGCCGCAATCGGCTAAGCTGTTCCTTGAAGCCGATCGGTTTGCGTTCTACGAGCTCACGCTCGACACACTGGACTCCCTCGGTTACCCCAGCAGCGGCTACCTTCTCTCCGCGTCGGGCGAGTACGCCCTGCGGTCTGGAGGTACAGACAACCGCTTTTATAGCTCGCGTCAGGAAGGCTTGTATGCGGCGTCTTTTGGCGGCTGGTCCGGCCACGTGTACGCCGCGGGCGTCCGCAGCAGCGCCGAAGGAATCATTCAACCGCTGGCACTTGGCGGCTTCCTGCGGCTGTCCGGCGCGCCGTTGAACTCCATCGTCTCTGACCAGGCCCTGTTGGCCCGGACGGTCTTTGCGCGAAAGGTGGGCAGGCTGCCGGCACTGGCTGGCGGCGCCGTTCGCATCGGGTTCTCGCTGGAGGCCGGCTGGGCCAAGGGTGTAGCGTCGGAGCCGGACCGTTCCACCTTCTATGGCGGGTCGGTGTTTGTGCAGACCGAAACCCGCATGGGGCCGATCTACCTGGCGCTCGGCAGTACCCGGGGCGCGGGTACCGCGGTCTATCTGTTTCTAGGACCGGTGCTCCTGCCTTCAGGCCTGCTGCGTTGACTGCTTCCGGCGCATCGCCGTAAACGCACTCAACTCGAAAGAGCGCAGGCCGACGATCAAGGTGTAGCCGGTGCAGGAAGCCCCGGCCTTTGACTGGTCTTCGCGCTGCCGGTGCGCGAACATGGTGGCCAGCTCACCCACCCGCTGCTGCATCTCTTCCGCTCCGGCGGCCGACAGTTGGCCGTGCACAGTGACCATCGCTTCGCCACGGCCGTCGAAGCCGGCGTCGAAGTATTCGTCCAGCACCCGCTTGCGCAGGAAATCCATGATGGGCCCTCGCCGGCGCCAGTGAAACCCGCGGCCCACCAACAGCCGGTAACGGTTACCCGGCGTCAACTCGATCAAGCCCAACCGATCCAGCCGAGTCAGCGCTGCCACCACCTCGGCCGGGCTGAGCAAGTAGGAGCCCAGCATCTGCTCGTAGCGCCACTGCGAGAGACAGCAAATGGCGACCAGCAGCAGTTTCGGATCAGCCACCAAAGCACGCTCTTGTTCGAGGGTCAACTGCGTGAGCTGAGGCGGCGCCTGTGCCGCGCGCGACAGCAACTCGTCGAACGACAAGCCTGCCGCTGAGCAGATCTGCGCCAGCCGCGACAAGGCCATGTCACGCTCACTGAACAGGCGCTTCACGCTCGACTCGCTCAAGCCGATTCGTTGACCCAGCGCGCGGTAGGTGATGCCCTGCGCCTTCAGCGCAGCCCGCAACACATCGAAAACATGTGAGATGGAGGTCATGTCGCGATTGTCGTGAGCCGGGAAATCGGGCGGAGTAGCAAGAGCAAGGTATCGCAATTCGCCGCCCTGAAGCTCATCGGCCGGTACGGCTCGAAGTGAGCTTGGGGTTTGCGCCCACGCCTTTCCAGAATGCGCTGCAGGGTTCTCGTCCACGCATGGAGGCCCTCTTCGGTTCTCCGCAACTCTTCTGGAGCTGCTTCGTGAAGGCACTTTCGTTTTTCCGTCCTGTTCGTGAGCACGTCCTCATGTGCTCGGCTTTTTTGCTGAGCGCCACGCTTCCTGTCATGGCCCAGGACCGGGAGGGTCCACGCGACCACGGCTGGTACGTCTGCTACGGCCTGGGGGCTGGACAGTACGGGTTCCGCGGGGGCGACTTCAGCAAGAGCGCCGTGGGGCGCCTCCTGGGCAGCGCGGGCGACACGGTGGTCATCGCCAATGTGTCAGGCGGCGCTTCCAAGCTGTATGGCGGCTACAACCTCAACCGGCTCTTCGGTCTCGAAGCGGCACTGGCTACGGTGGGTGCCACAGAGATCGCTTACCGCAACACGGCCACCGGCAAGAACGCGGCCAAAACGGATTACTCCGTCTCCGCGCTCACCCTCGCGGGTGTGGCCCGGCACGAGTTCGACAGCGGCTTCGTCGTCATGGGTAAGGTGGGGGTTGCCGTCACGGGTGCGCGCAACGACTGCGTGATCGCGCAGGACGGACCCTTGGGCACCGATGCACCGGTCAGCGGCGAGACCAACTTCTGTTGGGGGCTGAGCGCCTGCCACAAATTCACGCCGCGCTGGGCGCTGATGCTCGACCACGACAACTTCGGTACGGCCGGAGTTGCCAAGCAGACCGGCCGGGCCAAGGTGCAAACGCCGGTGGCCAGCGTGCAGTACCGCGTTTGATCCGCCTCATGGGGCGGCATGGGCAGTCGCATTGGAGAGTTGTCGCCGACCGCCATGTACCCCCGCCATCCGACGAACGAGTCGGGCCACCTCCGGAAGCAAAGGCACCATGAACATCGCCGCAGTCGACAGCGCATCCCACACCGCGGACTTGAACGCCGCTGCCCAGGCTGGCCACCAAGTCGCACACCTGGCCGCCGCCCAAGCCCACCCGTCAAGCGACCGCGCCGACCGCCTGGCCGCCCTCGGCCGCTGCCTGCTCGAGCGCCTGGAGTCCCCACTCTTCGTGGCCGACGCGCAAGGCGTGGTGCTCGAGGCCAACCCGGCGGCGTCGCGCCGCATCGAGCGCCGCGACGGCCTGTGGCTCGATGCCAGCAGCCACGTGGCGCTGCGCCAGGCCGGGTGCTGGGTGCCGCTGTCGTACTGGGCCGCGGCGCTGGCCGGAGGCCAGGAGCTCACGCTGCCGCTCGAGATGGACGGCGGCGGCGCGCCGATGCAGATCTGGTTGCGTGGCTTGAGTGCCGGTGACGGCATCCCCAGCGGCTTCGGCTGGATCGTGGCCACCATCGAGCGCGTCACGCTGTCGCGCGCCGACGCCATGCGCCGCCGCTTCCGCTTCACGCAGACGCAGGCCAAGCTGGCCGAGCTGCTGTGCAAGGGCATGCGCCCCACGCACGCCGCCGAGGCGCTGGGCGTGAAGATCTCGACCGTGCGCACCCACGTCGGTCAGATGTACGAAAAGACCGGCACACACAGCCAGGCGCAGCTGGTGGCGCTGCTGCACGCGGTCTGACGCGGCCCGGCGGCAGCCCGCGCAGGGCGGGCTACCGACGCCCGCATGACCGAGGACGACGCGCGCCGCGGGTGGTACCCGCGGTGGGTGCTGCACTTCAGATTTGAGGCCGTCGGTTCAAGCCAGAGCCGGCAGTTCGCAGTCCCCGATCGCGCGGGTCGTCAGCAGATGGTGGTTACCTTGGGCGGGCGCATGCACGTGCGCAGGGAAGACAGTGCGGCGGCCGCGCCGCACGGCCAGCTGGTGTTCAACGTCCGAGTTGCTGGCCGCCACCGGCGTGTTCGAACGCGGGGTATCCGGTTGCCCGCTGCAGTACCGCAATGGCAACGCCCCGGACAGGCGCGAAGTGCCGGGCACGCTGATGCCGGGGCTGCTGGCCTGGCACAGGCGCTACGCCCACATCAGCGCGCTGCGAGATGATGCGGTGGCCAGCGAGGGCTGGGTTCGAGACGATGCACGACTGACTGCGCCAACAGTGGAGAGCAGGTGAGGGCAAGTCGCCGGAGCACACTGCGGCGATCATCGCCGCGCAGAGCCCCAGCCGGCAGATGGCCATCACCAGCTGAAGCGGGTCGCCCGCCGCTTGAACCACAAGCTCAGGGGATCTCCCGGATGAGCCACCGTGAACCCGGGGACGGTATCGCGATCCGACACCACAGGCACCACATCGCAAGACTTCGTTCAAGCTCCTGGAGCTTTCCGGCATGCATGCGCAGACTCCGGTTTCATTGCAGGCAGTCGACTCTGCCGGCAATCGATCCCCAAATCCCACGCCTTCGAGGTCACCATGCAAGCCAAGTCCATCCCCCTGTTCATCGCGCTCGCCGCAGCCGCGGCCGGCATCAGCGCCCCTGCGGCGGCCAAAGGTCCCGAGGCCGGCGACATCTATGCCGGCGTGACGCTCGGGGTCGCGGCCATTGTTCCCAAGGGCCTGAACGTCGACTCCGACAAGCGCGCCGAGGGCCGCCTCAGCGGCGGCCTGTTCGTGGGCGCACAGATCGGCGCGCTGCCCATCGGCAGCGGCTGGCCGCTGGCGGTGGAGGCGAGCCACCAGAACATCGCCCGACACACGGTCACGTACAAAACGGCCAACGGGACACGCAGCGAGCTCACCGCCAGCGGCAGCAGCACCTCGCTGGCGCTGAAGCTCGATGCGCCGATTACCGAGCGCTTCGCTCTGTATGGCAAGCTGGGCGTGGCCCGCAACAAGGTCGATGGCTCGACGCCGGCCGGCCAGCCCGTCATCGACATCGACGGTTCGAAGACCGGTCTGCTGACAGCGCTCGGGCTGCAGTACCGCTTCGACGCCCCGGTCACGCTGCGGGGAGAGTTGACGAATCTTGGTAAGTCCTCCGCCAACTCGAGCGCCGGTGGGCTCTCGGTCAGCCTGGCCTACCGGTTCTGACCAGGCCCCGCGGCCGGCTGATCGCGTGGGGTCGGGACATGCCCGGCCCCTCGGCATCAGGCCGCCATCGGCACCAGGAAGTCTCGCGAGATGCCCACGCCCAGATCGCCCACACGATCGAGGAACTGGGTCAGGTACGCGTGCAGCCCCGTCGCGAGGATCTCATCGATGCGGCCATAGCGCAGATCACTCTGCAGCCGCCCGGCGCGGCGCAGCGTCTCATCACTTTGCTGGTTGGCCACCAGCCGCAGGTTGGCCACGACGTCGTTCATGCAGGCCGCCAGCGAGCGCGGCATGTCGGGCCGCAGGATCAGCAGCTCGGCCACCTTCTCGGGCCGGATGACGTTGCGGTAGACCTTGCGGTAGATCTCGAAGCCGGAGACGGACCGCAGGATCGCGCTCCAGTGATAGAAGTCCACCTCCTGCGGCGTGGCCGGGCCCTGGCGTTGCTGCTGCGTGCCGGCATCGACCGGACCGAAGTAGTCGTCGCCGGCCAGCGCCTGGAACTTCACGTCGAGCAGCCGCGCGGTGTTGTCGGCGCGCTCCAGGAAGGTGCCGATGCGCAGGAAGTGCAGCGCCTCGTCCATCAGCATCGTGCCCACGGTGACGCCGCGGCTCAGGTGGCTGCGGAACTTCACCCACTCGAAGAAGGCACCCGGGTCACGCTCGAACTCGCCCGCCTTGAGCATGCGGTTGAACTCGAGCCAAGTCTGGTTCTGAGTTTCCCACACTTCCGTGGTTAGCGCGCCGCGCACGGCACGAGCGTTTTCGCGCGCAGCCCGCAGGCAGTTCCAGATGCTGGAGAAGTTCTTCTCGTCGCGGACCATGAAGTCCATGACGCTGCGCGCCTCGATCTGCGGGTGCTGCTTCTGGTAGGCCCAGGTCAGCTCGCTGATGCTCAGCAGCCCGCTCCAGCCCTGCAGCGCCGTGTCGGCGCTCTGCGGCAAGAGCGAGGTCTGGTAGTTCACGTCGAGCATGCGCGCGGTGTTCTCGGCACGCTCCATGTAGCGCGCCATCCAGAACAGATGGTCGGCGGTTCTAGAGAGCATCGAATGCCTCCTGGTGATTCAGGTCAAGTCTCCCGCCGCGGAACCGGCTTTGCCGGGCCGCTGGCGGGCGGCCCCCTCGGGGGGTAGCGAGCGCGAGCGAGCTTGGGGGCTCCATGTCATTCCTCGAGGACCCAGGTGTCCTTGGTGCCCCCGCCTTGCGACGAGTTGACGACCAGCGAACCCTCCTTCAGCGCCACGCGCGTGAGCCCGCCTGGCACCGTCTGCACCGACTGCGCCGTGACGCCCGAACTCAGCACGTAGGGCCGCAGGTCGATGTGGCGCGGCGCGATGCCGGACTCGACGTACGTGGGGCAGGTCGACAGCGCCAGCGTCGGCTGCGCGATGTAGTTGGCCGGGTTGGCCTTCACCACCGCCTTGAACTCCTCGACCTCGGCCTTGGTCGCGGCAGGCCCGACCAACATGCCGTAGCCGCCGGCGCCGTGGACTTCTTTCACCACCAGCTCGTGCATGTGGTCGAGCACGTACTGCAGGTCGTCCTTCTCGCGGCACAGGTAGGTGGGCACGTTGTTCAGGATCGGCTTCTCGCCGAGGTAGAACTCCACCATCTTGGGCACGTAGGGATAGATGCTCTTGTCGTCGGCGATGCCGGTGCCGATGGCGTTGGCCAGCGTCACGTTGCCAGCGCGGTACACGTCGAGCAGCCCGGCGCAGCCCAGCGTGCTGTCGGCGCGGAAGGCCTTGGGGTCGAGGAAGTCGTCGTCGACGCGGCGGTAGATCACGTCCACGCGCTTGGGGCCCTGCGTCGTGCGCATGTAGGCGAAGCCGTCCTTGACAAACAGGTCCTGGCCCTCGACGAGCTCCACGCCCATCTGCTGCGCCAGGAAGGCGTGCTCGAAGTAGGCGCTGTTGTACATGCCGGGCGTGAGCACCACCACCGTGGGCTCGTTCACGCCGCTGGGCGACACGTTGCGCAGCGTCTCCAGCAGCAGGTCGGGGTAGTGCGCCACCGGCTCGACGCGGTGCATGCTGAAGAGCTCGGGGAAGAGCCGCATCATCATCTTGCGGTTCTCGAGCATGTAGCTCACGCCACTGGGCACGCGCAGGTTATCTTCGAGCACGTAGTAATCGCCGCCCTGGCCGGTATCGGCGCGCACGATGTCGATGCCGCTGATGTGCGAGTACACGCCACCAGGCACCTTGACGCCCATCATCTCTTTGCGGAACTGCGCGTTGTTCAGCACCTGGTCCGCCGGCACGACGCCGGCCTTGAGGATTTCCTGCCCGTGGTAGACGTCGTGGATGAAGCGGTTGAGCGCCGTCACGCGCTGGCGCAGGCCTTCTTCCATGCGCTTCCACTCCGCACCCGGAATCACGCGCGGGATCAGGTCGAAGGGGATCAAGCGCTCGGTGCCCGAGCCGTCTTCGTCTTTTGCGCCGTACACCGCGAAGGTGATGCCGACGCGGCGGAAGATCATCTCGGCCTCGGCGCGGCGCGAGCGCATGGCCTCGGCCGGCTGGCGTTTCAGCCACTCGGCGTACACCTCGTACTGCGGCCGCACCACACCCGCGGCGGTGTTCATCTCGTCGTAAGCCGACTTCATGATCCGGTGTTCTCCATCGGTCTTGGGATTAGCAACTCGCGGGCCCGCTGCGGCGGCAACTCGCCGGCGGCATCGAGGCGCCGCGTCTTCACGGCCACGCTCAGCGTGTGGCGGCCGCCGCCGCCACGGATGACGCCGCGCAAGGGCGTCACGTCGCCAAAGTCGCGGCCCACGGCCACGCGCACGTGGCCGCTGCCGGGCACGCAGTCGTTGGTGGGGTCGAGGTCGAGCCAGGCGTCGTCGGCACCCCCGCGTTCAGCCGGCACGCCCGGGGTCCCCGGGCACCACAGCTGCACCCAGGCGTGCGAGGCATCAGCGCCCAGCATCGCCGCGCCGCTGCCGGCCGCGTTCGGGGCGTCTTGCACCGGCGCGTGGGTGAGCAGGTAGCCGCTGACGTAGCGCGCCGACAGCCCCCAGGCACGCAGCACACCGGCCAGCAGGTGGGCGAAGTCCTGACAGACGCCGCGCCTTTGCAGCAGCACCTGGGCCAGCGGGGTGTCGATGTCGGTGCTGCGGCTTTCGTACTGGAACTCGGCATGCAGCCGGTGCATCAGCTCCAGCGCCGCTTCGGCCACCGGCCGGCCGGGCGTGAAGATGCCGGCGCCCAGTTCGCGCAGCGCCGGCAGGCGCGGCACGTAGGGCGAAGGCAGGGCGAACTCGGCCGCCGCCACAAAAGGCGCCCCGGCCACGTAGCGCACACGCGCGGCCACTTGCGCCCAGGCGGGCGATGCCGCCGGCTCCAGCGCGGCAAAGCGCGCCCGCACGGCCACGCGGCTGGTGGCCGTGACGCGGAGCTGCCCGTGCGCCTGCGCCAGGCTGAAGTGGCACTGCGCGTTGCCCCAGGCGTCGACGCTGTCGCGCCACTGCGCCGGAGCCGGCTGCACGGCCAGCGAAAAGTCTTCCAGGTGCTGGAAGGCGTCGTCCAGCGGCTTGAGATGCGCCAGGTGGTGCGCCAGCGACACGGGCGCGGCGTAGTCGTAGCGCGTCTCGTGGCACACGTCCAGGCGCATCGGGCTGGCGGCGGGCATGGTCAGATCCGCTGGTCCTGGCCGCGGGCCAGGGTGAAGAAACGCTCGCCGATCTGGTCGGCCAGCGCGTGGGCGGCCTGCAGCAGCTCGGCGGCCAGGTCGCGCAGCGCATCGGCGGTGGCCGACACGGGCCTGTCTTCCAGCTGGCGCAGCCGCTCGAGCGTGAGGCCGGCGCCCTCGGCCGGCAGCAGGGCCAGCAGCGGCAGGTGGGCCTCGGCCGGCCCGGGCAGCTTGGACAGCTCCGTGCGCAGCCGCCGCAGCACGCCGGCAAAGGCGCGCGGGTTGGCGCTGTCGAGCACCAGCACCTCGGTCAGCGCCAGCAGGTCCTCGTGGCGCTGGTAGCGGGCGCGGAAGGTGATGAGGCTGTCGAACTGCTCCAGCAGCAGCTCGACGCCGGCCACGCCGGCCAGCGCGCCCAGTGGCGGCTCGGCGCCCGCAGGCCCGAGAAAGGCCTGCAGCCGCATCGTCAGGCCCTGCAGCCGCTCGATCAGCCGGCCCACGGTGAGCAAGCGCCAGCCGTGGTCGCGCGTCATGCGGTCGGTCTGCGCGCCGGTGGCAGCCGCCAGCTGCAAGGCCAGGCGGTCGAGCGCCGGCAGCACCTGCGCCGGCAGCGGCAGCTCGCCGTGCAGGGTTTCGAGCGCGCTGCTGAAGCCTTCGCCCATCTGGCGAACCAGCCCCCACTGCTCGGGCGCCAGGCGCTCGCGCAGCGCCATCGCGGCGCGTTCCAGCGCCTGCAGGTTGTAGGCGATGCTGGTGGCGGTCTGCGTGTCGGTCAGCGCGGCCAGCAGGGCGCGCTCGAAGTGGCGCGGACTCTGCGCGAGCGTGGGCACACCCGGCGGCGCAAGGCCCGTGCGCACGGCCAGCTGCGACAACGCGGCGCGCAGTGGCGGTGCCAGCTCGGCGTCGGCGTCGATCAGCATCAGCGTGCTGCGCGCCAGCCGCACCAGCTGCTCGGTGCGCTCGGTGTAGCGGCCGAGCCAGAACAGGTTCTCGCCCGTGCGGCTGCTCACCGGGCGCTGGTGGCTGGCGAGATCGGCCACGCGCAGGCGCTGCGGCAGCATGCTGAAGGCGTCGACGGCGCCCTCGGTCATCACCCAGGTGTCGAGGCTGGTGCCGCCGCGCTGCATGCTGACGCTGGCTTCTTCGCGGCGGGCCACGCGCGTCATGCCGCCGGGCAGCACGTGCCAGCGCTTCTGGCCGGGGCGGCCGTCGGCGATGGCGTAAACGCGCACCATGGCCGGGCGCGGCGTGACCGCCCCGCCGCCCCAGATGGGTGCACGCGAGAAGCGCAGGCGGCCCTGCACCGTCCAGGCGTCGGGGTCTTCGTGCACCGGCACGCTGGCCCGTTCGCCGTCGCCGCCGGGGTAGTGCGGGCCCAGGTTGAAGGCCTGCGAGGTGCGCCCGCCGCGCGGGAAGGTGCTGCGCACCACCTTGTCGGCGAGCTGCTCGCGCACGTCGGACCAGGCCGCCGCCTCGCCGCACCACCAGGTGGGCAGGCTGGGCAGCGACAGCGGCTCGCCGAGCAGCCGCTCGGCGATGGCCGGCAGGAAGCCCTGCACCGCGGGCGATTCGAGGAAGGCGCTGCCCAGCGCATTGGCCATCACCACCGTGCCGGCGCGGGCGGCCTGCAGCAGGCCCGGCACGCCGAGCGTGCTGTCGGGGCGCAGCTCGAGCGGGTCGCACCAGTCGTCGTCGAGCCGGCGCATCACGCCGTGCACGGGCTCCAGGCCCTCGACCGTTTTCAGGAACAGATGCTCGCCGCGCACCGTGAGATCGCCGCCTTCGACCAGCGGCAGGCCCAGGTAGCGCGCCAGGTAGGCGTGCTCGAAGTAGGTCTCGCTGTAGGGGCCGGGCGTGAGCAGCACGAC
>JAIYDH010000297.1 GCA_027487585.1 Rubrivivax sp.
GTCACCTTCGACTGGAGCGTGGACATCTACCGCGCCCGGCAGCTCGTGGCCGAGCGCTTGTCGGCCATGGAAGAAGGCCTGCCCGAAGGCCTGGTGCCGCGCATGGGGCCGATCAGCTCGATCATGGGCGAGATCATGCAGATTGCGATTCCGGTCGACGAGAGCAAGATCAGCCCGATGGCCGTGCGCGAGTACGCCGACTGGGTGCTGCGGCCCCGGCTGCTGGCGGTGCCCGGCGTGGCGCAGGTCATCCCCATCGGCGGCGAGGTGCGGCAGTTCCAGGTGCAGCCGAACACGGCCCGCATGGCCGATCTCGGCATCACGCACGATCAGCTCGAAGCCTCGCTGCGCGGCTTTTCGGCCAACACCTCGGGCGGCTTTCTGGAGCTCAATGGCCGTGAGTACCTGATTCGCCATCTCGGCCGCACCTCGCGGCTGGACGACCTGAGCAACCTGGCCGTCGGCAGCCAGCGTGGCCAGCCCATCCTGCTGCGCCAAATCGCCGAAGTGACGTTCGCGGCGGCCATCAAGCGTGGCGACGGCGGCTTCGAGGGCAAGCCGGCGGTCATCCTGGGCATCCAGAAGCAGCCGACGGCCGACACGATCGTGCTCACGCGCAGCATCGAAGAAGCACTCGCCGGCCTGAAGGCCTCGCTGCCCACCGGCATGGAAGCGCCGCGTGTCACCTTCCGCCAGGCCAGCTTCATCGAGGCCTCGATCGGCACGCTGCAGGGCAAGCTGATCGGCGCGTCGGTGTTCGTCGCGGTGATCCTGTTCTTCTTCCTCGGCACGATCCGGCCGACGGTGATTGCGCTGACGGCGATTCCGGTGTCGATCTTCGTCACCGCGCTGGTCTTCCGCTACTTCGGCCTGTCGATCAACACCATGACGTTGGGCGGCCTGGCCATCGCCATCGGCGGCCTGGTGGACGATGCGGTGGTGGACGTGGAGAACATCCTGCGCCGGCTGAAGGAAGACCGTGCGCGCCCACTGCACGAGCGCATGCCCACGCTGCAGCTGGTGGCCAAGGCCTCGATGGAGGTGCGCTCGGGCATCCTGTACGCCACCGTGATCATCGTGCTGGTGTTCCTGCCGCTGTTTGCGCTGCCGGGCATCGAGGGGCGCCTGTTCGTGCCGCTGGGCGTGGCCTTCATCGCCTCGACGCTGGCCTCGCTGCTGGTGTCGGTGACGCTGACCCCGGTTCTGAGCTACTACCTCTTGCCGCGCCTGAAGTCGCTCGACCATGGCGACACGCGGGCGCTGGCCTGGCTGAAGCGGCACTACCGCGGCGCGCTGCAGGCGGTGTTGAACCGGCCCAAGGCCGCGCTGGCAGCAGCGGGCGTGGCGGTGCTGGCCGCCGTCACCGCGGTGCCGTTTTTCCCGACCACCTTTCTGCCGCCGTTCAACGAGGGCACCTTGCTGGTGGGCATTCGCCTGAACCCCGGCGTCACGCTCAGCGAAAGCTCAGCCCTGGCACGCCAGGCCGAGGTGCTGATCTCGCAGGTGCCCGAGGTCACGCACGTCGGCCGTCGCAGCGGCCGCGCGGAGCTTGACGAACACGCCGAGGGCGTGCACGTCAGCGAGCTGGACGTCGGCATCGTGGCAGCCGACCAGCTCACGCGCAGCATGGACGAGGTGCGCGCGGACATCCGCCGCCGGCTGGCCAACCTGCCGGCGTCCATCGAGGTCGGCCAGCCGATCTCGCACCGCATCGACCACATGCTGTCGGGCGTGCGCTCGCAGATCGCGATCAAGATCTACGGCGAAGACCTCGACGCGCTGCGCGCCCAGGCCGATGCCTTGCAGCAGCGGCTGGCCCAGATCCCGGGCATTGCCGACCTGGCCGTCGAGAAGCAGGTGCTGGCGCCGCAGATCAAGGTGCGCGTGGACTACGCCGCCGCGGCGCAGTACGGCGTGCCGGCGCCGCAGATCCTGGCCACGCTGCAAGGCTTGGTCGAAGGCGAGCGCGTGGCGCAGATCGTCGAGGGCAACCGGCGCTTCGCGCTGGTGGTGCGGCTGCCGGATTCGGCGCGCTCGATCGAGGGCCTGGGGCAGATCCTCATCGAGACGCCCAACGGCCGCATCCCGCTGTCGAAGGTGGCGAGCATCGAAGACAGCGACGGCCCCAACCAGATCAGCCGCGACGACGGCAAGCGACGCATCGTGCTCTCGGCCAATGCCTCGGGCCGGGCGCTGTCGGAGATCGTCGCCGACATCCGGGAGGTGACGGCCGAGACGCGCCTGCCCGAGGGCATGTTCATCACGCTCGGCGGGCAGTTCCAGGCCCAGGAGGAGGCGTCGCGCCTGATCGGGCTGCTGTCCATCGTGTCGCTGGCGCTGATGTTCGTGGTGCTGTACAGCCGCTACAGGAGCGCCGTGCTGTCGGCGCTGATCATGGTGAACATCCCGCTGGCGCTGGTCGGCGCCGTCATCGGCCTGTGGCTCTCGGGCCAGCCACTCAGCGTGGCGGCAATGGTGGGCTTCGTCACGCTGGCCGGCATCTCGGTGCGCAACGGCATCCTGAAGGTCAGCCACTACGTCAACCTGATGCGCTTCGAGAGCGCGCAGTTCGACCACGCGATGATCGTGCGCGGCTCGCTCGAGCGCCTGAGCCCGGTGCTGATGACGGCACTGGTCACCGCCTTCGCACTGGCGCCCCTGCTGTTCGAGGCCGAGCGCCCCGGCACCGAGGTGCTGCACCCGGTGGCGGTGGTGATCTTCGCCGGCCTGATCAGCTCGACCCTGCTCGACACCTTCCTCACGCCCGCGATGTTCTGGCTCTTCGGCCGCAAGCCGGCCGAAGAGCTGATGGGCGACAAGGACGCCGAAGCGTTGTGAATCCGAACCCGAACCCGCCACTCGACCGCCCACCGAAAGGAATCTCATGAAATCCCAATTCATCGCAACCGCCGCCGCCCTCACCCTCGCCCTGGCCGGGGTCGCCCACGCGGGCGGCGCCCACGATCACAGCCCCAAGCACGGCGGCGTCGTGGTCGAGGTGAAGGACATGGACTACGAGCTGGTCGCCAAGGCCAACGTGATCCAGCTGTACCTGCGCGACCACGGCAAGAAGGTCGACATCTCCAAGGCCAGCGCCCGGCTGACGCTGCTCACGGGCAGCGAGAAGCAGGAGATCGAGCTCAAGCCGGCCGGCGACAAACTCGAGGCCACTGGCAGCTTCAAGGTCGGCCCCGGCACCAAGGCCGTGGCGGTGGTGACGGTGGCGGGCAAGCCTTCGACGGCGCGGTTCACGGTCAAGTGACCGAAAGCTGAGCCCGCAGCGCCGGCAGGCGCAGGCGCGCCTCGGCCTCGCCGCGCTGGCGCGACGCCTCGAAGTACGAGCGGAACGGTCCGGCGTTGTAGGGCAGATCGGGGTGGATCAGGAAGTCGGCCTGCGCCACCTCGGGCTCGATGCGGCTGCGGCGACGGCGGTCGCGTTCGCGCAGGGCCTGCGAGGCATCGGCCGGCGTGGTGCCGGGCCGCGCCGACACGTCGACAGCCAGCACGAAGCGCGCGCCGCAGGCCCGTGCGGCACTCACCGCCAGCGGCAGCGACTCGTCGCCGTCTTCGTACTCCACGCCCTCGATGCCCACCGGCGAGATGATGCCCGGCATGGCACTCGAGGCCCGCACGGCCACGCCCGCATTGCCGCGCAGAAAGAATCGCGGCGTCTTGTCGTCGCGCCGTGTGGCCACCACGAGCGCGCGGCGCGGCAGGTCTTCAAGACGGCGGCCCTGAAGGCCGGCGTTCACGTACTCCTGCAGGCGCTGGCCGCGGATCCAGCCGCGGTCGGCAAACGGGTTCGGGTCGAACACCGTGAGCGGCCCGCCTTGCATCGAGCGGCGGTCGATCTCGGCCGCATCAAGGCCGCTGGCCCAGAACACCCCGATCAGGGAGCCGACGCTGCTGCCGACCACGAGATCGGGCCTCAGGCCGGCTTCCTCGAGCACGCGCAGCACGCCGATGTGCGCGTAGCCACGCGGCCCGCCGCTGCCCAGCACCAGGGCCAGGTGCGGTGCGGGCTGGAGCGGGCGCATCTCGGCCAGCGCCTCGGGCGCGTCGTCGGCACGGTAGTCGAACGCTGCACAGCCCGACAGCCCGAAGGCCGGCAAGGCCAGGCTGCCGAGCCAGCGGCGGCGGGCAGGATCAATGGGGTTCGGATTCATCGGCGGGCCCAGAAGTCGGTTCACGGGTTGACGCTGTCAACCACCTGGGCCTATCGTGCCTTCAGGCAGGTGACACTGTCAACCACCCCAACGACCCCCCCAGCGCCACGATGCCCGCCGCCCCCGACCTGAAGGAAGCCTGCGTGCGTGCCGCGCACGAGGTCATTGCCGAACACGGCGTGGAGCAGCTCAGCCTGCGCGACGTGGCGCGCCGGCTCGGCGTGTCGCACCAGGCGCCGTACAAGCACTATGCGAGCCGCGACCATCTCCTGGCCGAGGTCATCCGCCGCTGCTTCGTGCACTTCGCCGAGTCGCTCGATGCCCGCCAGCGCCACGACGACGCCCGCGCCGAGCTGCACGAGCTGGGCCGCCGCTATCTGGCCTACGCCACGCAGCACGCGCTGGAGTACCGGCTCATGTTCGCCACCCCCTGGCCCGAGCCGGCGCAGCATCCGGAACTGGTGCGCACCGCTCTGCATGCCTTCGACGTGCTGCGTTCGGTGCTTCGCCGTGTGCATGGCAGCCGAGCCAGGCAGCGGGTCGACCGCGAGGCCTTGGCGATCTGGGCTTCGCTGCATGGCGTGGCCAGCGTCGGCGTGTCGCCGGTGATGGCGCATCTGGCGCTGTCGCCGGGCGTGGCGGCCCGCAACGGCGAAACGGTGCTGGCGATGATGTCGGTGGCACTGGACCCAGCCCAGCGTGCGCGCCCCGCCGCCACTTCGCGCCGCCGGACAGCAGCCCGCGGCGAGTCGTGATTCCCGCACGGCCGGGCGAGCGGGCCGCGGCCGACAATACGGGCCATTCCATGCACGACGTGCCCGCCATCATCGACATCGAAGCCTCGGGCTTTGGTGCGCGCAGCTACCCGATCGAGATCGGCTACGTGCTTGGCAACGGCCGCACCTGCTGCACCCTGGTGAAGCCGCCTTCGCACTGGACGCACTGGGACGAGGCCGCCGAGCGCGTGCACGGCATCCAGCGGCCCACGCTGCTGCAGCATGGCCGAGACATCGCCGAAGTCGCCGACCAGCTCAACGGCGATCTCGCCGGCCAGACCGTCTACTGCGACGGCTGGGCGCACGACTACCCCTGGCTGGCGCTGCTGTTCGACGAAGCCGGCCGCGCGCCGCGCTTCCGCCTCGAGTCGGTGGCCCGGCTGCTCGACGAGCCGCGCCTGGCCCGGCTTGACGACATGCGGCGCGCCGCCGTCGCCGAACTCGGCCTGGTGCGCCACCGCGCCAGCAACGATGCGCGCGCGCTGCAGCTGGCGCTGAGCCGGATCTGAGCCGGCGCTACCCGGTCCTTGGCGCTCAGGCCGGCTTCGCCAGCTCGGCCTCCTGCAGCAGCCGCCACATCACCTTGCCGCTGCCGCTCTTGGGCAGCGCGTCGGCGAACTCCACCAAGCGCGGCACCTTGTAGGCCGCCATGTGATCGCGCGCCCAGGTGATGATGTCTTCCGGCTGCGCATGGCCGCGGTGCTCGGCGCGCAGCACGATGACGGCCTTCACCGTTTCGCCGCGGTAGGCATCGCGCGACGCGATGATGCAGGCCTCCTGCACCAGCGTGCACTTGAACAGCAGCAGCTCCACCTCGCTCGGCCAGACCTTGTAGCCGCTGGCGTTGATCATCCGCTTGAGCCGATCGGTGATGAAGAAGTAGCCTTCTGCATCGCGTCGGCCGAGGTCGCCGGTGCGGAAGAAGGACTTGCCGTCGATCGTCATGAAGGCCGCCGCCGTGGCCTCGGGGTGACCCCAGTAGCCCTTGAAGACCATCGGCCCGTGCGTGACGATCTCGCCGACCTCGCCGTCGGGCAGCTCGGCCAGCGTGCTGGGGTCGACGACACGGCTGTCGACGCCGAAGATCGGCATGCCCAGGCATTGCAGCTTGGCGCGCTCGGGTGGGTTGGCGTGGCTGGGCGCGGCGGTTTCGGTGAGGCCGTAGCCCTCGGCGAAGGTGATGCCGAACTCGGCCTGCAGCCGCTCGGCCACGGCCTGCGGCATGGCGGCGCCGCCGCCCGACAGGTAGCGCAGGCTCGTGAGGTCGAAGCTGCGGTAGTGCGGGCTGCCGAAGAGGTCGATGATCATCGTCGGGATGCAGGTCCAGTGCGTCACCCGGTGGCGGCTGATCAGGCGGCCGGCGAGCTCGCGGTCCCAGCGCGGCATGATGACCACGCCGCTGCCCAGGAACACCGGCGAGATCACGCCGTAGAGCATGCCGGTGATGTGGAACATGGGCACCACGGCCAGGCTCAGGGTCTCGGCACTGGCGTGACCCCACAGCGCACCGCCCACGGCGTTGGGCATCAGTGTGCGGTGGCTGTGCATGCAACCTTTGGGCAGGCCGGTGGTGCCCGAGGTGTAGGGCAGCAGGGCCAGGTCGTCGGGTTCGGCCTGCGGCGGGCCGGGGCGGTGGGCCGTGGCCAGGGCCTCGGTCCAGCGCGTGGCGCCAGCCGGCAGCGGCGGATCGGCGCGCAGCCAGGCGAGCATCGCTTCCGGGGGCTCTTCGCCCTCGGGCAGCTGCTCGGGCATGGTGTCGCACAGGCGCGTGGCGATGATGTGGCGCAGGCGGTCGGCCGGCGCCAGTCGCGCATCGGCCTCGGCCAGGGCGCCGGCCAGATCGGCGCTGGTGATGGCGACGCGGGCCTTCGGGTCGGTGATGTAGTGGCCGAGCTCGTCGGCCTTGTTCATGGGGTTCACCGGCACCACCACCGCGTCGGCGCGCTGGATGGCGTAGAACGCCACCAGGAACTGCGGGCAGTTCTGCAGGTACAGCAGCACACGCTCGCCGCGCACCACGCCGTGCGCCTGCAGCCAGCCGGCCAGTGCCTCGGCCTGGGCGTGCAGCTCGCGGTAGCTGAGCGTGCGGCCAAAGAAGACGCAGGCTGCCTTGTCGGGGTAGCGGTGCGCGCTGACCTCGAGGTTGAACCACAGCGTGTTGGCCGGCACCACCAGATCGCGCGGCAAGCGGGCGGGCCAGAAGGGCTTGCGAGGGTCCGCGCCCGGGGCAAGGGCGGCGGCGGGAACGGTCGTCAGGGTGTCGGCAGGCATGCCGAAGGTGTACCGGCTGGCTGCGGCCGCGTCATCCAGCCTTTCCCGCAAGCGGTGTCACCCTGGCGACTCTCGCCGGGGTGGCGCAGCACGGTTCACTGCTGACGGAAAGGCAAGCAGGCCGGGTTCGACGCAAACGCCGGGGTCCCACATTCCCGCTCCATGCAGACGAAGAAGCGAACGCCGTCGCTGCGCGCGCCGCAAGCCGGGCCCGGGCCCACGGGCGCCGGCGCGGGCTTGGCCGCCTGCGGCGGCGCGCGCCTGGCGTCGGCGGGCTTCGGTGCCGCTAGCGTGGCCCCGGCGCCCGGCGCTGGCACCGCCCCCGTCGACACGGCCGACTCGGGGACCGCGCTCGCGGCGGTGGGCACCGCGAGGGCCGATGCCGCCGCAGCCGGCAGTGCTGCGGCCGGCGCCGGAATGGCCGCGGGCACTGCCACTACCGGAGCGGGCGCCGCCGGGGCTGGATCGGCCTTCGGCCAGAACAGGACGGCGCCTACGCCGACGGCCGCCAAGGCGGCCAGCACGATGGGCAGCGGCGACTTCTTCGGGGCTTCCGCAGCCACCGGTGCCGGCTCGGCCACGGGTGGCGGCACCGTGCCCGGCGGCAGCACGAGCATCGTCTCCTCGGGGTTGAACGGCAGCGGCGGGCTGGCCTTGCCGGGCTCGATACGCTGGTGCTCGGTGAGGTCGCCGGCGGGCGGTGGCGGCAGGCCGGTCACGTCGATATCGAGCCCACCGGCCGGCGGTGCGCCCTCGGGCCGCGCGTACATCTGCAGGTACTTCTGCGCCCGCAAGTCGCCGATGTCCAGGTACTCCGGTACCGAGGTACGCCCTTCGAGCACCTCGCGCAGCTGCGCCACGCTCTGCGGACGGTCGTTCGGGCGCGGGCGCAACATCCACTGGATGGCGAGCAGGAAATCCTCGCTGCACTGCGGCAGGTGGGCCTGGGTCAGCAGCACCTCTCCGTCGTCGACGGTGCGCGCCGTGGCAGGCGCCGGCGGCCGGCCCAGCAGCACGTAGTGCAGCGTGGCACCCAGGGCGTAGAGGTCGGTCCAGGGGCCTTGCCTCACGGCACCGGCCTCGCCGTACTGCTCGATCGGCGCGTAGGCGGGCTTGAGGATGGCGGTGAGCGACTGCTTCCTGTCGGACTGCACCCGGCAAGCCGCGCCGAAGTCCATCAGCACCGGGCGGCCGTCGGGCTCGATCTGGATGTTGTCGGGCGCGATGTCGCGGTGGTAGACGCTCTCGTTGTGCAGCGTCTCGATGGCGCCGAGCAGCGGCATCAGGATGCGCCGCAGCCAGGCCTCGTCGACCTGCCCCTCCTGCGCCTGCCTCACCTGCTTGAGCGTGCGCCCGCGCAGCACCGGCATGGCCATGTAGGCGGTGCCGTTGTCCTCCCAGTAGCGGAACACCTTCAGCAGCGACGGGTGGTCGAAGCGAGCCAGCAGCTTGGCCTCTCTCACGAAGTGTTCGCGGCCGAGGCGGAAGCTCTCATCGTCGGAACCCGTACGCAGCGAGACGCGCACCGTCTCGGTACGGCCGGCAAGGCTGGCCGGCATGTACTCCTTGATCGCGACCTCGCGTTCGAGGGCATGATCGAAGGCCTGATAGACGATACCGAAACCGCCGATGCCGAGGATCTTCTGCAGCTCGAACTCGTGCAGCCGGGTGCCCGCCGCCAGCGCGCTGGCGGCTTCGGAGCGGGATGATGACGCTTCGCCAGACACAGCTTCAATTTACCAGGGAAGCGCGATGCCCCCGACGGTGTTTCACCCGCTGTCTCGTTGCCGCCGCCGGCTATGGGCGGCCTTGCTGGGCGGCTTGCTGGCAGCCACACCGGCGGCCGCATTCGACGTGCAAGGCCACCGCGGCGCCCGCGGCCTGGCGCCTGAAAACACCCTGGCGGGCTTTCGCGCCGCGCTGGCCGCGGGCGCCACGACCTGGGAGCTGGACATCGGACTCACGCAGGACGGCGTGCCCGTGGTGCTGCACGACCGGCGCCTGAACCCCGAGATGACGCGCGACCGCCTCGGCACCTGGATCGACGCGCCCACGCCGACGCTGGCGTCCTTGCCGCTGGCGGTGTTGCAGTCCTACGACGTCGGCCGGCTGCGCCCCGGCACCCGCAGCGCGGCCGCCTGGCCGCAGCAGCAGCCCGCCGACGGCGAGCGCGTGCCGACGCTGGACGCCGTGTTCGAACTCGCCCGGCGCATCGCGCCCACCAGCCTGCGCTTCAACATCGAAACCAAGCTGTCGCCGCTGGCGCCCGACGAAACCGCCTCGCCCGAGGCCTTCGTGACGGCGTTGCTGGCCAGCATCGACCGCCATGGCCTGCGCCAGCGTGTCACGGTGCAGAGCTTCGACTGGCGCACGCTGCAGCGCCTGCAGCAACTGGCGCCCGGCATCGCCACCGCCGCGCTGACGGCCGAGCGGCCCGACTTCGACACCGTCAGCAGCGGCCGCTGGTCGGCCGGGCTGGTGCTCGCAGAGCACGGCGGCTCTGTGCCGCGCCTCGTGAAGGCTCTGGGGGCGCCGATCTGGTCACCGAACTTCCGCGACCTCACGCCCGAACGCCTGGCCGAGGCGCGTGCCCTGGGGCTGCGGGTGATTCCTTGGACGGTCAACACGCCGGAAGACATCGAGCGGCTGCTCGGCTGGCCGATCGACGGGCTGATCAGCGACTACCCCGACCGCGTGGTGGCGGCACTCGCGGCGCGCCGGGCCCCGGCGGCGGCCCCGCGATGAGCGCCGAACCGCTGGCGCGCCTGCGCCTGGACAAGTGGCTGTGGGCGGCGCGCTTCTACAAGACGCGGGCACTGGCCACCGACGAAATCGACAAGGGCCGCGTGCGCGTGAACGAGCAGATCGTGAAGCCTGCACGCGAACTGAAGCCCGGCGACCTGGTCGAGCTGCGCCAGGGCGTGGTGCTGCGCACGGTGCTCGTGCGCGGCCTGTCGGCCGTGCGCGGCCCGGCGCCGGTGGCGCAACAGCTGTACGAGGAAACGCCGGCCAGCATCGCCGCCCGCGAAGCCGCGGCCGAGCGGCGGCGGCTGGCGCCGGAGCCGGCCAACGCCATCGAGCAAGGCCGCCCGACCAAGCGCGACCGCCGGCAACTGGCCGACTGGAACCGCTGGAGCGCGAGCGTCGACGACGCCGGGTAGCGGCACAGGGCCCCGCCGCGCCGCAGGGCGACAAATTCCCTGACGGCCCGCTCTTGAAACCCTGCGGACCGCCCCCATCCCGGTATCTGGCCCACAGCACTGCGCACCATGACGAGTCCCGAATCACAGACCGCCCCCGAGGCGGCGCCCGCCTCCGACGCCGCGGACCACGCCACGCCGAGCATCGAGAGCCAGCTGGCCGAACTGCAGGCCAAGCACGCCGAAGTGGCCGATGCCTACCTGCGTGCCAAGGCCGAAGCAGAGAACATCCGCCGCCGCGCCGAGGAAGAGATGGCCAAGGCGCGCCGCTTTGCGGTGGAAGGTTTTGCCGAGAGCCTGCTGCCGGTGGCCGACAGCCTGGCCGCCGCCATCGCACTGCCCAATGCCAGCAACGAGCAACTGCTCGAAGGCACCCACGCCACGCTGCGCCAGCTGACGGCGGCGCTCGAGAAGAACAAGGTCGTGGCCATCGCGCCGCCGGCCGGCACCAAGTTCGACCCGCACCAGCACCAGGCCATCAGCGTGGTGCCCTCCGAGCACGAGGCCGGCACCGTGGTCGCGGTGCTGCAGAAGGGTTACCTCATCGCCGAACGCGTGCTGCGGCCGGCCCTGGTGACCGTTTCCGCACCGAAATAGCGCCTGCGGCCCCGGCGGCGCGCTTGAAAGCGCGCGCCAACGCCGCCACTTCACACTCAAGCAAATCACTCCCTACAGGAGCACTGAACCATGGGCAAGATCATCGGCATCGACCTCGGCACCACGAACTCGTGCGTGGCCGTGATGGAGGGCAACACCACCAAGGTCATCGAGAACAGCGAAGGCGCGCGCACGACGCCGTCGATCATCGCGTACCAGGACGACGACGAGATCCTGGTCGGCGCCTCGGCCAAGCGCCAGGCCGTCACGAACCCGCGCAACACGCTGTACGCGGTGAAGCGGCTGATCGGCCGCAAGTTCACCGAGAAGGAAGTGCAGAAGGATATCGACCTGATGCCCTACAAGATCGCGGCGGCCGACAACGGCGACGCCTGGGTCGAGGTGCGCGGCAAGAAGCTGGCACCGCCGCAGATCAGCGCCGAGGTGCTGCGCAAGATGAAGAAGACCGCCGAGGACTACCTCGGTGAAGAAGTGACCGAGGCCGTCATCACGGTGCCGGCCTACTTCAACGACAGCCAGCGTCAGGCCACCAAGGACGCCGGCCGCATCGCCGGCCTTGATGTGAAGCGCATCATCAACGAGCCCACCGCCGCAGCGCTGGCCTTCGGCCTCGACAAGCACGGCAAGGGCGACCGCAAGATCGCCGTGTTCGACCTCGGCGGCGGCACCTTCGACGTCAGCATCATCGAGATCGCCGACGTCGACGGCGAAAAGCAGTTCGAGGTGCTGTCGACCAACGGCGACACCTTCCTGGGTGGCGAAGACTTCGACCAACGCATCATCGACTACATCGTCACCGAGTTCAAAAAGGAACAGGGCGTCGATCTCACGAAAGACGTGCTGGCTCTCCAGCGCCTGAAGGAAGCCGCCGAGAAGGCCAAGATCGAGCTCTCCAACAGCACGCAGACCGACGTCAACCTGCCCTACATCACGGCCGACGCCACGGGCCCGCGGCACCTGAACATCAAGCTCACGCGCGCCAAGCTCGAGAGCCTGGTCGAAGAGCTGATCGAGCGCACGATCGAGCCCTGCCGCATCGCCATCAAGGACGCGGGCGTCAAGACCAGCGAGATCGACGACGTCATCCTGGTCGGCGGCATGACGCGCATGCCCAAGGTGCAGGAGAAGGTCAAGGAGTTCTTCGGCAAGGAGCCGCGCAAGGACGTCAACCCCGATGAAGCCGTGGCCGTGGGCGCTGCCATCCAGGGCCAGGTGCTGGGCGGTGAGCGCAAGGACGTGCTGCTGCTCGACGTGACCCCGCTGAGCCTGGGCATCGAGACGCTCGGCGGCGTGATGACGAAGATGATCAAGAAGAACACCACGATCCCGACCAAGTTCAGCCAGGTGTTCAGCACCGCCGACGACAACCAGCCGGCGGTCACGATCAAGGTCTTCCAGGGCGAGCGTGAAATGGCCACGGGCAACAAGAGCCTGGGCGAGTTCAACCTCGAAGGCATTCCGCCGGCGCCGCGCGGCCTGCCGCAGATCGAGGTCAGCTTCGACATCGACGCCAACGGCATCCTGCACGTCGGCGCCAAGGACAAGGGCACCGGCAAGGAGAACAAGATCACCATCAAGGCGAACTCGGGCCTGAACGAGGCCGAGATCGAAAAGATGGTGAAGGACGCCGAGATCAACGCTGCCGAAGACAAGAAGAAGCTCGAGCTGGTGCAAGCCCGCAACCAGGCCGACGCCACGCTGCACTCGGTGAAGAAGAGCCTTGCAGAGCACGGCGACAAGCTCGAGGCCGCCGAGAAGGAAAAGATCGAAGCCGCGCTGAAGGACGTCGACGAGGCCATGAAGGGCGACGACCAAGCCACCATCGAGGCCAAGACCGAGGCGCTGATGACGGCCAGCCAGAAGCTGGGCGAGAAGATCTACGCCGAGTCTCAGGCGGCCGCGGCGGCAGCCGGTGCCGGTGCGGCGGGTGCAGCGCCGGGTGGCGAGGCCCCGAAGTCGGCCCGCCCGGCCGACGACAACGTGGTCGACGCCGACTTCAAGGAAGTCAAGAAGTGAACCCGCGCGGCACCCCGCACGGGATGCTCTGATCGGAGGGCCGGCTCAGCCGGCCCTTCGCCGTTGATCCGCACCTGCACACACCCATGGCCAAGCGCGACTACTACGACATCCTGGGTCTTCCGAAAAACGCCCCGGAAGAAGACATCAAGAAGGCTTATCGCAAGCTGGCGATGAAGTTCCACCCCGACCGCAACCAGGGCGAGGGGGCGAAGGAAGCCGAGGACAAGTTCAAGGAGGCCAAGGAGGCCTACGAGATGCTGTCCGACCCGCAGAAGCGGGCCGCCTACGACCAGCACGGCCACGCCGGAGTCGACCCCAACATGGGCCGCGGCGGGCCCGGGCCCGAGGGCTTCGGCGGCTTTGCCGAGGCCTTTGGCGACATCTTCGGCGACATCTTCGGCGGCGCTAACGGCGGCCGGCGCGGCCCCGGCGGCCAGCAGGTCTACCGCGGCAACGATCTGTCGTACGCGATGGAGATCACGCTCGAAGAGGCTGCCAACGGCCGCGACACGCAGATCCGCGTGCCCACCTGGGAAGGCTGCGACACCTGCCACGGCACCGGCGCCAAGCCCGGCACCAGCGCCAAGACCTGCCCCAGCTGCAACGGCAGCGGCACGGTGCACCTGCGCCAGGGCTTCTTCAGCATCCAGCAGACCTGCCCGCACTGCCAGGGCACGGGCAAGATCATTCCCGAGCCCTGCACCACCTGCAACGGCGCCGGCAAGATCAAGAAACA
>JAIYDH010000173.1 GCA_027487585.1 Rubrivivax sp.
AAGCTCGCCACGCTCAGCGTGCGCGTGTTGCCGCTGCCACCGAGGGTGCCAGCACCCAAGCTGGCGCCGGCCGCGTTGAACAGCTCGCAGGTGAACGCAGCGGTGCCAGCCAGGTTGTTCAGCACCGCTGTCAGGCTAATGCTCTGGCCACTCGGCGAGGCGTCACCCGCACCGTTGAACGTGAACGCCTGCGCCGTAGGCAGCAGTGTCAGCAGCGTGGCGTCGGCGCCGGGCAAGCCCTGCCCGCCCTGCCGGCTGCGGCTGATCGTGTAGACCTTGTCGATGGTCACTGAGCCGAACACCGCTCGCAGCGTCGCAGTCGCCAAGTCGGCCGTCGTGCCTGTGAGCGCGTACACGCCCCCGGCGCCGATCGTCAGGCCCGTGATGCCGTTCGAGTTCACCACGCTGAATGTGGCGCTCGCCGTCACCTCGCTCGTGCCGTTGAAGACCCTGAAGTTACCGCCCGCGCTGCCATAGTTGCCGCCGCTGCCATCGGCGGCCGTGGCCACCGTGTGGGCCTCATTCGTGAGGTAGCCGCTCACCGCGTTCTGGCCAGGCAGTCCGTTGCTGCCCCCGGCGCCATCGCGCAGCCGAACCACCGTAACCCTGTCGCTGCTGTCGTCGAGCGTAGCCTGCACCACCGCATACGCAGCCGCAGCAAACTGCACCGCCGTCAGCGTGCGTGTGTTGCCGGTACCGCCCATGATCACCGTGCCCAGACTGCCCCCCGCCGCGTTGAACAGGCCGCAGGTGAAGGTCGCCGTGCCAGACATGTTGCTCAGCTGAGCGGTGAAGCTGATGCTCTGGACGCTTGGCGATGCCGCACCTGCGCTGTCATACGTGAAGGCCTGCGCCGTTGCCAGCAGCGTCAGCAGCAGCGCATTGGCGCCAGGCGTGCCCTGCCTGCTGCGCGCGATGCTGTACACCTTGTCGATCGTCACCCCACCAAACACCGCGCGAAGCACAGCTGTGCCCAAGTCCGCAGTAGTGTCCGTCAACGAGTACACGCCACTCGCATTGATCGCCAGGCCCGTGATGCCCGTCGAGCTGACCACGCTGAACGCGGCTGAAGCCGTCACCTCGGTCGTGCCGTTGAACACCCTGAAGGTGCCGCCAGCCGTGGTGTAGACACCGCCGGTGCCGTTGGCTGCCGTTGCCACCGAATGCGCCTCGTTCGTGAGGTAGCCACTCACGGCGTTCTGGCCTGGTGCACCCGGCGTGCCAGTACCCCCGTTGCGCAACCGCACCACCGTCACCTGGTCGGCAAAACCACTCAGGCTGGCCTGCACCACCGCGTACGCCGCCACGCCAAAGTTGGCCACCGTCAGCGTGCGCGTGTTGCCCGAGCCGCCCAGCGTACCGAGCCCCAGCGAAACGCCCGACGCGTTGAACAACTCGCAGCTGAACGCGGCCGTGCCCGCCAGGTTGGCCAGCTGCGCCGTGAAGCTGATCGTCTGGCTCGCGGGCGAAGCCGCGCCTGAGCCGTCATACGTGAACACCTGCGCCGTCGTCAGCAGCGTCAACAGGCTCACATTGCCACCGCCCAGCACCGCGCCCAGCGTCACGCTGTAAGCCACGCTGGCCACATCGCGCACGCGGCCAAGGCCGTCGAACGCACGCACCTCCAACACGTACACGCCGTCGTTGCCAACCAGCACCGGCCCGAAGCGCGGCACCTCGCTCTCGCCCAGGCGCAGCAGTGTGTCGCCACTCGGCGCACCGTAGACGTGGAACGAACTCGCCGGCCCGCTCACGTCAAACGTCAGCAGCAGCTCGGTCTGGTTGCCGTAGTTCACGTCCAGCCGGCGCTGGGTCACCCGCAGGCTCGACAGCACCACCTCCGGGCTCGAGGCCGGTGCAGGCGTTGCGGTGTACGCACCAGAGGCCATGTAAGCCCAGAACTCATCGGGCTCGGGCACCGCCGTGATGCGCGCGCCCTTCATGCCGTCCACGGGGTCGATGGCCGTCACCCGCATGCGCATGCCTGGTGAAGCCTTGATGTCGTAGATCCAGAGCGTGTCTTCAGCCGGGTTGTCCGCCGTGCTGCCTGGCAGCGGCACGCCCGCCGGCCACGCACCCACCAGCGTGATCTCCCGCGCAGGGCCGCTGAACGCAGCCACGCCAAACACCCGGTACTGGCTCTCGCCGGGGATGCGCAGCCCCACAAACCGCGTTGGCGACGCTGGCACTTCTTCGTCTAGCGTCAACGTCACTGTGCCGGCCACGTTCACGGCCGCCTTAAGCCTGCCACCGTGCCCCCAGCGCGTGAGGTCGTGGCTCATGGCGATCACGCTGAAGCGGTGAAACGCCATGTGCTCCAGGTCCATCTCCCAGCTCACCGACTTGCGGCCGTAGATGTTCTGCGCCATGGTCCAGCGCCCCAGCCGCACCGCGGCAGCCTCGGTATCAACACCGGCCAGCGATAGCCGCGCCGTGTCGCGCGGCACCGTCACACCCGGCGCCAGCAGCCTGATGCTGCGCGACTTGTAGGCGCTGTCCTTGTCGAACCAGCTCACCTCCAACTCATCGGCCAGCTCGCCGGTGGCGTAGTCCACCGCAAAGCTGCTGGCCTTGATGTTGGCCATGTTGACCACGTCCTCCACCGGCTGGCCCGCCGCAGCCCACACCACACCGAGCTTTCCCGAGTGGTAGCTGATGCTGCCCAGCGCCACAAACGCCATCGCATCCAGCAGCTCGCCGCAGCTCATGGGCGCGTCGAAGTAGTGGTTGAACGTGTAGCCGTTGCTCGCGCAGTGCAGCATGAACAGCTGCAGCGCCTCGATGTCGATGCCCGTGTCGCTGAGCCCCATGCCCGCAAGCCGGCGCCCCGAAGGCGCGTAGATGCCCCGCGCAAACTGCAGGATCTGTGCGCCCGGGTTGCTCGTGCTCTCGTCTACCCAGGCGGCGCCGTTCCACACCGGCGTGAGGTCTTGCGTGCCGATCCAGTTCAACTCGTCGATCGTGCCGTTCAGCTGCCCGCTCGCGCGCACCCGAAGGCCGTACTGCGGCAGCCCGGCATAGTCGCCTTCATCCTGCTGGTAGCTCTTCAGCGAAGCCCACTCGACCTGGTTCGATGCCCGGGTGGTGCTGACGTCGGCCTGCACCTTGCGGCAGCGCACCTGGTACTGCCCGGCCGCCAGCAGCGGCGTCAGCACGGTTCGGCGCGCCGGCTTCGTGCCGGTGCTGTTGAGCGTGTACGTGCCCAGCGGCGTATAGGCACCTGCAGGCAGCAAGCGCAGCTCCACCTGCACTTGCACCGAGGCGGCCGTCATGTCGCCCTGGTTGTTCATGTTGTACACACTGGCCACCAGGTCGATGGCCAGGCGCACCACGCCCAGCGACGACGTACGCTCCACCCATGGCCCGTTGGGCCCGCCTGGCGCGGTCAGCAGGGCACCCGCCACCGTGTCCACGTTCGCCCAGAAGGCGTCGATCGAATTGCCCACCGGGAACCCGATGCGCGTCTGCACGTAGTCGGTGAAGTTGTCCAGCGGCGTGTCGCCCACCTTCACCTGGTCGACAGTGCGGCAGTTGATGCCGGCCATCAACCGCAGGCTCTGGTACTGCTCATCGCCCTCGAACCAGCTGTAAGGTTGCGCCGCATAGTCCGGCACCACGCGTGTGGTGCCAAAGAGCAGGCCAATCGGCTCATAGGGCCGCAGGCGGTTGCGCCCGCCCGTGATGGTGTACGTGGCGCCGCCAGTCTGCCTGTCGTAGCTCTCAACCCGCGCGGCCGGCGGCGGGAGGTGCTTGTTGATGACCGCAGCCCCGATCATGAAGATCGCCGTCTTCACGAACATGCCGCCAAGGCCCGCGCCGGCCGTACCCATCCACGCATTGCCCGCGCCGAACGTGTAGTAGCTCAAAGCGATGAACGCGATCGCGCGCAGCGCTTCCTTGCCCGGCACTCGCCGCGCCGAAAGATGCCTGCCGCGCTTGGGCCGAGCGCCATGCCACAGCTCCATCGGCACCTCGGCGCCGTCCACGCACACCGCCCAGTCGCCTGCACTCGGGTCCACGCCCGCAGCGGCCAGGATGTCCAGCACCGTCGCCCCCTCGGGCCAGGCCGACTCGGGCACGATGCGCCGCCCCTGCAGCGTCAGCGGGTGCGGCGCCACCACCAGGTAGCCACCCCCCAGCGGCACGCCAGCGGGCACCCTCAGCGGCTCGGTGATGGCCACTACGCTGCCGGCAGCGTCGACGTCGATGATCAGGCCCTGCTCGCTCACGTCACGCCCTCGCTCGGCTGCGCCTGGCGCCACCTGTAAAAGCCTTCCAGCCGCAGCCCCCGGCGCCGCATGTCGCGCAAGCGCTCCACCACACTGTGGCCAGCACCAGCATGCGTGTGCAGCACCCAGCGCTCGCCGTGCTGGCCCAGCAGCAGCGTGCCGATGTGCCAGCCCTCGTCATGTTCCCAGCCCTGCACGAACAGCGCCGCGTCACCGTCGGCCGGCTCCATTGGCGGCAGCACCGGTTCGGCCAGCTCGTCGCGCCACCGCAGGATGGCCTCGCGTTCGGCCGCCACGCCCACCGGGTGGCGCAGTGGCACCTGGCTGGCCACCTGGCGGCCAAAGAGCCGCTGCTGCGCCAGCACCGCCAGGTGCGCGCACGTAAAGCGCCCGGCCACATACGGCAGGCCCACCAGGCCGTGCGCCGCCAGCAGCGGGCTCTCGGGCGCCAGATCAGCTGCTCTCATGTGCCAAACACCGATGGCGTCGTTGCCGGGTCGAAGCGCACCTTCACGGCCGGGGCCTGCATGGCGTCTTCGTTGCCCAGCACAGCGGTGATGGTGGCGGTGGTCACCTTCACGCGCGACAGCACCGAGGTGAACCCGTAGTCCACCTCCGTAGGCCGGGCCCGGCTCACCATCTGCATGGTGGCCATCAGCACCGCGCCGGGCGGCCGGGCGTCGATCTCGTCGCCCAGGTCGCGTCCGACGTTGTCCATCACCAGCGTGGCGCGGTTAGGCTGGCCGCGCACGTCTTGCGGCAGCTTCACCCAGAAGGGCAGGCCCACATACGTGACGCCGCCGATCACCCAGTCGCGCGTGTCGTTCACCACCCGGGCCGTTTCCATGCCCGGCGCGCTCAGCGTCAGCAGCAGCAGGAAGCCCGCGTTGTCGCTCACGCGGCGCAGCTGCGCGCGGGTGGCGGCGGTCACCATGTGGACCTCCAGTACTCGATCTTCAGCGCGCGCTTCGTCGACTCCAGCGTGCGGTTCAGCGCCACCAGCGGGCCGAGCTGGCCACCCACCACCCGGGCCACCACCGTGGTGTTCGTCCAGGGGTTCACGATGGTGAAGCTGTCCTGCCCGGCATTGATGTTCACGAAGTACCAGGTCTCAAACGCCGTGGCCTGCGCGCGGGTATCGAAGTAGCAGGTCAGATCGATCTCGATGCGCACGTCACTGTTCGTGCGGCGCTGCTTCGGGCGGCCCCGCTCCATGGGCTGGCGCAGCACCACGCTCTCGGGCGCGTTGCCCAGGTCGCGCCAGTCGTAAGCCACGGTGGTGGGGAAGGCCTGCACGTCACACGCTCCCGAAGCTGCGGCGCAGGCCGTAGGTGTTGCCCATGGCCTGCGAGAAGCTGCCGATGCCGCTGCTCACGCGGTCGGCCATGAACTCGTCCACCGCGAGCAGCATCACCTCGAGGCGGCCTTCGTCCGTCATCGAGGTGCCGCCCACCTGCATGGGCGTGCCGCTCTGGTTGATCAGCGTCACACCCACCACGCCGCCGCCACCACCACCGCCCGCGCCCAGGGCCGCGCGCAGGCGCTCGTTGCTGGTCACCCAGCCGCCCTCGTCGCCCATCTGCAGCAGCTCGGGGCCGTTCTCGCCCACCAGGTAGCGGCGACCGCGGCGCGTGGGGCCGCCGCTGGCCCGGTAGCCAGGCTCGTTGCCGAACTCGAAGCCCGTGTAGCCACCACCGCCGCCGCCAGAGCCGAACAACGCAGCAAACCCCTGGCCCACCACGTTGCGGAATGCCAGCCGAATGCTCTGCTCGATGAGGTAGTCCGTCAGCTCCTTGATGCTGAGCTTGCCGGTCTGCACGAACTTGACGAACGCGTCCTCGCCGATGCGCAGGCTGCCGGTCACGCTCTCATCGAAGATGCGCTGCATCAGCGCCGTGGAGTCCGCCCAGCCGTCGACCATGCGTCGCCACTCGGGCTTAAGGTCTTCGGTCAGCTGCTTCTCGCGCGTTACGCGCCAGCGGGCGAACTCCTCTTCGACTTCCTTCTTCTGCGCCGTGCCCAGCACGTTCATGTCGATGCGGCTGCGCATCTGCGCCTCTTCGATGGCGATGATGGCCATGCCGCGCGCCTGGGCGCTGCGAATGGCGTAGGCGTCTTCCAGATCGTTGGCCTCGCGCAGCTGCTGCGCGCTGGTCATGGCCGTCTGCACCAGCTGGTCGCGGTGTCGCTGCCAGGCCGCAGCGCGTGCGCCCATGTCGATCTCGTCCAGCTCGAAAGCGCCTTCCTGGAACCTGGGCTGCGCCGGCTGCCATTGCAGCTTGCTGGGGGGGCCGTACTCCCAGGGGTCCGGCCGTTTGGGTGCAGGGCCTGCTTTTTTGTCTTGCTCGGCGCGAGCACGCACCGCGGCGGCATCCTGAGCCTGCCGATCCGCCGCCATCTGCTGAAGGCGAAGCTCCGACTGCAGAACCGACTCTCGCTGACGAAGCGCCTCGTTAGGCGATGGCCCGAGACCCGGCAGCGCCTTGTCGCCAAAACCGCGCATCTGGTTGTTCGCGAGCTGCTGCTGCACCGACTTCAACTCTTCCTGCAGCGTCGTCTGACGGCCCACGCCGCGCATCGCGTCCCAGGCCTCACGCGCCGAGCCAGTGATGAACCTCCAGCTGCGGTCGATGTAGCCCAACTCGCCCTGAACATCGCGCAGCCGCTCCAAGGTCTTCTCGGAGTAGGCCTGCTGCGCCACGGCGGCGGCCTCGGCAAAGCGCTTCTGCTCGGTGAGGGCCTTGATCTGCTCGTACGTCGCCAGCGTCAGGAAGTTGGCCTGCTCGTTCAACTTCACGGCCGCGTTCAGCGGGTCTTTGCCCAGCGCCGCGTAGCTGGCCACCGTCTTGTCGATCTCGACGCCCAGCTCTCGCTGCAGCCCAATGGCCACCTGCGTGGCTTGGTCGATCTGCGAGCGGCTCACACCGCCATCCGACGCCATCTGAGCGAGCACGCCCGCAGCTTGCCCCTGCGTCACGCCGAAGCTGGCGCGGTCGGCGCGGCGCGCCATCTCGTCCAGCTGGCCAGCCGTTACGCCAGCAGCGTTGCCGGTCATGATGATGGCCTTCTGGTAGGCCTCTACCTCTCGGCGGCCCTGCTCGAATGCAACCATCGTGGCAATGCCTGCAGCCGCCACGGTGCCAAAGCCAGCCGCCAGCGGGCTGATCGAGCCGAGCACCGCCCGGAAGGCCGCGCCCACGCCACCAAAGCTGTCCCGGATCTGCCCACCCTGCTGGATGGCCACCATCCACACCGGCATGCCGCTCGACAGGCTCGTCACCACATCGGTGATCTGCATCGGCAGCTGGCGCATCGCCTGCTGATACTGAGCGGTGCTCTGCGTCAGCCGCTGCTGCGCCACCTGCTGCATCTGCTGCTGCTCTTGCAGCCGGCGCGTAGCGGCCTCGGCCTGCCCGACGGCGCCAACGAAGCCCTGCGCGTTGCCCGTGATCTCGATGCCGACGCGTTGCTGGGTCACTGGCCGGCCCCCGGGTTGGCCACCTCGGCCAGGCGCGTGTTCCACACCCGCAGCATCTCGGTCTCGCACACCTGGAAGTGCCGAAACCACACCTGGCGCCGCCTGCGGCCCAGAGGCAGCCGCAGCTCGCGCGCTTCCTTGTCCAGGCGGGCGTAGTCCAGGCCCATGTACAGCACGCCGCCCATGCCGGCCACGGCGCGCTTCTGCGTGCGCAGGGCCATGGCCAGGCGCACCGGGCCCTGCAGGTGGCGGGCCAGCTCAGGCCCGGCCAGGCGGGCGCCTGCAGCCGGCAAGGCGGGCGCCTGCTTGGGCAGATCCTCGCGCGGCACGCCCAGGCGCACGAACTCGGCCACCAGCTCGGACTCCATCTGCTCAGGCCCTGGGGGTGCCTCGCCTACGCCGTCGCACTGCCCCGTCAGGAGCCAGCGGACGGCGCGTCGGAGTTTCCCTCGGTTGCCGGCGAGTAGCCGTCCATGAACCCCTTGAAGATGGCCATGGCCGCACCGGGCCAGCTGAGCACCTGCTCGAACGCCTCGGGGGAGAACACCAACGGCTCACCGGCCGGGTTTGTGACGTCGCCGAACACCCAGCCAACCATCACGCGGCGCGCGAACTCCTTGGTCTCCAAGTTCTGCTTGAGCAGCGCGTCAACCTCGCTCTCGGGCAGCAGCTTGAAGACGCCGCGGAACTCAGCCTTGTAGGCCTTCAGGTTGATCTTGCACAGGCTCTCGAAACGGATGTCATCGCTCAGGGTCAGCATAGGGAATGCCTCGCAGGGGTGGGTGGGGTGATGGCGTGCGCCGCGCTCAGCGCACGGTGATGGAGATCTCGTCGTTGCCAGCGCTGGGCTGCAGCACGGCGGCGGCCGTGAGCATCATGTCGCCGTCCATGTCGCCCTCGGTGACGCCGTTCAGCTGCACCGCAGGCGCGCCGATCTGCACCGTGTTGCCGGCGACGGTGCCATGCACCAGGTTCATGCTGCCCAGCTCGGCGGCGGCAATGGCGGCGAACCAGTTCTTCACCGCCATCAACTCCGCGCCGATCTCGAAGCTGGCCGTGGGCTTGCGGTCCACGATGCGCACCACCTCGCTGTTGATGATGTTGCGGTACACCACCTGGTTGGCCAGGTCGAAGCTGAAGCTGCGGATCACGGCCGAGCTCACCCCATGCAGCGCAAACGTGGGCGTGTTCTCGCGGTTGAAGGCCAGCGGGGTGGCCTGCAGCGTGTAGGTGGCCGTGGGCAGTGCCGTGTCAGTGACAGGCACGAAGAAGCCCGTGAAGTCGAAGCTGAACATCGGCACGCTGCGGTACTGCGCGCGCAAGCTCACATTGCCGCGCGCGCCAAAAAAGCGGTGCAGCACGCCGTCCCGGAAAAGGTACATCGTCACGCTCTCGGGCAGCGTGCTGATGGGCGTGTACACCACACTCACACCGGCGCTCACCACCTGCGCCATGCCGCAGGCGCGCAGCAGCGGGCCGTACTTCGGGGCCGTACCTGCGACGCCTGAGCCAGCCACCTCGACATCAAACCGCAAGCGGCTGAAGCGCGCGCCGATCACGTCGGAGCTGTTGCCCAGAAACGGGCGCAGCAACTCACGCGATTCACGCGTCACCTCAATCGGCGTGGACTGCACGTTGCGCACGATCAGGGCGTCAGCCAGCCCAGTGGGCACCGAGTCCGTGGCGTAGGTGGTTTCGGTCTTGGCCAGCAGCGCCTGGCGGCGGGTGATCAGCGGCATGTTGGTGCTCCTTGCTTAAGGCTTGGCCTTGGTCGATGCAGCGCGCGCCTGGGGCGCGCTGTCCTCCGGCGGGGACGGGGGCTCCCCGATTGCGGCACCCACCGCAGCCCCCGCCCCACCTTCGGCCGTTGCGGCCGCCTCGGGTGCGCCAGGCGCACCCGGCAGCGCCGGTCCACTCACGCGCACGATGGCGCCGTTGATCACTTCGTAGCAGCCACCATGCTCGATGGTGTGCAGCTGGTTCATCAGGTCTTGCTGGTTCATGGCACGTACTCCCAGGTTTGCAGTTGCAGCAGCGCGCTGTGGCAAAGCACACCGCAGAAGAGCACCGGGCCGGCTTCGAGCTTCTGCACGCCGTCGGGCCCGCCGCCGATCTCCTCGGCCGTGCTCACGCCACCCAGCGTGCGGTCGGCCTCATGCGCGGCGCCGATGGCCTCGCAGAGGTCATCGAACACAACCGACGAGCGCTCCTCGTCGTTGAACACCAGGTAGCCGCGAATCGGCCACGTGTGCTTCAGCAGCACGCGGCCCAGGCCGATAGTGGTGCGCTCGGTGCGGCAGTTGCCCACGTACCAGCCGCGCAAATGCGGCATGCCGCCTGATGCGGACCACACGTACAGCTCCTGCATGCGGCTCTCTTCGCGCAGGTAGCGCTCGAACTCGTGCACGCGGCCCACGTCGGGCACGCCTTGCAGCAGGGCCACCAGGGCGGCGCGGTGCGCGGCCACGCTCATGCCGGGGCTCCAGGCCCGCCCTGCAGGCGAACGACGATGCGCGCCACTGCGGCGTCCAACGTAAGCTGGATCACGGACTGATTGGCCTGCAGCACCTGTTCGAAGATGCGCTGGCCCTTGGTGCCACGCGCTGCGATGTTGCGCTGGATGACCTTGGCCACCGCCCACGCATGGCCGCCGCTGATGCCGAACTTCTTCTCCACCCACTCGTACAGCGGGCGAATGGGCGCCCAGTGCGGCTTGGTGCCCAGCTCCACGAAAGCCACCTCCGGCTTGGGGCTGCCAACCAGGCCCAGCACCCCCAGCGGCGTGACTCTCACCGACGGCAAGATGCTCTGCGCCGATGAGCCTGTCACCTTGGGCCAGCGCATCTCGGCATGCGCGGCCAGGTCGATGGTGAGCCGCTCGATCGCGAGGCGCAGCTCGTCCACCGCCACGTCGGGCGCCTGCTCGAAGGCCCGGCGCAGCTCAGCCTGGCCGTAAGGGATGACCTGCATGGTGATCATGGCCAGGCCCTCAGTGGTAAGGCGTGTCGCCGGGCAGGTCGTTCGTGCGCCAGCTCGGCCGCGCGCGGCGGCCCAGGCTCACGCTGGTACCGGCGCCGGCCGTCACGCCAGCGGCGCCAGGGCCAGCGCGCTCGGCCGCCTGCAGCGGGTCGACGGCGCCGATGCCGGCAAAGTAGGCCGCGCGGTACTCACGCGAGCGGGCGGCGTAGTTGCGCGCTCGGCTCTCGGTGTTGCTGCCGTCGGCGGCAATGCTGCTTTCACGATCAGCGCTGTACTGCGCCGCAAGCTCGCGGCACAACAGGTGCGCCGCGTAGTGGCCCACGTGATCGAGGTCGCGCTGAGGCACGGTGCAGCGCGGGGTCAAGCCGCCAGCCACCACGTGCTCGGCCGTGTACGTGACGCGTACCACGCTGGCCGCCTGCAGCGCCTGCTCGCACACGAGCTTCAGCTCGGTCTCGGTCAGGTACAGCGTCACGCCCACGCTCTGCAGGGGCTGCTGGCCAATGGGCCACTCGGCCTGCAGCACCACGGTGTAGCTGCTGGCCTCGGGCGGCATGCTGGCGCTGTAGTGGCCGTTGGCGCCCCAGGTGAAGTCGTCGACCAGGCGGCGTGGCTTGTCGGCGCTGTACTGGCTGACGGCGCTCTGGATGACGCGGTCGATGTCCGCGGGGGTGACGTTGCGCACCTGCTCGCGCACCAGGCGCGGCAGCAGGGCTTGAAGGTAGGCGAGCGACATGGGTGGGTGCGTCGGGGTGTGGGCAGGGGCGCGGAGCCGCTTGTGCGAGCAGCCTTAAGGCCGGGCCTGGCGCGGGCCGGGCTGCTTGCAAAAGCGGCCGGGGTGGGGTTGGGCCACCCCGGCCTGTGAAGCCCCTTGCGGGGCAGGGAGTCGTGGCAACGACTCTGGAGCGAGCCAGCAGGAAGGGCTGCCCGATCAGGGCACCACGGCCTTGGTGGTGCCCTTCTCGCCCTCGGGCAGCACGGCGCCGCTGTAGATGTGGCGGATCTTCCAGGTGATGATGTCGTTGCTGAACAGGCTGCCCTGCGTAGGCAGGTCCTGCACTAACAGCTCGGGGTCTTCGCGGCCGTCGAGGAAGCCGACCTCCAGCACCGGCAGCTCGGTCTGGTCGGACACCGTGCACCAGTCGTTCACGTCGGTCCAGTAGTCCACCACCGTGATCTGCGGCATCGAGGTCTGCACGAAGGTCGCGTCCAGGTTCGTGTTGCGCACGAAGGTGTTGTAGGCGACTTCCTCCAGATCCGGCGGAATCAGCAGATGGCGCGGATTCACGCCCCGGCGCTTGGCGCTGCTCAGGCGCACCTGCTTCTGCATGGCCAGGCGGTGCGCCTGGTACTGCGCAGCGCTGAAGGCCGCGGTGAAGAGGTTGCCCTTGCCCGCCGTGTACAGCGGCGCGGCGTCGTAGATGTTGGGGTTGTTGCGGAAGAAGTCGAACACGAACTCGTACAGCGTGTTCGCCGCGGCCAGGCCCAGCTCGGTGGGGATGCGGCGGATGGCGCCCGCGTCATCGTTCTTGATCGCTTCCAGCGTCAGCGTCTCCAGGCCGCCGCGCTTGGTGACCGCGTACGTGGCCCTCAAATCACCCGGGCTGGTGAGCACCGTGTACGGGGCGCCCTGCGCCACCGCCGGCAGGTTGGCATAGCCGCCCATCTGCGTACGCTCTTGCGTGCGGAAGTCGGCCACGTTGGTGACGCTGGCCACGCGGCGCCAAGTCTGCAGATCGGTGCGCTGGCCAATGTAGGCCAGCATGCGCCGCGTAACGCTGTCGCCCAGCACGTTGGCAAAGGTCGTTGAGGTGACGGCCTCGCGGAAGTCCACCGCGCTGCCCAGGCTCTCGCGCAGGCGCGGCATGTCGCAGTCGCTGAGGCGGCCCGTCACGCGGCGGTCGCCGGTGATCTCGATGTAGCACTCCTTGAACGAGGCGTGCGCACGGTGGTCCTTGTGCTTCGGGTCGAAGAAGGCATCGAGCATGTCGTTGATGACGACGCTGCGGTCCTGCACCTCCAGGCGGCTGCCGTCACCCAGGCGCACGGAGCCGCTCTCCGTCATGCGGGCCAGGTAGGCGCGCTCGCTGGCGATCAGCTCGTCGACCTTGGCCTCGGTGAAGCGGTCCATGCCGTCGAGCTGCGCCTGCAGGCGCTCTTTGGCCGGGCCGGGCAGGTTGCAGCTGGCCAGCTTGGTGGCCGCGGCCTGGCGCACGCGGAACATGGCCAGGTCGGCCTGGGTGAGCGGGCGATCGTCGCCGCCGGCACCGCCGGTACCGCGATTGCCCTGGGCCTCGGCGAGGCGCGCAGTCTTGGCGGCGTCCAGCAGGCGCGTCACGCCGGCAGTGACGGTGGCCTCGTCGGGGCCGGCTTCCACCAGCTGCAGCACCTGGGCCATGTCCACCTGGTGGGTGGCGCAGGCGGTTTGCAGCGCGGCAAACACCTGGGGCGAGGCCGCGGCCTCGGTCAGCGCCACCGTGCCAGTGGTGGCCAGCGCGGCCACAGCGGCCAGCAGCAGGGTCTTCTTGAACATGGGTTCTTCTCCAGCAGGTTGGGTCGGGTCAGACGGGTTGGTGAGGTCGGCAGCGGCTTCGGCAAGGCGATCCAGGCCGCCGCCGGCACCTGGCTCCACGATCAGGTCGACGCTGCTCAGCTGCACGAAGCGCACCGCCTCTCGCACGGGCTTGCCTTCGCGGCTGGACTTGCGAACGGTGGCCTTGGCGTCGATGGACAAGCCCATCAGCCCCTGCATGCCGCGGCGGATGGCCTCGACCATCTTCACCACCGCCGGCTCGCTGGCGCTGATGGCGCGGAAGGTGGCCGTCACGCGGCCGGTGTCGGGCATGGGCCCGGCCACGAACTGCGCGCCGTACAGGCCACCGATGAGGTTGCCCACGTCCTTGCCGCCGCTCTTGAGGTGCACCTCGTCGCTCTTCACGAACACGCGCGCGGCTTCCACCAGCGGCACCAGCGTCTTGAGCGCGGCGTCGCTGTAGTAGTTGCCGTTGCCGCTGAGGCCGGCACGGATGACGGTGACCTCGATGTCAACGCCGCCGTCCTTGGCCTCCAGCACGCGGAAGTCGCCCGCCTGGCTGGCCAGCGCTTCCTTCACAGGCGCATAAGCGGCCACCACCTCGGTGCCCTCGCCCAGCGTCACCGTGTTCTCGGCGCTCACGGTGTAGGGGTAGCTGTACAGGCGCCCGTTGAGAAGCACCACAGCCCTGTCGGCCCAGATGCCCTGCACGTCGACGTAGTAGTCGCCCATGCCGGGCGTGAGCTTGAGCTTCTCGCGCAGCGCCTGGCGCACCAGGTCGATGAGCGCGCGGAACTCGGTGGTGGTGGCTTCGGTGAGGCGGTCGAAGCCGGCGCCGGGCGGGATGAGCTTGAGCGGGTCCATGCGTCAGCCCTCCGCCGGCAACAGGCGCGCCAAGCGCACCTCGGCACGGCCGCACTCTTGCCCGTAGCGGTTGGCCGCCGCCAGCTGCTCCAGCATGTCGGCGTGGGCGGCTGCGGCATCGCCCAGCAGCAGCTGCAGCTTCTCGGCCGGCACCGGCTCGGCCAGGCTGTCGGCCGCGCGCTTGAGCGCTGCGGCCAGGTTGCCCAGCAGCGCCTGGCGGCGCCAGCCGGCGGCGCGCGCCTGGTCGAGCGCGGCAATGTGGCGGCCCAGCGCTTCCATGGCGGCAGGCGAGTTCGCGGCCACGTCAGGCAGCCTCGGCGGCTTCGACCTTGATGTCGGCCGAGCTGAACTTCTTGCCGTCCTTGGTGACGACGACGACGTGCGTGCCGTAGTCGCGGAAGGCCAGCACCTCGGTGGCGGCCACCGGCACCAGCTCGCGCGTGGGCTCTTCACCCGGGTTCTTGGCCGGCACGAGCACCGGGCGCTTCACCTTCTTGGCGGCCTGGGCGGCCGTCATCTCGGCCTTGGCCTGCTCGGCCTTGGCCTGCTCGGCCTTGGCCTGCTCGACCGGGGGGGTGGGGGTGTTGGCGGACATGCGGCGCTCCGAGGATGGAGAGCGCCGGTTCTGCGGCGCTCGTCGTTGATGGACGAGCGCACTGTGCCGAGCCTGCGGGCCTTGCGTCAGGGCGAAACGTTTCGCCTCGGGGGTGGGCCTACGCGTGTATCAGGGTAGCGGAAAGGGGCGGCTGCGGGAAGCTCCCAAGGCCCTGCATCGCCTTACTGACGAAGTGCACTCACCTCAGCTTCGATGCCCTGGGCATGCCGAGCCATGCATGCCGCCACACCCTCGCGAGGCACGTCGTCATAGTTTGCAGTGAGGACTCGGAAGTCCTTGAGCAAGGACGACACGTGACGCTGTGTCAGCTGCTGAGCACCCTTGAAAACGGCAATCTCGCTTGTGATCGCGCAAGTCACGTAGTCAGGCATGAATGGCCCCGTGCGACTCCTCATCTCAAGCGATCGAATCCGAACCTCCAGCTTGGCGCCAGGCGGCAGCAATGCTTCAACCCTTGAAGAGCCGGTGATGAACTGCGCAAGCACTTCTGCGAGAGAAGGGCTCACTTCCAGCAGCTGCGTGCCATCGGGCAAGCGCACGAAGACGATCTGGCGGTCGACTCGGCCGTCAACCACGAGCACGTTGCCGACCGGAGCGCCTCGGAAAGGCTGCTCCACGCGGACCACATGCGGCGAGACCGCGCAGCCTGCCAGGCCGACCACCAATAGCAGCAACGACGAAAGCTTAGAGCGGGACATATCTTCCTCGGCAATTGATATGCAGAAGCTAGTCGACTGACACCTCGGGCACAAGCCGCTGGACCAACCCATGCTAGGGGCGTTCGACCGCTGCCAAGTCCATTGCGTACTCTGCAACACGCTGGCACGGTGGCGCTTGCCGCGGGTGTCGGCTGGCCTTAAAGTCCGTTCGCCCCCGATTGGGGGGCCGAGTGTGGCAGCTCGCTTGACCCCGCGGCTCAAAGCCGCACCGAGACCGTTGCGGCTTTTTCGCCTTCGGCGCCAGTTCTATGGCGGCCCTGGCGGGGAGCCGCAAGGCTCGCCGGCTTCCGCTCCGCGGGGTCACCGGTCTGCCAACCCGTCAGGGCCGCCGCCCTCTTGGCAGTGGGTGGCGGTCGTTCATCGACTGACCCCACGGAGGCCAACATGGCAGACCACGACAGCGCTACTGCGCTGACCTTTCACGAAGTCACGTTCGACCCGATCGAGCATGCGCCGGGCGAGACCTGGCTAAGGTGGCAGCAGATCGCCCCCGCCCTTGGGTTTCGGAACGACCGCTCGTTCCGCGACATCTACAGCAAGCACGCCGCCGAGTTCACCGACCGCATGACCGCCCTGGTCAAGCTGCCCACTGCGGGCGGCGTGCAGGAGGTGCGAATCTTCAGCCTGCGCGGCGCCCACCTGCTGGGCATGTTTGCCCGCACCGCCCGCGCGGCCGAGTTCCGCCGCTGGGTGCTGGACGTGCTGGAGCAGCACACCGCCCCGCCCGCCGGCCCGCCGCTGCCGCCGCCGGTGGCCACCGCCACCGTGCTGGCCACCTTCGAGCGCGTGGTGGCCGAGCGCGACGCCCTGCGCAGCATGCTGGCCGAGCGGGTGCTGAAGGAGAAGCCGCGCCTGCGCAAGGTGCTGTACTACTACGGCATCAAGGAGCTCACGCACACCGAGCGCGCCACGCTGATGGGCTGGAAGAGCACCGGCGAGTGGTTCAAGGACCTGCGCGAGCTGGCCCTGCTCGGCCTGGTGGACTACCAGCCCAACGAAACCTTCCGCCGCATCGGCCTGGCCAACAGCGCCAAGCGCATGGCCCAGCTGGCCGCCGAGGGGCGCCTCAAGCCCAAGACCGTGTCGCCGCCCTGGCGCGCGCGGCCGGGTCAGAAGGGGCAGCCCGCCGAGGTGCTGCACGCGGGGCGCGAGACGCGCAGCGCCAAGGCCGCCGCGCGGGCCGGCGTGAATCCTCACGCCGAGTCAAGCCCGGCAGCTAACAGCCGAAGTGCCCCCGACGCCACGACCCGGGAGCAAACGTCATGAGCCGCGATCCTTCCATCACCGCCCTGCTGCTGCCGCAGTTGGCCCAGCGCCTGCAGCAGCAGGCCGCGAACTTGGAGATGGCCACCGGCGCCCTGCGCGCCGTGGAGGGCCTGGCGCGCTGCGCCCACGCGGCGGGCCAGGGCACAGACGTCATGGCCTCGCACGTGGAAGCCATCGACCTGGCGCACCTGGCCGCCTGCATGGCCGCGGCCGTGCAGCGGCCCATGCAAGAGATCGATGTCGTGGCCAGCGAGCTGGAGCGTTGCCGGCAGGCCGACTGAGGCCTGCCACGTGCCGCCCGCGCAACGCCGGCGGCGGTTTAAGCCCTTAAAGCGCCTTCGCGCGTTCGACCACTGCCAGGTCTAGTGACAGACCCGGCAAAGCGCGCGAAGGTGGCTTCCCCTCACACCTGGAGTTCGACGATGAACGACCTCGCCCCCGATGCTGATGATGCAGCGCTCGATGACGACGACACCACCAGCGCCGACGAAGCGGCCCGCACGCCGCGCGGCGCTTTCCCCAAGGTTGACCACCCCGAGACGCCGGCCGAGCAGCGGCAGCGATATGAGGAGTGGCTCATTGCCGACGGCCGCCGCAACCCCGAGCTGACGGCCGTGCTGGCCCAGCCCAGCCGCAACCCGGCCAACATGCACCTCAGCCTGCGCCTTACCATCCGCGCCCGCTGCTACCAGTGCGAGAACGGCGGCAGCGACCACGGCTACAAGGAGCGCATCGCCGCCTGCGCCGTGCAGCGCTGCGCACTGTGGTCGGTGCGGCCGTACAAGGCGCCGGGCGAGCAGCCGGTGATGTTGGTGCGTAAGGAAGACCTAGCCTATGGCGACTACCATGGCCAAGCGCTGGCATCACCCGGCATGCGGCGCCCGGCCATCAACGGCTACTGCCACGAGTGCCAGGGCGGCAAGCGCATGGCCAACGTGATGCGCGCGGTGCACGACTGCGCCACCGCAGACTGTGCGCTGTGGCTGGCCCGGCCGCTGCAGAAGGAGCCCTAGGCCAAGGCGGCGGAAGGCGCCGTTCCAGAGGCTGCCGGCCAGGCTGCCGACGAGGGCGTTTCGGCCCCGATCTGAGGCCAAACCCCGGCCGCCAGCCTCGGCGGCCGGGACCGGGTCCCCAAACCGGCCCGGCATGGGCGGTTTAAGGTGCGGTTTAAGTCCGCTGCGGCGTCTAACTCACCCCCCACCCTGACGCAGATACCTTGAGCTGCTGGATGCGCCCGAACTTCTGTCCTACGGGGGTCTGGCGTTGAAGTCGGTTTTCAGGCCCCGTCCGAGCCCTCGTCGCGCACAAAAACCGGCCGCACCAGGCACCCGCAGAAGATCACCTGGCTCGGCGGCGCCGTCGGGTCGTGCGGGTGCAGCATGCGGGTGACCTCGCCCAGGCCCTTGCCAGGCACCTCGAAGTACTCGTGCACGCGCACGGTCACACCATCCATGCCGTCGTGGTTGTGGCGGCTGCGCTCGGGCGGCTTGCCGCTTTTCACCCAGCGCTTGCGCAGGTCGGGGTGTCGCGTGGCCTGGTCTTCCATGCGGCGCTGCTTGGCCACCGCATAGATCTGCGCCGTGCTGGTGATCACGATTCGCTTGGCGCGGGCCCGAGCAGGCGCGGCCTCGCCCACCAGGTGGGCGCGCATGGCCTGCACGGCCTGCTGATTGGTTTGCGCGCCCAGCGCCGCCAGGTGCACCTGCTGCTGCACCACGGCCTCGGCGTTGGTCGCCAGGTCCTTGATGCGGCCTGCGTTGAAGCTGCGCAGCGCGTCCAGGATGAAGGTGTCCACCAGCGGCATGCCCAAGCCCAGGCCAGGCCGCACGGCACGGATCACGTCATCAACGTGGTCGGCACCCAGCTTCCAGCCCTGGGCGATGCTGTCGTCCACAGCCGCCTGCAGCTCGCCCGTAACGCCCTCGATCACTGCGCGCAGCTGTGCCTGCAGCTCGGACAGCTGGATGCGCTGCCAGTCTGCGGGCAGCTCGGCCAGGCGGGCGGCCAGGGCGTCGTACAGGCCGCGCAGCAGGCGCACCATGTCTTGCTGCCCGCCCAGCAGCAGCGCCGCGCGCTCGCGCTCGGCCGTGCGGATGGCCTCGCGCCAGGCGCGCAGCTCTTCAGGCGTCATCGTCGCCAGCCGGCGCGGGCGCCGGGGCGCCAGGCTGCGGCTGGCCCTGCGGCAGGCGCCGCCCCGGCATGCCCGGCGTAGTAAAGGCGTCGCCGGTGTCCTGCTCTGCCTTGCGCGCCTTGCGCTCGGCGATCGCAGCCGCCAGCTCGGCCTTGGCGTCGAACTCGGCCCCGAAGCGCGCCGCCACGTTGGACACCATGCCCACCGCGCGCTCTTCTGTCAGCAGGCCGCGGTCTACCAGCAGGCTGCAGGTGGCGGCCACCTCGCGCAGCGCGGCGGCAAACTTCGTGATGTCCTTGCTCACCAACTCCGGGAACTCAACCGTCACCGTCCAGTCGGGGCTCGCCCAGTCGGGCACTGCGCCGGGCTGGCGGGCCAGCACGTAGCGGCCCAGCTTCTCGAGCATCTGCTTGAGCTGCGTCTGCCGCGCCGTCATCAGCTTGAACGTGGGGTCGCCCATCTCGGCCGCGGCGGCTCGGTTCACGTCGCCCCCGCCCCCGAACCAGTGCTCGGGTATGGTGCCGCCCGCGAGCACGTGGTTGCGGAACAGGCGCGCGGTCTCGCTCATGTCCACGCCTTCGAGCTTGGGCTGCTTGAAGTCCATCTTCTCGCCGCCGTTGTGGATGTACACCGAGTTGGGCTCGAAAGGCTTCTGCGTTTTGGCGCGGGCCTCGATCTCTTCTTTGGTGCCGTTCGTGATCTCAATGTCGCACACGTGGCTGCGCAGGTAACGCGTGCGGTCCAGTTCGCCGAACAGGAACTCGTCGTAGCCGTCGAGCCAGTCCATTTGCCCGAGCATGTCGCTGCGGCCGCGGCTGCCAGTGGCCAGCTTGTTCACCTGGAACAGGAACACGTCGCCGTCCGTGAAGCCGGCGCGGATCTCGGCCGTGCGCCTGCTGAAGAGCTCCTCGTCAGGGCCGAGCACGATCACGCGGTACTTCTTGTACTTGCCCCTCGAATCGCGCTTGGTCAGCACGCCAATGGGCTGCTCGGGGTTATCGGGGTCGAGGACGATCGAGCCCACCAGGCGAGGGTCCACGTAGCCGAAGCGCACCGCACCGCTGTGTTCGTTCTCGAACGCGCGGTAGATCTGCTCGCCAAGGATCGCCAGGTCGCGTGCGCGGGGGTACAGTTTTTCCGGCCAGTCGTTGATCGGGTCCGTCCAGAACTCGGTCAGGAGCTTCTGGTGCTTCTCGTTCTGGCACGTCAGCTTCACGCCTTCGGCCAGCAGGTAAGCCAGCGGGATCTCGATCAGCCGGTTGGCCAGCAGGTTGCTTTGCCACAGGAACTCAGCCAGGCGCTGCATGCGCTCCTGGCTCATGGGCGTTAGGTCGCGCAGGTTGGCGCTGGAGCCCTGGGCAGACAGCCGCGTCCAGCCGGCCTCCTCGTCGGCCAGGCCGTTCATGCCCGCGGCCTCACGCACGCGCGCCGGGGCGGGCGGGGGCGGCGCCGCTGCCTCGGCGTTGGGCAGCGCAAATCGGATGGGAGCAAAGTTCATGGTGCGGGCTCGTGTTGGGTGCTCAGCGCGTCGTAGCTGCGCTCGCAGAGCTGGCCGGCGATGCGGGCGCGGTCGGCGTCTGCTGCAAGCTCTCGACCAGCCGCTTCCAGCCGGCCGAACAGCTCGGCAAGCACAGCGCCGGGCTCGGCTCCTGCCTGGCCGACGGCGGCAGCGGCGGAACACTGGCCCGCCACGCGGGCGACGTGCTGGCGCAAGCTGTCAGCAGCGCGGTCAGCAGCAGCAGCATCGGCGCGCGCGCGGCGCGCAAGGTTGGCAGCAGCATTGGTGGCCTCCTGTTGACGGTTGATCACGCTGGCCAGCGCGTCGCGCTGGCCCTCAAGCTCGACCACCTTTTGCTGCAGCGCGCTCACGCGGGTGGTGGCCGCGGCGGCATCGCAGCGCGCGTCGCGCCAGCCCCAGCCCGCCGCAAAGCCGCCGGCCGCGGCAACGGCCGCCACACCTGCCGCCGCCAGCAGCCTGGCCTTAAGGGTTGCCGGTTGAAGCATCAGCGCCTCCGCGCAAACATGCGCTGCGCCTGGCGCGCCGCGCGGTCGAAGTACTCCCGCCCGCGGGCGGTGGTGTCCTGCACCTGGGCGCTGGCGGCCACGCCGCCCGTCACGGCCAGCATCCACAGCATCTGCAGGGCGTCGGGTCCGTCGTCGTGGTCGGCCTTGGGGTAGTGCTTCAGCTGGTCGATCAGCGCCGTCTGGCTGCTGTGCAGCCGAATGAGGCCGTTGTGCATGTGCGGCTGGATGCTCTCGATGCGCAGCGCCTTGTCGGCAATGGGCACCAGCGGCTGCGCGGGCACCGGCGTGCCCTTCTCGGCGCTGCGGCGCACCAGCTCCTGGCGCATGAACTCAGCAAACACCACCGCCTCGAAACCCCACACCACGCAGCCCCACTCGGCCTGCGCCTCAATGATTTCGGCGATCAGCTTCTCAGGCGTGCGGCGCCGGATCTGCGCGTGCACCACGTCGAGCACGCCGACCGAGCGGTTGAACCCGCCCACCAGGATGGCGCTGGGGTCGCGCCCGGCGCCGCCGCGGCCCATGCTGGGGTCGCACGAACCGTAGAACACCCACTCGGCCAGGCGGTTCACCCAGAAGCGGATGCTGTTGGCAAAGGGCGCGTCGTCGCCGCTGATGGGGTCGTTCTGCTGCTCGCTGTCGAAGGCCGCATGGCCGTCGCGGGCGCGCTTGATCATCAGCTGCAGCAGCGGGCGCACGGCCGGCCAGCTCACCTGGGCACCGGCGTCCATGGCCTCCTGGTTGAGCCTGTAGTAGCCGACGGCCTCGCTCATGCCCTGGTCGGGCGTGTCGCCACTGAGCAGCAGTTCCTCGAAGCGCTCCCACAAGTCCAGCCGGTCGGGCCAGGTCAGGATGGCGCGAAACACCTTGCGGTGCCACAGCCGGTTCTTGAGGAAGCGGCTGAGCACGCTGTCGTAGTGCAGCACGGTGCCGATGAGGATGGCGTCCATGCTGTCGTCGGGCGGGCCCAGGCTGAGCACGCCCTTGGTGACGAAGCGCTCCAGCTTGTCGCGTTGGCCAGGCGTGGCGACGTTCTCGTCGTTCTCGATGTCGTCGAGCACGGCCAGGTCGGGGCGATGCGGGCCGTGGCGCCGGCCGCGGATCTTCTTGTTGGAGCCGAAGGCCTCGACCTTGCGGTCGTTGGCGGTGACGATGCAACCCACGCGCCACACGCGGCCCTGGCCGCAGGCCTCGGGGAAATCGCTCTGCAGCCGCGGGTTGGCTTCGAGCTCGGCCTTCACCGCTTCGAGCATCTCGCAGGCCTGCTCGAAGGCGTCCATCACGATGATGGGGTAGTGCTTGAGCTTAAGCACCACGCAGTACAGCACGAAGATCAGGCTCACCACCGTGCTCTTGGCCTCGCCTCGAGGCGCGGCGATCACGTCGCGTTCGCCCCGCGCGCTGCGCACGATGGCCGGCAGCCGCTCGTACAGGTAGCGGTGCAGCACGCTCGGCTCGGCCCGACCGTAGTGCGGGAAGTAGGTGCGCGCGAAGAACTCGAAGCCGCGCACCTCGTCGGCCACCTGGCGTCGGCGTTCGGCGACGGCCTCGGGCGTGATGTCCCAGCCATCGGCGCTGGCTTCGGCCTGCTTGCGCAGGCTCTCGGCCATGGCGGCAATGGAGGCGAGGAAGTCTTTCTCGCTCTTGGCCATGGCTCAGCTCACCCGTAGGCCTTGGCCAGCTCGGCGCCGAAGGGCTCCAGCATCTCCAGGATGGCCGGCACGTGCTGCGGGTAGCGGCCCTGGGCGAAGGTGGTCAGACGCTGCACCACGTCCAGCGCGATGGCGTAGCTGTTGATCTCGGGCGCGATCTTGCGGAACGCCGCGATGCTCTTGTTGAAGCTGTCGCTTAAAGAAGCCAGCATCGTCACCCGCTGCTCGGCCGTCAGTTTGTCGTTGGTCTTGAGCTGGTCGATGACCGACTGGTGCACCACCAGGTAGTCCTGCAGCAGGCGCTGGCTGAGCTGCTTGAAGTTGTCGTCGCCCAGGGCCACGGCGCTGCGCGCGAAGTCCCAGTCGTCGCCCTGCTCTGCAGCGTCGCGCTTCCAGCGGTTGCCCGTGGTCTTGGGTAGCTGCATGGCGGCACAGGCGGCCTCCATCGGCAGCTGCTTGAAGACGTACAGGCCCCGCAGTTGCAGGCGCCTTTCCTGGGGGTGTGCCACGTTGGGGCGCCTTGCCCGCTCAGGGGTGGCCCGCGCCGCCGCGGCCGATCCACTGGCGCCCGGCTTCGATGATGAGCGCCATGCCCACGCTGACGATGCCGCCGCTGACGGCGCCGTTGACTTTGGCCTGCTGCTCGACCGTGCGCAGCCGCGCGTCCATCTTCTGCAGCATGTCCAGCTGCACCTTGTCGGCCTCGACCAGGCCGTCCACCTTGCCGTCGATCTTGCCCAGCAGCAGCAGCTGCTGATCGTTCATCTCGCCCATGCGATGCCCCTCGGTTTGTGATGCGTGAATCAGGCCCGCGTGCGCACGGGCAGGCGGCCGAATGCGATGAGCGCCTGCCCATCCGGCCCCTGCGCGGTGCAGCGCACGGTGTAGGTGTTGCCACTGGCGCCGCCGGCCACGCGCTGCGTGACGCGCCCGCCCGAGACGGATGCCGCGCCCACCAGCACCAGCGGCTCGGTGTCGTCGTCGCCACCCAGGGGCGAGCGCTCCCAGGCCGGCGAGCTGACGCTGGTGAACGGCGCGAGGTCAGCCACGAGCTGCAGCTCCTAGTCGGGTTCTTTCGAGTTCACGTCGGGCAGTTGCTGTTTGCGCAATCGCAGCACCGCGATGGCCAACGCGACGCCACCACTGACCCAGGGCCACACATGCGGCGGAAACACGGGCGCCACCAGTGGCAGCACGTCGGCCTGCACGGCACTCAGCAGCGCCAGCAGCAGCGCCGCGCGCACGCTGTCAAAGCGCAGGCAATGGCGCCACTCGGGGATGAGACTCGGGCGCGGCAGCTTCATGTGGCGGGCCTCCATACGTGGCGCTCTTGCGGCACCAGGCCTGCGGCCAGCCACTGGCCCACGCTGAAACCTGGGCAGCTCTTGAGCACCGGGGCGGGCTTGCTGCCGCCCTGGATATCGGGCGCCACCAGGCCGCCCACGTCGCGGTGGCCGCACACGCCGCCCTGCGGGCTCAGCGGTCGATCCAGCGCAATGCCGAAGTGCTGCGCCAGCAGCCGCACCAGCTGCTCCAGCGTGGCCCACTGCTCGGGCGTGTAGGCGGCCTCGGGCTCCAGGCCACCCACCAGGCAGATGCCCACGCTGCGCGCGTTGTGCCCCTGCGCGTGTGCACCGGCCTCAGCCAGGTGGCGGCCTTGCCAGAGCTGGCCAGTCACGTCGATGACGTAGTGGTAGCCGATGTGCTTGAGCAGCGGGTTGTGCCGCGCGACCCATGCCGCGGCGCGGCGGAAGCCGCGCACGCGGTGCCACTCGTCAATGTGCGCGCTGGGGCTGCGCCAACCCGCCTGGCCCTGCGGGCGGCCACCGATCACGCGCCCGCTCGGCGTGGCCGCGCAGTGCACGATCAATGTGTTCACCTGCCGCGCCAGCGAGCTGGGGGCCGGCAGATCGAGGCCGAGGGTGTTGCTAGGGGTGGGGATCATGCCCGGCACTGTGCCGAGCGGGGCCCTCTAGGGACAGGGCGAAACGCTTCGCCCCGAGGCGCGTTGCACGCCCATGCCAGTGTGCAGCCGGCGTGGCTGGCGGGTCAAGCCTTGGGGCGTTTGCGTCCCGCGGACGACATGGCCGAACCCGCATCGTGCAGCGCCAGTCGCGTGGCAGGGGCGGAGTCCTCGCTTCGCTGCAACGCCTCGACACAGGCCGTCGCCACAGCCTCCAGCGCGCGCTTGCCCTGGGCTGATGCCTGCCTGTACTGCGCCAGCAGGTGCCGTTCGCTGCCCGTCATCTGAGGCGCCTCGCCAGCACCTGAGATCAACCAGCCGGGGTCGAGCTGGAACTGCTGCCACATCGCCAGCAGCGAGGCGCCATCTGGCAGGCGCTCGCCCTGCTCCCAGCGCACCACGGTCTTCCGGTCCACGCCGATCTGCGCAGCGAAGTCGGCTTGCGTGCGCGCGCCTCGTGCTTGCGCGATCCGGCGGCCCACATCGGGGTAGGGGTTATCGATGGTCACGGCAGGTACTTGACTAAGGGACTTATTAGGCCCATCATCTCAACACTTCTTCAACGTTTTCAACACCCCCTAACTCTAGCCGTGAACCCCCCCCTTAAGACGGCCGCCGAAGTCCGCGCAGACCTCCGCCAAGCAGGGCTCTCTCTGGCCGAGTGGGCGCGCGTGAACAAGGTCAGCTACGCCCTGTCCCACGAGCTGCTGCGCGGCCGGATCAAGGGGCACCACGGACAGGCCCACGACATCGCCGTGCTCATGGGTCTCAAGCACGGCCAGCTGCGCCGCAAGCCGCGCAAGGCCTCGCGGCAAACCAAGGCGGCCGTCGCATGAGCACCCCCTGGCTCACCGCAGCCGAGCTGGCCGCCCTTGGCCTGCCCGACTGGCCCGGCAGCGAGTTCCGCAGCCGCGCCAAGCTCGTGGCCCTGCAGGTGCCCAGCCGTGTGCGCGAAGGCCGCTTCGGCGGCGGTGGCCGCGAGTACGACACCGCAGCCCTGCCGGTGGGTGTGCGCCGCGCGCTGCTGGCCCACCAGGTGCAGCGGGCCGCCACGCCTGGGCAGGCACCCGAACAGGTGCCCACCGCCGTGGCCACCCGCCCGGCCTCCCTCGCAGAGGTGCCCGCCGACAAGCGCCCCCCCAGCAAGGCCGAAGCGGCCTGCGCAGATGCGCGCCTGGCCCTGGTCAACCACGCCAAGACCCTCGCCACCGTCGAGGGCGGCATGACGCACGCCATCAAGCGCCTGGTGCGCGACCTGGCCGAAGCCGCCGTACCCGAGCCGCTGCTGGAGCAGGCCCGCATCGCCCACCAGCGCCCCCGCCAGGCAGGTGCCCCTGAAGGGGTGCCGATCTCAGAGCGCACCCTCTTCCGCTGGGTGGGCGATCACCGCAAGGCGGGCTGGTGGGCTCTGCTGCCCGCCCCGGCGCCCAAGCGCGGCCTCGGCGCCGTGGCCGATGACGTGGCCCTGGTGCTGCGCCGCTACAGCAGCGCCACCGGCGCCGCGCGCAACCTCACCGACGTGGCCCGCGCCATCACCGCCGAGCTGGGCCGCCCGTTCGACGAGGCGCCAGTGCTGTACGAGCGCGCGCGCCGCGCCCTGCCCAAGCTCGACAAGACGGCCCTCATCAAGGCCCGCCACACCGGCGCCGAGCGCGCCGCCAAGCTGCCCTTCAAGCGCCGCATGACCGACGGCCTGGCGCCCAACGACGTGTGGGTGATCGACGGCCACACCTTCAAGGCCAAGGTGCGCCACCCCGACCACGGCCAGCCCTTCGCGCCCGAAGTCACCCTCGCCATCGACGTGGCCACGCGCAAGGTGGTGGGCTGGAGCGTCAGCTTGAGCGAAAGCACCATCGCAGTGGGCGACTGCATCCGCTTCTCGGTGGCCACGCACGGCGTGCCCGGCATCGTCTACTCCGACAACGGCTCGGGCGAACGCGCCAAGGTGTTCGACTGCCCCGTGGTCGGCCTCTTCGCACGCCTGGGCGTGGAGCACCGCCTCGGCATCCCCGGCCACCCGCAGGGCCACGGCCTCATCGAGCGCAGCTGGCAGACGCACATGCTGCGCGCCGCCCGCCGCTACGCCACCTACCAGGGCGGCGACGTTGATGACCGCACGCTGCGCAACGTGACGCTGGAGCTGGAGCGCGAGCAGCGCGCCCTTAAGCGGGCTGAGTCGGGCGGCGAGGTGGTGCGCCTGTCGGGCAAGGTGCCCAGCTGGCAGCAGTTCATCGGCGACGTCGCCCAGGCCGTGCACACCTACAACGCCGAGCACCGCCACCGCGGCCTGCCCAAGCACGCCGAAGGCGCCGCCGCAGGCCGCCACCTCACGCCCGACGAGGCCTGGGCCGCCATGCTGGTGCCCGAGCTGCAGGTGATGCTCGACGCAGGCGCCCTGCGCACCATGTTCCGCCCATCGGTGCTGCGCGTGGCGCAGCGTGGCGAGGTGCGCTGGCTCAACCAGCACTACTACTCGCCCGATCTCATGCAGGTCGACGGCGAGCAGGTGCGCGTCGACTACGACATCCACGACGGCAGCCGCGTGTGGGTGTGGACGCCCGGCGGCGAGTTCGTCTGCGAGGCCGTGCACTCGGCTGCGGCTGGCGGCAACGCCATCCCCTACTTCCCGGTCAGCGCGGTGCAGGCCGCGCGCGAGCGCCGCGTGCAGGGCATCGTCAAGCGCCGCCAGGCGCAGATCGACACCGCCGAGCGCGAGCTGCAGGCCGTGCTGCCCGCGCCGGCTGCGGAGTTCCAGATCCCGGGCTTCCAGGCCAACGATCTGCCCGCGGTCGAGATTGCCGAGCGCGTGGAGCGCATCGAGCCCAGCACCCCCGCCACGCTGGCCGGCGGCCGGCCCAGCGTCTTCGACAGCGCCGCCGACCGCTACGAGTGGCTCATGCAGCACCGCGCTGCCTGGAGCCCCGAAGACGCCGCCTGGCTGGCCGCCTACGCCGCCAGCGCCGATTACGACGGCCTGCGCAGCTACTACGCCAGCCGCGGCCTGGCCTGGCCCGATGACCCCGCGGCTTTTAACGCCGCCGGCTGAGCCCACCCACTCAGCCGGCAGCCCAGCACCCCACCCCCAACACCCACCACCCCGAGGAGAGCACACCCGTGAAAAAAGGCTTCGTCATGACAGAGAACTTCCGCCGCCTGGCGGAAGCCCAGGCCGCCGTCGAGCGCCGCGGCGCGCGCGAGGCGGGCCTGGTCATCGTCAAAGGCCCGTTCGGCATCGGCAAGAGCGAACTCATGGAGCGCTGGGCCGCAGACAGCCAGGCCATCTTCCTGCGCTGCAAAGAGACCTGGACCAAGCGCGCCCTGCTCGACGAGCTGGCTGATGCCCTGGGCCTCGACAAGCGCGGCCGCAACAGCGAGGTGCAAGCCCGCATCATCGGCCGCCTGGCGGTGGACATGCGCCCCATGTGCTTCGACGAGGCCGACCACCTCATCCGCAGCACGCCGAGCCTGCTGGAGATCATCCGCGACATCACCGACATGACGGGCGTGGCCTGCTTCCTGGTCGGTATGGAGAAGTTCGGCAACACCCTCGGGCGCCACGGCCACATCGCCAGCCGCGTGAACCGCGTCGTCGAGCTCAAGCGCCTCAGCCTGGGCGACGTGCAGCAGGCCTGCGACAAGCTCAGCGAGGTGCGCATCGAGCAGAGCCTGGTCGAGCGCATCCACGCCGACAGCGACGGCCGCATGCGCCTGGTGCTCAACGCGGTGGCCACCATCGAGCAGTGGGCCAAGGCCAACGGCTGGGCCAGCGTGGGCGCCGATGCCGTCAAAGGCAAGGCACTGTGTGTCGAGTTCAAGCCCGAGCGCATCGTCCGCGGAGGCCAGGCATGAGGGTCAAGCAGCAGACCGAGGTGATGGCCGCCCTGGTGGCCCTGGTGGCCGCTGAAGACTGCCTGCAGGCCGATCTGCAGGGCTCGGCCGAGCACCTGGTGGCCGTGGCCAAGCTCAAGCTGGTCAACACCCTCGCCGACGAGTTTGCCGAGTCGCCCGAGCGCGTGCTCATGACGGTGGGCGCCGAGCTGGCGCGCCTGCGCCGCCGCGAGCACCCCTGCGCCGTGCTCGACCAGGCCATCACCGCCACCACCGGAGGCCCGCTGCAATGAGCGAGCAGGCCACCACCGCAGCGGCCGAGCCGGTGCGCTGGGTCACGGCCACGGTGCTGGCCGCGTTGGCCCAGCGCCACCTGGTGGCGGGCAGCGAGTTCACGGCCGCGCAGCTGGCCAGCTGGGTGCAGCCCCCGCTCACCAGCGAGCAGCGTGTGCACGCCACCAGCCGCCTGTGCAGCCTGGCCTTCCTGCGCCACCGCATGGAGCTGCAGGCCGACGTGCAGACCGACATCTACGCCCTCACGCCCGACGGCCAGCAGGCCGTAGAGGCCGCCGCCGCCGGCCACGTGCGCAAGAGCGGGCCCAAGGGCAGCCGCAAGCCCAACCTCCCCAGCGCAGACGCCTTCAGCACGCGGCTGTGGAACCTCATGCGCATCCGCAAGATGCTCACCCCCAGCCAGGGCGCCGAGCTGCTGGGCAACGCGGGCGACGACAACTTCGAGAGCCGCCGCGACACCGCGCGCAAGTGCCTGCGCCGCTGGGCCAACACCGGCGCCCTGCAAGAGAGCGTGCGCCGCGTGGGCGCTGCCGGCCAGAGCAACGGCGAGAAGCGCTACGTGCTGGTGAAGGACAGCCCCCTGCCGCCCAACTGGCACCAGGCCAACAAGCCGCCCGCCAAGCAGGTGCGCAAGCACACCGGGGGTGCCCAGTGAAGCCGCCCAAGAACCCCATGCCCTACATGGGCGAGTCCTGGTTCGCCATGTTGGTGACCGAGTGCGACCGCACCGGCAACGTGGCCGCCGTGGCGCTGCGCCTGGCCGTCAGCGCACCGCTGCTCTACCAGGTGCTCTCGGGCACCGGCGAATACGGCAAGGGCAAGGCCAGCACGGCCCGCCTGGCCGACAAGGTGCTGCACCAGCTGGGCAACTACACCTGCCCGCACCTGAGCGAGCAGTACGAAGAGGTGCGCGTCATCAGCAGCGACGAGTGCCGCCGCTACGCCCACCGCCCGCCGCCCACCGGCAGCCCGCGCGATCTGAAGCACTGGCAGGCCTGCCGCCGCTGCGTGCACTTCGGCGCCTCGGCGCCGCCGCAGCCGCGGCAGCCCATCACCCGCCGCCGCGGCGAAGCCGCCGAGGGCGACACCACCACCGCCACCCCCACAGACGAAGGCAAACAGCCATGAGGCCCACCCCTACCGCACGCAGCATCGTCATCCCGCTCAAAGAGCCCGTCTGGCGCCGCTGGCTCTGGCCGCTGCTGGGCTGCCTGTCCATGATGGCCCTGCTGGTCGCGATGGCCGCGCTCGACGAGCACGACCAGGCCGCGCTGGAGCGCCACACCCAGCAACTGCGCCACGCCCACGAGCAAGGCCGCCAGCAAGGCCTGCGCGACGCCATGCAGGGCGTGGACGTGCCCACCCGGCACGCCTACAACACCGGCTGGCTCGAAGGCCTGCGCGTGTGCCACGGAGGCCAGCCGTGAGCTGGGGCGGCAACATGCACCCCTTCACGCTGCAGCTGTGGCAGCGGCTGCATGCCGCTGGCGCCGAGGGCTTGTTGCGCACCGAGCTGCGCGAGGAGTTTCCCGGGCGCGACGATCTGGCCAAGCGCCTTGCCAACCTGGTGACGCTGGGCTACGTGCTCCAGCAGGGCAAGTACAACGAGGCCCGCTTCACCGCCACCACCAAGGTGCCGCCGTCGGCCACCAAGGCCGCGGATGAAGCCGCCGCCCGCAAGGCCGAAGACCCGGAAGACGCCATGCGCCGCGAGGCCCGCAGCAAGACGCCGCAGGGCGTGCCCGCAGGCGTGCCCAACAGCGTGTTCGACCTCGGGCGCACGCTGTGCGGCGGCAAGTCGGCGGGCCTGCCCGAGGCAGCCGCCGAGGCTGCGCCGGTGGCCGCACCCCCTTCGGCCCCCGCACCGGCTGCGCTGAGTGCAGCCCAGCGCGCTGGCCTGCCCTGGAACCAGCCGGCGCAGCTGGACATTCCAACGCTCGGCAAGCTGCCGGCGCACCTGACGCCGCGCAAGCCTGCAGCCCCGCCCGATGCGGCGCCGCCAGAGCCCCGGTTCGAGCTGCACAGCGACGGCGTGCTGCTCATCGACCCCGCGGGCGACGGCACCGAGCCCATCGCCTTGCACCCCACCGTCACGCGGCACCTGTTCCGCTGGCTCGATCGCATCGGCGGCCTGCAGCTCAGCCGCGTGTTCGAGTGCGGCACCGAGGCCACGTCATGAGCGGCCACGCCCTCACCGCCACCGTGCTGATCCGCGTCGACGCCCACGCGGGCGAGTGGGTGCCGCTGGCCGACCTGGTGCGCTTCACCGGCGTGGCCGAGCAGCGCGTGCGCGAGTGCGCCGAGCACCTGGTGCAGCGCGGCCAGCTGCACCAGGCCACCGCCGCGGGCCACCAGTTCTACGGCGTGCAAGTCGAAGGCGTGCCGCCGCCGTCAGTCTTTTCCCAGCAACCTTAAGGAGTGTGCCCGTGAGCACCAAGAGCAAGACCCCGACCCCAGCCGCAGGCGCAGCCGCCATTGCAGCGGCGCCCGCGCCTGCTGCGCCGGCACCGCAAGCCATCCCCGAGGGCTACCGGCAAGACGCCAAGGGCCGCCTCGTGCCCGAGAGCGTGATCAAGCCCATCGACATGACGCGCGACGAGCTCGTGATCGCGCTGGTCAAGAAGGCCAAGGCCCTGAGCGCCACCATCGCCACCTTCCGCACCGAGGTGTTCGACCTGGCAGACCAGTTCGTCGCCCTCTCGGCAGCCGAGTTCAAGGTGAGCCTGGGCGGCAGGAAGGGCAACCTCACGCTGCACAGCTTCGACGGCCGCTACAAGGTGCTGCTGGCCATTGCGGAGCACCTCACCTTCGACGAGCGCCTGCAGGCCGCCAAGGCCTTGATCGACGAGTGCATCAATGAGTGGGCCGAGAACAGCCGCCCCGAGATCAAGGTGCTGGTGAGCGAGGCCTTCGACACCGACAAGGAGGGCAAGCTCAACACCGGCAAGATCCTCGGCCTGCGGCGCTACGACATCACCGACAAGCGCTGGCAGCGTGCCATGGCCGCCATCGGCGAGAGCCTGCAGGTGGTGGGCAGCAAGCGCTACGTGCGCTTCTACGAGCGGGTCGGCGACACCGACAAGTACGAGCCCATCTCGCTCGACATCGCAGGAGCCTGAGCATGCGCGCCGCCCCCGATTCGGCACGCATGGCCAGGCCTGCACGCGCCGACCGCTCGCCCCAGCTCGCCGCACTCAACCTGGTGCCCGAGCTGGACCTCACCGAGGCCCGCACCAGCCTGCCGCTGCCGCTGGAGATCACTGTGCGCTACAGCGCCGGGGCCTACAACACCAACCAGGTGTTCGGCTTCCGCAGCAGCAGCACCAGCAGCGCCCGCCAGGCGGCCGAGGCGCAGGCCACCAAGGTCTACGGGTTGCACATGTCCGAGGGCAGCCTGATGCAGCTACCCAGCACCGGCGGGCACCTGGGAACCGATGTCTTCAAGGTGAGCGGGCGCCTGCTCATCGCCTGGTGCGGCGCCAGCGGCCTGGTCGACGTTGGCCACGTGGTGCCCGATGACGCCATGCCCATCGCAATGGGCCCCCGCTTCAACCTGCTGAAGGAACTCGACGTCGCCTGCCGCCACGGCAAGGGCCCGAGCAAGGGCCTGCTGCTGGTGCCCGGCATCCCCGAGGCCCCGAACGAGCAGGAAGGCCTGCGCGCCCTGCGCGCCTTCATCCAGTGGCGCTGCATCGGCGCCAAGAAGCTGCGCAGCCTGGGCATCACCTACGCCACCTACCCCGGGAGCACCTCATGAGCATCCCCGACCTCCTGGCCCTGCGCCAGCGCGGCCAGCCGCAAGCCGCTGGCAAGCCGCAGCCCCGCACCGTGCAGCTGCAGGCCAACCGCACCGGCCTGTATCACACGCTGGTGGAGTTCGATGCCGGCGACGAACACGCTGAGCGCGCCGTGCGCGAGGCCGTCGAGCTGCTGTGCAGCGTTGATGCCGCGCTGGCTTGCCGCGTGGTCATGAAGAGCGTCTCGGCCGACGTGCTGCTGAACTACAGCGTGCGCCACGGCTGGACGCCGGGCAAGTGAGGGAGGCCATGGAACCCACCATCCTCACCCTGCACGGCCGCAGCTTCGACTACCGCGCGCCCGAGCGGCACCAGTTCGACATCGAAGAGATTGCGCATGCGCTGAGCAACCTGTGCCGGTTCACCGGCCACACGCGCAGCTTCTACAGCGTGGCACAGCACAGCGTGCTGGTGTGCGACCTGGCGCCGTCCGAGCACAAGCTCGAAGCCCTGCTGCACGACGCCCACGAGGCCTACGTGGGCGATGTCAACAGCCCGCTCAAGGCGCTGCTGCCCATGTACCGCGAGGTCGAGGCGCGCGCCGAGGCGGCGCTGCGCGCGGCCTTCGGCCTGCCGGCGAAAAAGGCCACCATCGTCAAGTACCACGACCTCAGCGCCTACCAGATCGAGCGCTTCGTGCTGATGCCGCGGGGCGACGACGCGCCCGGAGAAGACCCGCCGCACCCCTACCCGCTGCACCCCCTGCAGCCGCGCGACGCGCGCGAACTGTTCCTGGCCCGCTGGCACGAGGTGCGCCATGGCTGAGACGAGCACCGAACGCCTGCAGGCCGGCTCGCGCCTGTCGTTCCGCCAGGAGGGCGCCGAGCTGGTGGCCTACATCGCCAAGCCGCACACGATGGACGGCGCCTTGCGTCTGGCCAGCGTGCATCTGTCCATCGCGCAGCAGCCCGGCTTCTACCCGGCCTACGTCGAGCTCATGACCCAGGCCTACCGCAGCTTCGTCGAAGCCGCCACCGGCCTGAAGGTCGAGAGCGTGCGCCACGAGGCCCCACCCGAGCACGAGCGAGCCGGCCACGGCTGATCAGCGCCACCCCAAGCGAGAACCACCCCATGAAGATCACACTCAGCCTCGACGAGTTCAAGGCCGCGCTGCTGGCACAAGGCGTGTCCAGCCACCTGCACTTCGCCTTCAAGTGCCCGATGTGCAACACCGTCCAGTCGGCAGCAGACCTTGTCGCAGCCGGCGCTGGCGCCGACTTCGACACGGTCGAGCGCTACCTTGCCTTCTCCTGTGTGGGCCGATTCACCGGGGCTGGCGCCCCACGCAAACTGCCCGATGGCAAGCCCTGCAACTGGACGCTGGGCGGGCTCTTCGCGATGCACAAGCTGGAGGTACTCACACCCGATGGCAAGAAGCATGCGAGATTTGAGCTGGCGACAGGTGAAGAGGCTCGGGCACACGAGCTGAATCGCGCTGGGGCGGTGCAGTCGTGATCGCCGCCTTTCGCACGCTTCTGAAGCGGCTCTTCTGCCGCCACACCCACGGCCGCCTCATCGCCATCGAGTGGGACGGCGTCTCGGTGTACCAGTGCACCAACTGCGGCAAGCACATCCGCAAGGGTCTGGGCTCATGAGCATCGTCCGCATCGACACCACCAACACGCACGGCTGGCAAGCCCGCGTGCATGTCGGCAACGGCAAGCCGCGCCTGACCATGCTGTGCAGCGACGCCGACTTCGGCGGCAGCGAGCTGGCCCACCACGCTGCCGAGGCGGCTCTCAAGCTGCTGCAGCTGAAGGCCCTTATGGAGCGCCGCCGCATGGCCCGCAAGGGCCTCGAAGGCCTGCTCAAGAAGGCAAGGGGAGCTGGCAATGGATCGTGACAAGGCCCTTTCAAAGATCAAGAAGTGCCTGGCCCTGAGCCGCAGCGCCAACGAGAACGAGGCTGCGGCTGCGCTGCGCCAGGCGCAAGCCTTGATGGCTGAGCATGGCCTCGGCGAGGCCGATGTGGCGCTGTCCGACATCGGCGAGTCACGAGCGCCCGCTCGATCGCCGGCCATCAACGCATGGGAAAGCAGGCTGGCCCACCTGGTGGGCGAAGCCTTCGGTTGCGAGCACCTCAGCGTCATCCGCTACCTGCCCGGTGGCCGCGCATTCCTCAAGCGTGCGCGCGACGTGGTGTTCATCGGCGCGAACCCCGCCCCGGAGGTTGCCAGCTACGCCTACAAGGTGCTCTCGCGCAAGTGCGCTGCCGCGCGCCTCGCGTACATCGCGAAGCAGCCGCGCACCTGCAAGCCCATCACCAAGACGGCCCGGGGCGACGAGTTCGCGCAGGGCTGGGTGATCGCTGTACGCGACCTGGTGCAACGCTTCGCCGGCCGCCAAGCCGATACCCTGCTGATCGAGGCCTACATGCAGCGCCACTTCCCGAACGTCGAAACCGTGCGGCCGGTGAACAAGGCGGTTGGGCGCAACGTCCGCAGCGAAGACAGGTGGAGCGGCTTCGAGGCAGGCAAGAACACGCGCCTGGAGCAGGCGCTACCCGGGCAGCAGGGCGTCGGCCTGCTTGGAGTTGGCGCTGCTCAGGAGGGTGCTAGCCATGGCTGAGAACACCGCCATCTGCGAAGACGCCTTCGACGCCAGGCTGCTGGCGGCGCTGACCAAAGAGCAGAACAACCCACCCGCGCAGTGGTGGCTGTCGTTCTGCGATCCCGACAAGCCGAAGGGCGAGCAGTTCCTGGGCGTGTCCATCGTGGAAGCGTCGGGGTTCATGCACGCGCAGCAGAAGGCTTGGGCGCTTGGCATAAACCCGGGCGGCGAGATTCTGGGTGAACAAGTGGAAGGCATCCCGGCCGAGTACCTCAACAAGCTGCTCTCACGCGCAGAACTTGAGGCGGCGGATCTTGTATGAAGCCTAACGACCCAGCCCTGCAGCCCGAGGGAGCGAAGTGATGGCTGAGAACACCGCCATCGAGTGGGCCGACCACATAAACCCGAACCCAACGGGGCGGCTGCTCGGTGCGTACAAGTCCGCCGCAACCAAGACGGGCTGCACCGTTGAAGAGTGGATCAGCCAGCGCCGCGCTGGCGCCAAGTGGTGCTTCCGATGCAAGGGCTGGAAGGCGGGTACGGAGTTCAGCGTAGACCGTTCTCGTCGCGGCGGCCTAACCAGCTCCTGCAAACCCTGCACGTCCGACGCATCTACGGCATCCCGATATGGCTTAAGTCTGGCGGAGCTTACGAAGTTCAGGGCGATGCACGAGCACAAGTGCGGCATCTGCTCGGCCACGGACCTTCTCTACATCGACCATGACCACCGCACGGGACACCCGCGCGGCCTTCTGTGTCCTTCCTGCAATTCGGCGATCGGGCTGCTTGGCGAGTCGCCTGAGCGATTTGCTGCGGCCGTCGCTTATCTGGACAAGCATCGTGGGTGAAAACACAAAGATTGAATGGGCTGACCACACTTGGAATCCCTGGGTTGGTTGCACAAAGGTGAGCCCCGGCTGCGACCACTGCTACGCCGAGACCTGGGCCAAGCGCGCGGGCAAGGCTGCGGGCGTCACCTGGGGGGGCGAGCGCCGGCGCACGAGCCCCTCGAACTGGCGCAAGCCCTTGCAGTGGAACGAGGAGTCGAAGGCGCGAGTCGAGACCTTCGGGGCCGCGCGCCGCCGCGTCTTTTGCTCCAGCCTAGCCGACGTGTTCGACAACCAGGTGCCGCCCGAGTGGCGGGAAGACCTGTTCGAGCTGATCCGCAAGACGCCGCACCTCGACTGGCTGCTGCTCACCAAGCGCATCGGCAACGCGCCTGAGATGATCAAGGCCGCGATCGCCAACTTCGACATCGGCTACTCGCCCGACTTCGCGGCCTGGCCGTGGCCGAACGTGTGGATCGGCGCCACCGTGGTCAACCAGGCCGAGGCCGACCGCGACATCCCGAAGCTGCTGCAGCTGCCGGCGCGCGTGCGGTTCGTGAGCATCGAGCCGATGCTGGGGCCCATCGACCTTACCGACGTTGTCACTCGATACGACGGCGGCACAGAGGATCACTTCTCGGCACTGTTCGATCCCGACGACGACGAGGCCGATACCTTGCCGTACCTCGACTGGGTCATCTGCGGCGGCGAAAGCGGGCACGGCGCGCGCCCCATGCACCCCGACTGGGCCCGCAGCCTGCGCGACCAGTGCGCCGCGGCCGGCGTGCCGTTCCTGTTCAAGCAATGGGGCGAGTTCACGACGCCGCGTGTGGCAGGCGCGCCTGTCTCGCGCCTCGTCGGTCACGAGCGCATTCCAGGGCATGCCTTCGACGACGGTTTGCTCGTCGTCCGCATCGGCAAGAAGGCCGCCGGCCGCCAGCTCGACGGCCGCACGCACGACGAGTTCCCCGCCGCCTGACGCCATGGCCAAGCACAAGCCCTGCCGCAGCGGCAAGCGCGCCTACCCCACGCTCGACCAGGCGCGCGCCGCCGCGGCGCGCCTGGCCAGGCGAAGGGCCGCGCAGGGCAACCCCGTGGTGAGCTTTCTGCAGGCCTACCCTTGTGGCTGCGGGCGGTTTCACTTCGGCAGCACCCGGCAGATCGACTGGAGCCGCCTGGCGGCCTACACCTCCCCACCCAAGGAGCACCAATGAACCAACTCCATGCAGCTGGCATTCACAACATCGACCGCTCGGCCAGGCTCAGCTCGTGCGGCCTCTACCGCTTCACGCTGCGGCGCTTGTGGGCCGAGGGCCAGGTGCTTACGGTCTGCATGTTCAACCCGAGCACCGCCGACCACGAGGTCGACGACATGACCATCACGCTGCTCATGCTGCTGGCAGCGAACAACGGGTACGCAGGCATCCTGGTGGTGAACGGCATCCCGTTGCGCAGCTCCAGTCCGGCAGAGGCGATCGCCATGCTGCGCTGGGACCAAACTCAGGACTGGTGCGCCCGTGACGTGCTGCAACAGAACCTGGGCCTCATCTGCAGCCTCATAAGCAACCAGGCGCCTTTGGGGCGCGACGTGCTGCTGGCCTGGGGCGCACTCGCTGACCGTGCGTCCGACTGGTTCGACAACGTGCGTGAAGAGATCGAGTGCGCGCTGCCCGAGGGCGGGCGCCTGCTGTGCCTGGGCAAGACGAAGGGCGGCCATCCCATCCACCCACTCGCCCGCGGCAAGCACCGCATTCGCCCCGACGCGCGCTTCGTGCCCTGGACCACCTGAAGGCAGCCGCCATGACCCCGCACCTGCGCCCCTTCCTCACGATCGACGCCCGCTGCAATCCGCCGCACTTCGGCGCCAGCGATGGCAAGCGATTCGGCACCCTGCGCATGCTCAGCGCCGACGACATCGTGGCCTGCGCCCGCTGGCTGGCCAGCATCGGCGGCCGGCCGCTGCTTGATGCCTTCGAGCTGCGCCTGCTGCAGCAGAACTGCATCCCCAGCGTGCAGCTGCAGGACGAAGATGGCACCTCCATCAAGGCCGAGGCCGAGGTGGTGGGCATCGAGCGCTACGACACGGGCTTGTACCTGCGCTGGCAGAGCAAGTTCCCGTGCGACACCTGCGAGGGCTTGGGCGAACTGGATGAAGAGCAAATCGATCGCCTGAAACTCGACGCCGAGGCCGGCCGGTGCCATGAATGCGGCGGCGAGGGCCATTGGTACGGCTCGGACCTGCTCACCGACTACGACGGCCGCGCCCTGCCTGGCCAGGGCCGCAGCTTCGCTGACGAGCAGCGATTCATGAGCTTTGGGTGGCGCTGACCATGCCCACCCCCGCCTCAGCCAACCTGCGCCGCCGCGATCTGGCGGCCATCCACGCCGCTGCCGCGCAGCTGGGCATGGACACCGCAGACAAGTCGCCCGAGAGCACCTACCGCACCATGCTGCGTGTGCAGGGCGGCAGCAGCTCGGCCGCCGAGCTTGACGACGCCGGCCGCCAGCGCGTGCTGGCCTACCTGCGCAAGCTGGCCGGCAAAGGGCCCCAGGGCGGCACCTTCACGCAGGCGCAGTGGATCGAGCAGCTCTGGGCCCAGCTCGGCGCCAAGGGCCTGCTGCGCGACCCCTCGGCGGCCGGCCTGGCCGCCTTCCTGCGCGCCAGCCAGGGCGTCGACCTGGTGCGCTCGCTAGACAGTCGCCAGGCCAGCAAGGTGATCGAGGCGCTCAAGGCCTGGAAGGCCCGCGGGAAGGCCGCCGATTGACCGCTTACGCCACCGCCGACGACATCCAGCACCTACCCCGAGTGCTGCGCCTCGTCGCGTCGGCAGGCGGCATTGCTGCGGCCCTGCGCCTGGTCGAAAGGCGCGGCGGCATCCGCGTGTATGTGCCCGAGGTGGCGCTGCCTGGGCATGAGCTGGCCACCATCGCCAGCTTCGCAGGCATGCAGGCCCTGTGCAGCGAGTTCCCGCGTGAGCACGTGCTGGTGCCCAAGGCGCGATCGGCACTCGTCGTCATGCGCAACCGCCGGCTGCTCGCCGACAGCCTTGAGCTGAGCCACAGCCAGCTGGCCAGGCGCTACGAGATCACCCTGCGCCGGGTGCAGCAAATCCTGGCCGAGGGCATGGTCGAGGGCTGTGGACAACTCGGAAATCAGACCCCTGATCTGTTCTCCTGACCCGGCGCTTGTCCACAGCCCCGCGGCTGGGTTTAAGCCCGCACCGCCGCCCGCCACCCGTTCGACCTTAAACCGCTCCTGAGCACGTGCGACCTCAGCGAGGTCGCACGTGGGGCATCGGGCAGCACTCATCACGCGCAAGTCCGCGTGGCGTCGAGAGATTTCGAGGTCGCACGGTCCCGAGCACGTGCGACCTCGAAACGTGCGACCTCGCGGCCCGCAGCAGCTGCCCGGCGACGCCCGTGCGGCACCCCCTGCCACCTGGCCCTTCACGAGGCACAGCGGCCTCAAGAGGGCCTGCCGCCCCGCAGGCTCACACCGAGCCGCCCCGCGGCCCCCTGGGCCCGTTTAAGGCCCTCTGGCGCCCGTTCACTGCCAAAGCGCCCGATCGCCCCGCCGCGCAGCTAAGTCCGCGTCACGACGGCCGTTTTTCCCATCCGGCCCGCCGTGGGTCCACTGCCATTTCGGACACCTCCCCACAGGCCCCCGCCGTGCATCCGGATGTGTCGCGATTGATGCCTCGCCGCTCAGCGTGTCGCACCTTCGAACCAGGCTTGGACAGCTCCGCTTTCTGCTCGTGCGTCCGACCTGACGAGACGCCAGCGTAGTGCCCCCGAAGGCTGACCGACGACCCCGTCGTTGAGCGCCTGGCCGAATCGCACCACGGCCTCGTGATTGGAGGCTTCGACGCCAAGGCGGAATACGCCGGTTTGTGTACTCATCTCGAGGCTTCGGACAACCAAGCCGTCCATCTGCACGCGCTCAAGCAGACGAAGCGCGTCTGCCAGCGGCATGCGTCGCTCTGCCTCCCAAGCCTTCGCGCTGGCGTCGAAGGGCTGCGGCGCCTGCGCAATGGACGCCGCTACATCCGAATCACTCGATAGCCGCTCCCTGGCTTGCCACATCGCTTCCTGGGCCATCCGCAATTCATGCTCTGCCCGTTGAAGTTCATCGCCCGCATGCCAGGCAAAGCCCGCCCCCAGCAGCGCGGCTGCGCCCACAGTCCACCATACCGCTTTGGGCACCCGCCTCGCAGGCGCGAACTCAGCGAGCACGCGCCGCATCATGACGTGCTGCTTTCGCGGGCGGGCACCCAGGTCAGGCCGTCCAGGAAAAACTCGACAGGCGGTGCTTGAATTTGCAGGCGCATGGTCAGCCGAGTCCGCCACGCCTCTCCATCGGCGTCGTCGGCGAATCGATCGATCGCCCCGCCCCACAACCACCGCTCGCCGTCATCGGCCAGAGCCGCCAGCCCATCGGGATCGGATGCCAAGAGCAATCGCGCAGCTGTCGACGGCGCCCGGGTCGACGCTGAGGCGTTGTCGGTGAGCAGTGCCCAGCCGGGCCGCACGCTCACCAGTTGCGCACCAACCTCCTGGGCAACAGCCTCAATCCGAGTCAGCACCGAACCCACCACCGCAACACCGAGGCATTGCCCGGTCACGTCCGGCGCTGAAACCCAAACCCGAACAGCCTCGCTCCATCCCGCCTCTTCCGCGGCGATTGCCTCCGCCACGGCGTGAAGCTCCTCACTGGTCTTCAACCCCTGAGGTGGCTTGAACACGTAGGGGCGCGCCAGACCCGACCCCAGGTTGACGGTCCAGCGCTTGGCGTCCTTCCGCGCTCGGACCGATTCGTTCAACCACGTGATCGCCTGGGTCACGTCGGCAAGTCCAGATTCGCTAACCGATTCAGCGGGGCGCTCTCCCGACATCGCCGCAAAGCTTCGCCCGATCCAAAGCCGCGTAGCGCGCGCGCTACCAGCCCACCACACGACGCACCTCCTCCATCGTGGTCTGTCCGTCCGCCACCTGTGCGGCTGCCAGCATGCTCAGAGGAACCACGCCCCTGTCTTGCGCCATGCCGCGCAACTGCGTCAAGGGCTGTTCCCCAGTGACATGATCACGCCAGAGGTCGTCGATTTGGTGAATCTCAGCCAACACACTCCGACCACGGAAGCCGCTGCCATGGCAATGCGCACACCCAATCGAGACGGGGACGCGCTCGACTTCGCCCCGTCCCTGTCCGACCAACCACCGTGACTCTGCCGCAGTGGGCTCGCGCCACTGCATGCACTGTGGGCAAAGCCGCCGCAGAAGCCGCTGAACGATCACACCGTTCAGCGCCGACATGAAGCCAAACATGTCGAGCCCGAAGTGGCGGAACCGCGCCACGACATCGGCCACGCTGTTGGCATGCACGGTCGTGAAGACGAGGTGTCCGGTCAGTGCCGATTGCACGGCGATCTCGGCAGTCTCGGCGTCACGAATCTCACCCACGAGGATGCGATCAGGATCGTGGCGCAGCAGCGATCTCAGTCCTCGCGCGAAGGTGAGGCCCTTGCGCTCATTGACGGGGATCTGAAGAACCCCCTGCAATTCGTACTCCACCGGGTCTTCGATGGTGATGATCTTTTCCAAGCCGTCGTGGATCTCCGCCAGCGTTGCGTACACGGTAGTGGTCTTGCCACTGCCGGTCGGCCCCGTCACCAGAAACAAACCGCTGGGGCGAAGCGCCAAGTCTCGGATCAACTGCGCTGCCTCTGCATCAAAACCCAGTGCGGCCAGCGACACGTCGGCCTCGTTCTGCCGCAGCCGCGCCTTGTCCAACAAGCGCAGCACGGCATCTTCGCCATGCACGCTGGGCATGATCGACACACGCACATCAACCCGCTGGCCGGCGAGTTCCACCTGCAGCCGCCCGTCCTGGGGCAGCCGTCGCTCGGTGATGTCCAGTTGCGCCATCACCTTGATGCGAGAGATCACCTCGACCGCGCGTTGGGCGCCGTCCAAGCGGGCGTAGCGCTGCATCACACCGTCGAGTCGATGCTTTGCGGTGACCCCGGCCCGGTCGCACTCGAAGTGCACGTCACTGGCGCCACCGCTATAGGCAGCCCTGAGTGCCTGGTCGACGAATGCGACCACCGGCCCCTCGACTGCGGGCGTCGTGACCTGCGCCGCTTCAACGCCTTCGGCATCAGTAGCCGCTGCGGCTGCGCCCAGCCAGCGGTTCATGTCGTCCCGGCGCACGGCCACCATCGGCGGACAGCGCCCGAGATGCCGGGCGATGCGTCGCTCCAGCTTCTCGTCCCAGGGGTCCTCGGCGGCCACCCATACATCGGCCGAGTCCAGTTGCGCCCGCAGAATCACACAGTGCCACTCCCGCGCGCGATCGCTGCTCAGGGCCCCAAAGTCCGGGCGCGCATCAGCCCCGGGCTTGAGCACGAGCACGCCTGCCAGGCGCGGCAGCGCCTCGGCCAGCCGCTCATGTGTCCACCCGGGCATCCGGAGCAGCACGTCCAGCACCGAGCCCGCACCGGCTAGATGCTGCTCCCTCGCCTGCCGCAAGGCCGTTGCCAATTCGCTTGACTCAGCGGCTGCCACCCAGACCTCCGGCCATGTCAAAGATGGGCATGTACATCATCACCACCAAAGCGCCCACAAACACCGCAACAAGCAGCAGGAGCAGCGGCTCGACGATGCGTGTGGCCCTTTCCACCAACGTGCTGAATTGCTGTGTATGCCGCTGGGCCACAACCTGCAGCACCTGGTCGAACGCGCCGCTGCGCTCACCCACCGCCAGCAACCGCTCACTGGTTGCGTCGGTGAGGCCCGCATCTGCAAACGCGACGGAAGCCGCACGACCATTGGCGATGTGCACCCGCGTCGCGTCCAGGGCGTTTGTCCACCTCAGTCCCAGCCTCATCCCCAAAGCGATGTGGATCGACTCGTCCAGGCTGTAGCCCCCGCGGATGAGCAGGGCCAACGCCTGGTAGAGCTGCGCGAGCCGGAAGTGGGACCACACCCGAGCGACGGGCCCAAGCTCCTCCAGCAACCAAGCACCCAGCCTGCGACCACCGCCCGAGCGGCCCCAGATCCAAGCCACTGCCCCGAAACCAAGGAGGCCCAACAACACCCATATCCCGTGGTCCCGCAGCAGGGCTGACAGCTTGAGCACGAACTCCGTGGCCGGGCTCATCTGCTGCGGCAGGCCACCGTACATGCGCGAAAACCGTGGTATCACGTACAGCAGCAGGAAGAGCGAAACGACCATACCCACCGCCACCACCATGGCGGGGTACAGCGCCGCGCTGGTGGCCTGGCGCCGTAACCTGGCCAGTGTTTCGTGGTAACTCTGGTACTCGGCCAGAGCATCCGGCAGCCGGCTCGAGCGCTCGCTGGCCGCGACCCCGGCAATCAGCACATCCGGAAAGACATCAGCGCTGCGCAGCGCGTCCGACAGTGCAGCCCCTTGCCGAAGGCGGCCCATCAGCCTCTGGTGAATCTCGCGTCGGTGGTCGGCTTCGCCGCCGGCGGCCAGCGTCTCGATGGCTTCGACCACGGTCATGCCAGCCCGCAGCAAGGTCTCGAGTTCCTTGCACCACCACGCCACATCGAAATCACGACGCCGCGTCCAAGCTTGTCGGGCGTTACCGGCAACAGGCTCGATGCTGAGCACCACGCTGCCCGAGCGCTGCAACTGCCGGCTCACATCCGTCGCGTTGGTGCCGCTCAGGCGATCGTCCCGAACGGAGTCCGAACCTGCTGGTACGTGGCGGACCGCGAACTCCATGGGCTACTTCACGATGTCCGCGTCGTCGCCATTGCCGCCCGGGCTGCGGTCGCGCCCGAGGCTCAGCACCTCGTACTCGCGGCCATTGCTGCCCGGGCTGCGGTACTGGTAGGCACTGCCCCATGGATCGAGCGGCACCTCACCCTGAAGGTACGGCCCGCGCCATCGGCCGTCGCCTTGGGGCGCCGTGATCAGCGCGCGCAGGCCCTGAGCCTCGGTCGGGAAGCGGCCGACATCGATGCGATAGCTCTGAAGCGCCTTGTCGAGGGCGTCCAGTTGAGCACGGGTGGCCGTGACTTCTGACTTGGACACCTGTCCCAGAAACCGCGGTGCCACGACCGCGGTAAGCAGCCCGATGATCAGAATGACCACGAGCAGCTCAATCAACGTGAAGCCTTCCTTGCCTGAGGGGCTGGCTGGCGACCAAAGGGTTGCCCCAGGCTGTCGAACGGTTGCGGCGCGGGGCTTCATGGCGTGGTGGCACTCATGCGAGGCGCTGTGATCAAGAGCTCTCTGGGTCCGAAGATCCAGTCCGAATAACGGTTAGCAGGCGGCAGGCTCACAGGGCCCCTCTCGAGCCCTACCATCGCCATCGGCTGGCGCTGATCCTGACTGTAGACGCCGATGATGGCGCCTCGCGCGTCTCGCACCAGCCCCCAGGGCCGTCCGGGCAGTAACGGATCGGGTAACAGGCGGCGCAAATGCCGCCGCGTGCCCACAAAGCGCGTGTCCAGCAGCAGATCTTCCAAGCGCGATGGGTAGGCTCCGTCGCCTCCTGGCGACTCGCGCCGCGCCTCGGCCAGTGCCTGCGCGTAGAGCTCTCCAACACGCAGCAGTTCCTGTTCTCGATCTCGCCTGACGGCCTCTTCCCATAGCGGCCCGATCTTGGCCAGGCCCAGCCCCAGCACGGCCACCACCACCAGCAGAACCGGGTACGTGAACCCGTTGCTCCTAAAGGGCCGAGGCGTCGTCGAGCGTTCACCACGCTGCATAGGGCTCTCCGCCTCGGGCCACACCCGGTGCGCCGCTGCGCACATCCGCCACGCCGGAGCCGCCGCCAGTGCGTGCGACCAGCACCCAACTGTCCCGGCGCTCAGTGATCGGGTCCACCGGCACCTCTCTCAAGTAGCGTTGTTCGACCAGCTCCTGCAGCGTGGCCGGATCCCGCCCGCGGTCGGCACGGAACTTCTCGATGGCATCGCGCAGGCCTGTGAGGTTGTGGCGGAGCACAGTTTCTCGGGTGCGATCGACGTGCTCCAGGTATCGGGGCGCTGCGAGTGCCAGCAACAAGCCAATGGCAGCCATCACCACCAGCAGTTCGATCAGCGTGAAGCCCGCGGTCCTGTGGCCGGCCGTCGATGGGCTTGCGATGCGAGACACGTCTCACCACTCCTTGAGTGGAATGCCATTCAGGCCCATGCGTTCGGACCGCGACGCCACGTCGTACACGTCGGCCCCAGGCCGCGGCGCGTCGGGTGGTGACTCGTGGCTGCGCAGTGCCCACGTCAGCTCGGCAGGGATCCCGGGTTCGGCGAAGGGGTCACGCGGCACCCGTCGCAGAAAGTGCTTCACCTGCCCACGCGAGCTCAAGCTGCTCTCGACCAAAGCGCGCAAGCTGGGCGGATAGCCTGACTCGTTGGCTGGCGGCGGAATCTCACCCGTCTTGACCGCTGCGCGGTAGGCGTCAATGGCGCTGCGAATCTCCTGCAGCGCTGCACGCAACTCCCGCTCGCGATCGCGCTGCACATTCAGCTCAGCCAAGGGCAGCAACAGGCTGGCCAACAGGCCCAGAACGGCCACGACGACCATCAGCTCGATGAGCGTGAACCCTTTGCTCAACTGCACAGAGCCACGTGCGACCGTCATGCCTTCACTCGCGGACGAAGATGTTCAAAGGGGCCGGAACAAGAAAACTCGGTACCGGCCCGCCCAGGACCACGGGCGCCATCGAGGCCACCGCCAGCTCGGCGGCGCCGGCCTTGCGCGCCTTCAGCTTGAGGCGCAGCACGGTGGCCCGGCCACGAGCAGGCTCGGCCTGGTTGCGAAGGATGCCCACTTGCAGGCCGCCCGCCTCCTTGGCCTGCGTAAAGCTGGTGGGCTGGCCATCCCTGCGGAAGTACTCACCCTCCTCAACGGCCAGCACCTCGATGTTCTCAGCCGGCAAGCGCAGTTGCATGGGCAGCCCGCGCAGGCCGGCGCTCGAGTCCAGCTCCAGCAGCGCTTCAAAGGTCTCGCCGACGCGGACGGACGAAGGACCTTGCCACCGCGCTGTCAGGCGCGGCGCACTGTCCGCCGCCGGCGACGCAACCGGGCCCGCGTTCCACGTCGCCATAGGGGCAGAGCCCAGCCTATCGCCTGTGTTGCCGGCTGATGGCGGCGCCCCGTCTGTGGGCGGCAATTGGGCACCCCAGGGCCGCAGCCGCGTTGCGGCCTCGGTACCCACCCACAACTCGGTCTCGCTGGCGTCGGGCTTGCGCACGTTGCGGATGATGCGCGGCGTGATGGCCAACACAAGCTCGGTGCGCTGCGTTTCGTCGCGCTGCGATGAGAACAGCCGCCCTGCAACAGGCAGGTCACCCAGCCCCGGCACCCGATTGGAGTTGGTGCGTTCCTCGCGACTGATCAAACCCGCCAGCAGCTGCGTTTCGCCGTCACGCAGCCGCAGCGCGGTACTGGTGTTGCGGGTGCCCACCTGAAAGGCCAACGAGCCCGAACTCGTGCGCACCTCACGGCCCAGGGAACTGACTTCCAGGTTCACGCGGATACCCACCTCATCGTCGGCATACACGGTGGGTTCGATCGCCAGCTTGAGCCCCACGTCCAGATAGTTCACGCTGTCAGACACGAACCCGCCCTGCCCTGTGGTGGCGGTAACGATGGGCACCTTGTCGCCAATCAAGACACTGGCCTTCTCGCGGTTGCGTGCGCGGATCCTGGGATTGGCCAGTGTGTTGAAGTCACCCACCTCGCGCCGCAGCGAAAGCAGCAAGCCCGCCACGCTGACGCCGACCCGGTCTTCACCAATGCCACGCAGGTTGCCCAAGGTGAGGCCAGCCGCTCCGGCAGGGGGCAACGGCGTCAGGCCGATGGTGTCGGGAAAGCGGATGCCCAGGTCGGTGAGCCGGCTGCTCCGAACCTCAATCACCTCCAGCTCCAGCAGCACCTCGGGCTCCTGGGTGTCGTAAAGCGCAATCAGTCTCTCTGCCAACTCGATGGTGTCGGCACTCTCGCGCAAGGCCAGCATGTTGGCGCGCTCGTCCACGAAGGGGTCGCGCAGACGCAGCATCGATCGCAAGAACGCGGCTGCGCCCTTGGCGTCTGCGCTGGCCAGGTAGAACACGCGCAGCACCTGCTCCTGGTGCTCGCGCTGCTTCTCAGGCGTGTTGGGATAGATCAGCACCGTCTGTGGGTCTATCACCTTGGTGGCCAGACGGTGCGTGGCAGCCAGCAGGTCGATGGCGTCCTGGACTCGGATGGAGCGCAGATTGGTCGTCACGCGAATATCGGTGGCAACGTCCTTGTCGAAGATGAAGTTGACGCCGCTGTGGCGGGTGACAAGCTCCAGAACCTGCCGAAGGTTGGCATCGCGGAAGTCCAGACTGATGGGCCGCGACTCGGCCAGGCGGCCTACGCCGGCAGCATGGCGCGCCTGCCTGCGCTTGAGTTCCAGCTGGCGCTGCAGCGCCAACAAGTCGGGCTGACGCGGGTTGTCGCGGAGCGCCTGGGTCACTTGGCGCGTGGCCTCATCCACCTTGCCCGCGGCAACCAACATCTCGGCCTCGGCCAGCGCTGACCGCTGCCGCCGCTCGACATCCAGCTCCTGCAGCAGCTCGAGCACGCGTCGACCGGTGGTGTCAAAGGCCCTGGCGCGTTGCAACACGGCGACCGCATCGTCCAGCCTTCCGGCTGCACGCGCGGTGGTGGCTTCGACCAGCAGCCGGGCCAAGGCCTCATTGCGGGCGGAAAGCAGCCCGGAACGCAAGCTTGCGCTCTCAGGGTGCCGGGCCAAGCCCTCCTGCAGGACGGCTGCTGCGTTTTCGTACCGCCCGTCTCGCAGCAGGGCCTGCGCCTCGTCTCGGACCCGTTGCTGTTGGGCACAGCCCGTGGCCCACAACAAAGCACCTACAGCGAAGCCATAGCGCCAACGCGACGAGCACAGGCTCACCTCGAAGGCTCCGAGGCTGAAGGAATCTCGACCGTGGCGCTCGCCGCGGTTGCAGCCATCACCAGCCTCACACGACCCGGCTCCAGTGCGGCCACCTCCCAGCCGCTGGGCAGGCGTGTTCCAGCCTGCGCAGTTGAGGTGGCGCCGCCGTCGTCCAGCAGCACCAGAAGCTCGCCTTGCGGCGTACGCAACTGCCCCAGGTACCGGGGCACGGAAGGTTGAACCAACGGGGGCTGAATCATCGGCATGGGGGCAGCCGCCACAGTCTGCCCCAAAGGTGGCATAACAACCGCCCGTGGCAACCCTTCTGTCCGCGCTGGTGGCGAGGCAAACGGGTCGCGGAGGGCGGGCTCGAACTCGGGGTGCCCCATCGGCTGAGCTGCACGCTCAGGGGGTCTGAACGACTCGGGACCTCTGGACTGCCCCACGGTGGCAACCGTTGCACCCGAGGCTTGGCTGCCCAGACCAGCAAGCCGCGCACTGGCCTGAACCGTTTTAATCGGCTTGACTGGCACCAACCACGCCCAGGCCGAGGCCAGCAAAACGACGGCAAGGCACCAGGCAATGACGGGCCGGACGCGCGCTGTTCTCATCACGGACCAGGCGCAAGGGGCCGCGACCACACGGTCACGGTGCCAGACCACTCGAGCACAGGCGCCACGCCAGGCGCGGAGTCAGGCCGTTGCAGGCGCAGCTGGGAAATCGTCGCCGCGGGCAAGCGTGCGCTCCACTCGGCCATCCAGCGCTTGAGATCGGCGTATCCGCCTTCTGCAACCACCGCGAGCTGCAGCCGGCCGAGTTCGGCGGTGCTCGGAGGCACCTGCGTGATCTCGATGCGACGAATGACCACGCGGGCCGGGCGGGCGGCTTGCTCCATGCGCTGCACCACCTGGTCGGCCTCAGCATGCACGGGTAGGGCCAGTACGGCGTGCTGCGGCGCCGAAGCCGACGGGGCTTGAACCTCGGGAACGTTCAGCCTCGTCCATTCAAGCCGCACAGCGGCTGCCTGGGTCGTTGCCCCTTGCGCCATAGCCAGAGTGCGCCAAGCTTGAATCCCGAAGCCCAACGCCAGCAAAGCAAGGGACACGGCAACAGCGCTAGCCCAGACGAAGCGCGCCCGGGCGTCACGCGCAAAGGTGTGGGCGAGAACTTGGTGAAAACCAGAAGAAAACACGTCGTTGAATCTCAGCTGACGCGGGATGTTAGTGCCTGAGTTGGCGGCAACCCATGTCCATGCCTTGGTGACGAAGCCATCCGCTCCGAATCAGCCCATGGAACAGGGGGCCAAGCGCCCCACGCCACGGGCGAAACGCCAACCGGCGTCGTCCAGGTCACCCAATTCGTCACCCAGAAAGAACTACTGGTCGAGCGCGTCATCCCACAGCCGCGAGGCCAGGCCGGTGGCACATCAGGCCATGGCTCCGGTTGAGGCGCTGGCTGCAAACCCCGTTGCTGTGCCGCATCAGCGGCGACAGTCTGGCCGAGCGCGTGTGCAGCACGACGTGGTAGCGGTTACCCATCAGATAACAGGCCACGTCCTCGGTATCGAAGCGGTCCTGGCCCTGATCCAAGACCGCAAGAAGGCCGCACTGGTCTTGGTGGTCGACGAGGATTCGTTCGCGCCAGTCGCCACCAGAGGTGACGTGGTGAGCAGCGCCAGGGAACTCGATGCGCAAAGGGCGGGACATGGGAGGGCACCAGCTGTCTTGCAAATCGGTGGCCAAACTGGGCAACGGGTGCTGCGGCGGGTCTGGTGACAATGCTGTTCCGTTAGCCGATTTTGTCCATATTCGGCCATGCGCAACCGCTAGAGCAGCCATGGCCAGTACGAAGGCGACATTGGGTTCAGGGGCGCGACTGGCGGACTACTTGTGTGCGAGTCTGCTGGTCCGGGTGTTCCCTGCCGAACGAGTGCACGAAGCGCTGGACGCGCACGGCGTGAACGCGCAGCGCATCCGTCGGTTTCCCGCCGCGGCGGGGGGTAAGCGCGCGGGCAACACACCCCGCGAGCTCGAGGCGTATCAGCGCGATGCGCCCGGCTGCCAACGATGCGGCGGCAAGTCCTCGATCTGTTCCGCCGGCTGCGTCGGCAGCCGGGTCAGCACATCCTTGATGTAGTTGTACGGGTCCAGCCCGTTGAGCCGTGCCGACTGCAGCAGCCTCATCACCGCCGCTGCTCGCTGGCCGGCGCGCAGCGATCCTGCGAACAGCCAGTTCGACCTGCCGATAGCAAACGGACGGATCTGGTTCTCAACCCAGTTGTTGTCCGCGGGCAGTTCGCCGTTGTCGATGAAGCGTGTCAACGCCTTCCACCTTTTCAAGCTGTAGTTGATGGCCTTGGCCGTGGCCGATCCCTCGGGCACCAGCTTGCGTTGCTGCTCCAGCCATTGACGCAGGGCGTCGGCGAATTTGGCCGAACGCTGCTGGCGTATTCGCCTTCGCGCATCGGGTTCGAGCTCTTGCACCTCGCGCTCGATGTCGTAGATCTCGCCGAAGAACTTCAACGCTTGTTCGCCGACCTGGCTGCCGTGGTTGACGCACAGCTCGTGGAACTTCCTGCGTGCATGGGCCAGGCAGCCAACCTCCGTCACGCCCAGCTCGCGCAGGCTTTGTAGCCGCTGAAGTTGTCGCACACAAGCTTGCCATGCCAGCCGTCCTTGCCAGCGTTCTTGTCCAGGCCCAGGAAGCCGCGAACATGCTGCCCGCCGCGGCCTTCGGCGAAGTCGAACACCACCGCCTGGAGCGCGTCGTAGGGGGTGGTGCAGTCGGTCCAGATGTAGGCCCGATGGGTCTTCTGGTTGCCCGGCTTGAGCATCGCCACCGGCGTCTCGTCGGCGTGCAGCACCGCGCTGTTGAGCATCACCGCCTTCAGGGCATTCACCAGCGGCTGCAACTGCACTCCGCACTGGCCCACCAAGCTGGCCAGCGTCGATCTCGGGAGGGCCAGGCCGGCGCGCCCGAAGATGTGTTCCTGGCGGTACAGCGGGAGGTGGTCCTGGTACTTGGCCACCAGCACCTGGGCCAGCAGGCCCGTGGTCGGGATGCCCTTGTCGATGATGTGCGCCGGTACCGGGGCCTGCACCAGGGTCTCGCACTTCGTGCAGACAGAGCCGGCCGCGCAAATCTGAACACGGCCTAAAGTGGACTGGCTGCTCCGATGGGCGAGGATAGAGCCCGAGTCGACGGAGCGGAGAGCATGAGCAGAAGACCCCGCCGCAACCACTCAGCGGCGTTCAAGGCCAAGGTGGCGATCGAGGCGTTGGCGGACGGCAAGACGATTGCCGAGATCGCGCAGAAGCACGACGTGCACCCCAAGCAGGTGACGGAGTGGCGGCGGCAACTCATCGAACGTGCCGCTGGTGCGTTTGGCGGCACTGTGACGCCTGAGGCACCGCCGGTTGACCTCAAGGCGTTGCACGCCAAGATCGGGCAGCTGACGCTGGAGAACGATTTTTTAGAGGGCGCGCTCACCAAGGCGGGATTGCTGAGCGCAAAGCGATGATCGACCGTGATGCAGAGCTGCCGATCAAGCGGCAGGCGCAGTTGGTGGGCATCAGCCGGGGCACGGTGTACTACAACCCCGAGCCGGTGAACGCGGCCGAGTTGGCCCTGATGCGCCGGATCGACGAGCTGCACCTTGAACACCCGTTCGCCGGCAGCCGCATGCTGCGCGACTTCCTGAGGCTGCAAGGCATTGGGTGACCTTGCCCCCGAAGAACGTAGTTCTTGGCTGATGATGAAATCAGAGACAGGAGCTACGAGATGAACGAGAAGCAAGTGCGTGGGAAGTACACGCAGGAGTTCAAGCTGGAGGCCGT
>JAIYDH010000335.1 GCA_027487585.1 Rubrivivax sp.
GGCCTCGACGCGCGTGCCCTTGAAGCGGTACTGGCCGGCGCTGGGCGTGTCCAGGCAGCCGAGGATGTTCATCGCGGTGGACTTGCCCGAGCCGCTCGGGCCCATGATGGCCACGAACTCGCCGGCCGTGATCTCCAGCGCGATGCCCTTCAGCGCCATCAGCTCGCTGGCGCCGCTGCCGTAGCGCTTGGTGATGCCGAGCAGCTGGATCAGCGGCGTGCTCACTTCGGCGCACCGGTGGCTTGCGACGTGATCACGAGCATGCCTTCGCTCAAGGCGCCGGCAACGATCTCAGTGCTGCGGCCGTCGCTGATGCCCGGTGTCACGGCCACGGCCCGGGGCACGGCGTCGGGCAGCGCCTGGCCATCGGGCGCGGTGGCCAGCACCCAGACCTGGCGCGCCCCGGCGGTGCTGGCGCTGTCGGCCGCGCCCTTGCGCTGGCTCTCGGTCTTGGGCGGCCCGAAGGCCACGCCCGAGGCGATGCCCCTCTTGGCGTCGGCCGCGGCGGTGGTGGGCGTGTAGCGCAAGGCGGCGTTGGGCACGCGCAGCACGTCCTTGCGCTCGGTGGCCACGATGGTGGCGGTGGCGGTCATGCCCGGGCGCAGGCTGAGGTCGGCGTTGTCGACGTCGAGCCAGGTGAGGTAGGTGACGACGTTGTCGGTGATGGTGGAGCCGAAGCCCACGCGCGTGATGCGCGCCGGAAAGCTGCGCGCCGGGTAGGCGCTGACGGTGAAGCTGGCCGCCTGCCCGGCCTTGACCACGCCCACGTCGGCCTCGTCCACGTAGACCCACAGGCGCAGCCGCGCCAGGTCTTCGGCCACGGTGAACAGCGTCACCGCCTGCAGCGATGCCGCCACCGCGTTGCCGGGATCGACCGAGCGTGTCAGCACCACACCGTCGGACGGCGCGGTGATCGAGGCCTTGGACAGGTTGATCTGGTCGGTGGACAGCGTGGCCAGCGCCTCGTCGACACCGGCCCGCGCACTGCCGGCATCGGCCCGCGCCCGCGCCAGCACGGCGCGGCCGGCGTCGAGCTCGGCCACCGAGGGCACCTGCCCGCCCGACAACCGCGCCACCGCCTCCAGCCGCGCCAGCGACGCGCTGGCTTCGGCCACGGTGGCGGCGGTCAGCAGGCTGCGGCTGCGCGCCGCCGCCAGGCCGGCCTGCGAACGCAGGATCTGGTCGCGCAGCTTGGCGGTGTCCAGCACGAGCAGCACCTGGCCCTTCTTGATGCGGTCGTTGACGTCGACGCCGACGCGCAGCACGGTGCCGGAGAGCTCGCTGCCGATGCTGACCGAACGTGTCGGCTGTACCGTGCCGTTGGCCGTGACGCTGAGCGTGAGCGCGCCACGGGTGACCGACTGCGTGGTGTAGTGCGGCGTGGCCTGGGCGGCACGCTGCGTCCACCACCAGGCCGCACCCGCCAGCACCAGCAGCACGGCGGCCACGCCCAGCCACGGCAGCGGGCGCCGGTACCCCGGTTTGGCGTCGGCCTCGCCCAGCAGGCTGCTGACCTCATCTGGCGCCGCGCCGTCGGGCGGCGCAGCCGGGGCTGGGGTGGGCGCGCCGGCGGGCGCGAGTGCGGGCTTCAGCGCCTCGATAGGCAGTGGTGCGTTCATGGGGTGGGGGTGGATGCGCGGGCGGCCTTCACAAGCTCTCACGCCAGCCACCGCCCAGCGCCCGGTAGAGCTGAACGTGGTTGCGTGCGAGCTCGCTGCGGGCACTGACGACGGCGTCCTGCGCGCCGAAGGCGGTGCGCTGGGTCTCGAGTACGGTCTGGAAGTCGACCAGGCCGCTGGCGAAGCGCTGGCGCGCCAGCGTGTCGGCGCTGGCCGCGGCCACTGCGGCCGTGCCCAGGGCCGCCAGGCGCAGGCGGTCGCCCTGCAGGGCCACCAGCGCGTCTTCCACCTCCTTGAGCGCGCCCAGCACCGTGCTGCAGTGCAGCGCCCGGGCCTGGTCGAGCGCCGCCTGCTGCGAGCGCAGCTGCGCGCGGCGCGCGCCGCCGTCGAACAGCGGCAGGCTGACGCTGGCGAGCAGGCTGCTCACCAGCGAGGCGCTGTTGCCCAGGGCGCCCAGGGTCAGCGCGTTCAGGCCGATGGAGCCGCCGAGCGCGAAGCTCGGCCAGCGCTGCGCCTCGGCCTGGCCGACGAGGGACAGTGCCGCGGCCACCTCGAGCTCGGCCGCACGCACGTCGGCGCGCTGGCGCAGGGTGTTGGCGGGGATGTCGAGCGCCAGGCCTGCGGCGGCCTCAGGCACGGTCGGCACGGCCGGCAGGTTGGCCTCGGCGTCCGCCACCGAGTAAGGCCGCCCGGCCAGCAGCGCCAGCGCGTGGCGGCTCTGTGCGATGGCGGTCTGCAGCGCCGGCAGCAGCGCCTGGGTCTGCGCCACGGCGGCACGGGCCTGGTCGAGCTGCAGGCCGCTCACCAGCCCGGCCTGCAGGCGCCAGTCGGTGATCTGCAACGTCTGCTGCTGGCTGGCCAGCGTGTCGCGCGCCAGCGCCAGCCGCACCTGCTGTGTGCGCAGGCCGATGTAGGCCAGCGCGGCATCGCCGGCCAGCTGCACCTGCACGTCGCCGAGACTGGCCCGCCGCGCCTGCTCCACCGCGTCGGCGGCGGCCAGCGCGCTGCTGGCGGCGCCAAAGACATCGGGCGCCCAGCGTCCGTCGAGCCCGAGCTGCAGGCGCTGCTCGCTGAGGCGGGCATCGCCGACGCCGCTGCCGTCGCGGCCGGCCGAGGCGTTGGCGGCCAGCGTCGGCCCGCGTGCGGCGGCGGCCGCGTCGCGCTGCGCCAGGGCTTGGCGCCAGGCGGCGTCGGCGGCGGCCACGCTCGGGCTGCCCTGTTGCGCCAGCTGGGTCCAGCGGCTGAGTGCGGGGTCGTTGAAGCGTTGCCACCAGGTGGCCAGGTCGGTGGGCGTGGCGGCGGCCGCGCCGGCCGCGTCGGTGGCCTGCCATTGCGGGGGCACGGGCACGCCAGGCTCGGCATCGGGTGGCGGCTGCACCGACATGCAGCCGAGCAAAGGCGCCGTCGACAGCAAGAGCAGCAGCCCGCACCGCATCGCCCGCGTGCGCAGGCCGCACGGGCGACTGGGTCGCGCACGATGCCGTGTCGGGCGGCACGCTTCCAAGCTCATGGTCGTGCCCTCCCCGAAGTGATCCAGGGGCATCGTGGGCCCGCGGGCCGAGGAGGTCTGTGCGGTGCCGAACCCCGCGTGCGGGCTGGCGGGTCAGCGCCGATCGCCCATCGCGTGGGCGATGGTCGAGAGGTCCACGTACTCCAGTTCGCTACCCGCCGGCACGCCACGCGCCAGCCGCGTGACCTTCAGGCCGCGCGCCAGCAAGGCCACCTGCAGCGCCTGCGCCGTGACCTCGCCCTCGGCCGTGAAGCCCGTGGCGAGGATCACCTCCTCCACCACGCCATCGGCCGCGCGTGTGAGCAACGCCTGGGCGCCGATGTCGGCCACACCCACGCCGCGCAGCGGGTCGAGCCGGCCCATCAGCACGAAGTACAGGCCCTTGAAGCTGCCGCTGCGCTCGAGCGCGGCCTGGTCGGCCGGCGTCTCGACCACGCACAGCAGCCGCGCGTCGCGCCGGCCATCGGTGCAGGTGCTGCAGACCTCGTGCTCGCTGAAGGTGTGGCAGCGCGTGCAGTGGCGCATCGACAGCATGGCGTGCGTCAGCGCGGCCGAGAGCCGGCGCGCGCCGTCGCGGTCGTGCTGCAGCAGGTGGAAGGCCATGCGCTGCGCCGACTTCTGGCCCACGCCGGGCAGGCGCTGCAGCGCCTCGATCAGGCCGTCGAGTGCGGCTTCGGCCATGCTGCGTTCAGAAGGGGAACTTCATTCCCGACCATCAGAACGGGAACTTCATTCCCGGGGGCAGCGGCATGCCGGCGGTGAGCTTGCCCATCTTCTCGGTGCTCACCTCTTCGGCGCGGCGCACAGCGTCGTTGAACGCGGCGGCCACCAGGTCTTCGAGCATGTCCTTGTCGTCGGCCAGCAGGCTGGGGTCGATGACGACGCGCTTGACGTCGTGCTTGCAGGTCATCGTCACCTTCACGAGGCCGGCGCCGCTGGCGCCCTCAACCTCGAGCAGCGCCAGCTCGTCCTGGGCTCGCTTCATGTTTTCCTGCATCTGCTGCGCCTGCTTCATCAAGCCGGCGAGTTGGCCCTTCATCATGGGGAAGTCTCCTGGGGTAGTGGGTTCAGACGGGCCGGATCGAGCCCGGCACGAGACGCGCGGTCTTGAACTGGCCAAGCAGTTCGCGCACCACGGGGTCGGATTCGATCAGCGCCTCGGCAGCCGCCTGGCGCTGCGCGCGGTCGGCGGCATCGCGCTGGGCGGGGGTGTCTTCGGGCTGGCCGGCTTCGAGTGCGATCTGCACCGGCTCGCCCAGTTGCGCGGTCAGCGCGAGCGTGAGCTTGTCGGCCAGCGCCGGGTTGCGCAGCGGCTCGCGCGCCACGGCCAGGCGCCAGGTGGGCGGCGTGGTCTTGGCGTCGATGGCCATGAGGCCGGCCTGCCAGGCCAGCTCGCGCACCAGCGCGGCCACGGTGCCGGCCTCGATGAGCGATTGCACGGTGGCCTGCCAGCGGTCGGCGAGGGCGGTGTCGGCGGCCGGGGCAGGTGCGGACGCTGCGGCTGGGGCGGGCACCGGTGCAGCCGCCACGGCGGATGGCCGTGCGGTCTCGAACGGCGGCGCCGCCGGCTCGCTGGCGACGGCGGGCCGCACCGCAGCCACGGTCGGCAGCGGCACCGCCACTCGCGCCGGCACCACGGCAATCGCGGGTGGCGCCGGCGCACGCAGCGGCGCCGCGGCTCGCGGTGGTTGCAGCGGCGGCGTCGCTGCCACGCGCCCGGCAGGCGGAAAGGCCAGAAACCGCAGCAGCACCATCGTCAGCGCGCCGTGCTCGTCGGACATCAGCGCCAGCTCGGCGCGGCCGTGCACCACCATGCCGTACAGCAGCTGGGTCTCGTCGGGCGCGAGCAGCGGCGCCAGCGCGCGCGCCACTTCGGTTTCGGGCTCGGCGTCGTCCAGCGCGCCGGGCACCGCCTGCTCAATGGCCATCTGCTGCAGCAGCTGCGCCAGCTCTTCGAGCGTGGCCTCGGCACTCAGGCCGGCGGCGCGCAAGGCATCGACGGTGGCCAGCACGGCCACGGCATCGCGCCGCGCGAGCGCCTCCACCAGCGCGGCGGCATGGCTGCGGTCGACGCTGCCGAGCATGGTGCGCACCACGTCCTCGGCCAGCCGGCCGCCGCCGTAGGCGATGGCCTGGTCGGTGAGCGACAGGCCGTCGCGCATGGAGCCGCGGGCCGCTCGCGACAACAGGCGCAGCGCCCCCGTCTCGGCCGGGATCTGCTCGGCCTCGAGCACGCGGGCCAGGTGCTCGCGCACGGTGGCCGGCGCCATCGGCCGCAGGTTGAACTGCAGGCAGCGGCTCAGCACCGTGGGCAGCACCTTGTCGGGGTCGGTCGTGGCCAGCACGAACTTCAGGTACTCGGGCGGCTCCTCGAGCGTCTTCAGCAGCGCGTTGAAGGCGTCCTTGCTGAGCTGGTGCGCCTCGTCGATCATGAAGACCTTGAAACGGCCGACGCCGGGCTTGTAGGCGGCACGCTCGATGAGATCGCGGATCTCGTCCTTGCCGCCGTTGCTGGCCGCGTCCATCTCGACGTAGTCGATGTAGCGGTCGGCGTCGATCTCGGTGCAGGCCTGGCACACGCCGCAGGGCTCGGCGGTGATGCCGCCGGTGCCGTCGGGGCCGGTGCAGTTCAGGCTCTTGGCGAGGATGCGGCTGACAGTGGTCTTGCCGATGCCGCGTGTGCCGGTGAACAGGTAGGCATGGTGCAGCCGCCCCTGCGTGAGCGCATTCGTGAGGGCCTGCACCACATGCTCCTGGCCGACCATCTCCGCGAAGCGGCGCGGGCGGTACTTGCGGGCCAGGACGACGTAAGACGACATGCGGCTCATTCTAGGCGGCCGGGGATAATGCCTCGGCCATGAACACCCCCTCCCCGACCCCCGTGAGCACGCCCTTGAGCTATGAGCAAGCCGGGGTCAAGTACGAGCTCATCGATCCCCTGAAGGTGGCCGCCCAGCGCGCGGCGGCCAGCACCGCCGGCCACCTGGCGCGACACGCCTTCGAGGAGGTGACGGCTTCGCGGGGTGAGTCGGCCTATGTCGTGGACCTGGGCCACTTCTACCTGGCCAGCATCGTCGAATGCCTGGGCACCAAGACGCTGGTCGCCGACGCGATGTGGCGCGACGGCGAGAACTTCTTCGCGGCCATCGCGCAGGACACCATCGCGATGGCCGTCAACGACCTCGTCACCGTCGGCGCCACGCCGTTGGTGGTGCAGGCCTACTGGGCCGCTGGCGGCAGCGATTGGTTTGCTGATGGCGCACGCGCGCAGGCCCTGGTGCAGGGCTGGAAGGCGGCCTGCGACACGGTAGGCGCCAGCTGGGGCGGCGGCGAGACGCCGGCGCTGGCCGGCATCGTCGAAGAAGGCCGCATCGACCTGGCAGCCAGCTGCACCGGCCTCGTCAACCCCAAGCCCCGGCTCACGCTGGGCGAACACCTCGGCCCGGGCGACGCCATCGTGCTGCTGCAGAGCAGCGGCATCCACGCCAACGGCCTGAGCCTCGCGCGCAAGATCGCCGAGCGGCTGCCGCAGGGCTACCAGACACCGATCGGCGGCGAGACCGAACCCGACCTTCGCTACGGCCCCGCCCTGCTGGCGCCCACGCTGCTGTACAGCCCCGTCACCGAAGCCCTCTGGGCCGCCGGCGTGCGCGTGCACTACGCCGCCAACATCACCGGCCACGGCTGGCGCAAGTTGCTGCGCCACCCGAAGGCGCTGACCTACCGCGTGCACACGCTGCCGCGGGTGCCGCCGGTGCTGCGCTTCATGCAACAGCAGGCGGCGATGGACGACGCCGAGGCCTACGGCACGCTGAACATGGGCGCCGGCTTCGCGCTGTTCGTGCACGGCGACGACGCCGAGCGCACGGTGGCCACGGCGCGGGCGCAGGGCATCGAGGCCTGGGTCGCCGGGCGGGTGGAGGCCGGCCCGAAGCAGTTGTTCATCGAGCCCATCGGCGTGCACTGGGGCGCCGACGAGCTTCAACTTCGCTGAGCCATAATCCGCCCCGCCGGGCCTCCCCGCATGGAAGCGCGCCCAACCGGGTCAGGTGGGGAACCAAGCAGCCCTTAGCGTTGCAACCAGTGCCGGGGTCAGGCTCGGCACCTTTGCCGGCACAGGCCAGCGAACAGACTCAGGCCCGCGACAAGGCCGTTACCGCCTGATCGCGCATGCCGCGCACCAGCACCAGCTCGGTTTCGCCCAGCACCAGTGAGTTGGCCTGCGCGCGGTCGGCGTAGATCAGGCCCACGGGCGAGCCCTTCAGCATCAGCGGCAGCAGCAGGAAGGTGGGCGCCGCCACCTGCTCGCGGAACCACGCCGGCAGACGCGGGGCCACCGTGCGGCTGTCGGCAATCAGCAGATCCGCGCCGCGCGCACACACGGCCGAGAACAGGTCGGGCTGCCCCGTCGCACGCAGCGCCACGCGGAACAGCGCCGGCAGTTCCACCGCCCCCGCGCCGATGCCGACGCGCCCCACCAGGTGTTCGCCCTTCGCGTCGCGCAGGCAGAACACCACGGTGCGCAGGTCGAGCGAACGCTGCAGCGTCTCAAGCACCAGATTGAGCACCTCGTTGGCGCGCATCGCGCGGCCGTTGACCGCCGTGCGCACAGTCTCCAGGCCACTGGACAGCCGCACCAGCGGGCTGACCTCGACCAGCAGGGGTGGCGCAAACATGGCCACGGTCGGCGCATCGGCAGCCGCCTGCGCCAGCTGCAGCGCAGCCGGGCTGGAGGGCGCCTGCAGAAGCCGGCGCGCTGCGGCACCCGGCGCCACACTCAGGCCCATGGCCTGGGTCAGGTGCGACAGCCGCGTGCGCGCGCCGCTGGCCACCTGCAGCACCTCGCGGGTCTCCAGGCCCAGCGCCGGCGCGTAGTGGTCGGCCACGCGGGTCAGTGCTTCGGTCTGGGCCTCGCCTTCGTGCAGCAGCATGGCATCGGTGAACTCGTTGGCACCGCGCGCCAGCCAGCGCATGCGCTCCACGCCGTCGTCGGCGCGCGGATCGATGCGCCGCGTGGGCACATCGCCACCGGGTGTGCGCATGGCCTGCTGCAGCGCCTCGGGCAGGCCCCAGGCGCGTGCGACGCCCACGCCGAGATCGTCGAGCGACAGGCCGAGCAGCTTCTTGGCTGCGCTGTCGCGCGTCACCGCCTTCGGGCCGGCCACGAGCTGACGGATGCGCTGCGCCTCTTCAGGGAAGTAGTACTCGGTGAGCAGCCGGCCGAGGTTTTGGAACATCGCAGCGAGGAACGCTTCTTCGCCCTGGCGCGCCTGCGGCGTGAGATCGCAGGCCAGCGTGGCGGCCATCAGTGCGCGCAGGAACTCTTCCTTCAGCAGCGCCGCGTGGTCCTTGTCTTGCATATGCTCGAACAGGATGACCGACAGCGCCATATTGCGGATGCTGGCCATGCCCACCAATGCGACGGCACGCGACACGGTGCTGATCTGCTCGCCAGTGACGGCGGTGAAGTGCACGGTGTTCACCATGCGCAGCAGCTTGTTGGTGAGCGAGACGTCCTTCAGGATCTCGTCGCTCAGCGAGCGCAGGGTTTCTGTGTCCGAGCCCGCCAGGCGCTGGATGCGCAGCACGGACGAAGACAGCGCCGGGAAGTCCGACTTGTGGCGCATGCGCCGCAACAGGAACTCCAGTGTCGCGTGGCTGGTGTCCAGCGTCTGGTCATCGGGGTTGAGCCAGTGCTCCAGCGCCTCGTGCAGCGCGCGGGCGGTGTCGAAGCGGTGCGCGGCGTCGCGACACAACGCGCGCTGCACGATGGCGCGCAAGGCCTCGTCGACGTCGCCACCGGCGGCGATCTTCAGGTCCTCGGTCTGCACACGCTGGATGGCCCGCCAGGGGTCGCGTTCCTTCAGCAGCGGACCGCCAGACAGCAGCTCGCCGAGCACCACGCCGGCGGCAAAGACGTCCATCGCCGGCTGCGGGGCCTCGCCGCGCGCCGCCTCGGGCGAGATGTAGCCACTCGTGCCAGCGATGCGGCCGTCGTGAGGCTCGGCGCGGCCAGTGCCGCGCGCCACGCGGGCGGCGATGCCGAAGTCCATGACCCGCGGCCGACCGTCGCCGCCGAGCAGGATGTTGCTGGGCTTCAAGTCGCGGTGCACGATGCCTTGGTCGTGCGCGGCGGCCAGCGCATCAAGCACACCGAGCATCAGACCGACGGCCTCGCGCGCGGGCAATCGGGGCCGCGTCTTCAGCATCGCCGACAGCGTGCCGCCCTCCACGTACTCGAACACCAGGTAGGGTTGGCCCGCGTGCTCGTCGGCCTCGAACACAGGCACCACGTTCGGGTGCTTCAGCGTGCTGCAGGCGCGTGCCTCGTTCAGCCATTCCGCGTGCGTCGCGGCATCGGCGTCGGCACTCAGCAGCTTCAGAGCGATGTCGCGCTGCAGCCGCGGATCGTGGGCCAGCCACACCACGGCCTGGGCGCCGCGGCCCAGCTCGCGGCGCAGTTCGTAGCGGCCGACCTGGCGCCCGCCGGCGACGACGGGCTGGCTCATCGCGGCAGTCCCGCGCGCATGCCGGAGTGGCGGCGCGCCGCACCGGGCGAAGCGGTCGTTTCCTCCAGCGGCGCCGGCTGCGTGAGCGGCATCGGCTCGGTCAGGCGAGCCTCACCCCGCAAGGCGTCCTGCAAAGCGCGCAGATCGATGCCGAGCACACGGCCATAGCGCTGAGCCACGCGCTGCAGGGCGGCCAGCGCCTTGGGCGGCGGCAAGGCCAGCGCGTCGACGGCCTCGTTGGCGCAACTGGCGCTGGCGCGCAGCAGGTCGTCGTCGCTGTCGGGGTTGCGCACGGGCGTGTCCAGCGGCAGGCGCTGCATCAGCTTGAGCAGTAGCGCGTCGAAGCCCCAGTGCCGGGCCACCGCCTGGCCGATGGCGTCGATGTCGGCACCGAGCACCGCAAAGGAGGCGGCCTCTTCGCTCATGCCGGGTTCCTCGGGCTCGCCTTTTCTGGGCGAAGGCGCGCTCTGCATCAGGCGGGCGATGTGCTGCGCTTCGTCCGTGAAGTGGTAGTGCACCACGAGACGGCCGAGGTTCTGCAGCAGCGTCAGCAGGTAGACGACCTCGCCGTCGTAGCCGGCGGGCCGCAGCGCCAGCGCCGTGCGCGCAGCGCGCCGGATGCGGTCGATCAGGGCGTCCAGGCGCGCGGCGCCGGTGTCGTCGAGCGGCCCCGGCCAGTCGCGCAGCGCCAGGGCCGAGCGCCGCACGCCGTCCAGCCCCAGCATCGCGATGGCTCGGCGAACCGTCAGCACCGGGGCGCCGCCAGCGCGCGCCTGCGAGCCGTTGGCCAGGCGCAGCATCTCGAAGCTGAGCGCGAAGTCCTCCAGCACCACCTCGGCGAGTTCAAAGGTGCGCTGGCGCTCCATCATCGTGAGCCGGGCCACCCGCGCCGCCGCTCCCGGGCTTGAAGGCAGCACACCGGCGGTGCGCAGCCGGTCGGCCAGCAGGGCCAGCGGACCGGCGCCGGAGCTGCCTTCGGTCTGCAGCCAGCCTTCCAGCGCGCGCAGCAGCGTGCGTGCGTTGCGGTAGCGCTGGCGCTCCTGGCGATCGGTGGCGCGGTTGACGATGGCGCGCAGCGGCTCGGCAATGCGGTGCGCCGTCTGCCACGGCAGGCAGACGATGTCGCGGCCCAGCGGCGGCAGGCGGTCGACGATGCGGCCGACATCGGGCTCGTCGAGGGCGGGCGCCCCGGTGAGAACGCCGTGCAGCAGCACGCCCGCGGCCAGCACATCGCGTTCGGCGGCAGCCTGCTCGCCATGACGGCCGGTGTGGCTGGGCGTGTCGGCAGGCGCGGCGGCCGCGGCCTGGCGCGCCGCCAGTTCCGCCGCAATGGCCAGGCCCGCCACGCGCAGCTGGCCGCTGTCGCTGACCAGCATCAGGAAGGGCTGAACGTCATGGTGCGCCAGGCCGGCCTGGTGAGCGAAGGCCAGGCCTTGAAGAGCCTGCTGCACCAACCCAGCGGCCTCGGGGCCCGGCATGCCGTTGGCGGGCAGACGCTCGGTCAGCGTGGCGTCGTCCCGCGGGTCGTAGGCCACGTAGGGCCAACCGTCCTGCACGCCGGAGTCGACCACCGCGGCCAGCTGCGGATGCGACAGCCGCGCCGCTTGGCGCTGCACCTGCTGCCACTGCTCCAGCCCCAGGGCGTCGGCCGGCTGCACACGCGGAAGCACGAGCATCAGTTCCTGGCCGCTGCGCGGATCGGCAATGCGCCAGGCCATCGTGCGCTCGCTCTTGCCGAGCAGGCGCAGCAGCTGCCAGCGGCCGAACCAGCGTATGGCGCCGCTGCGGGGCGCGGCAGGGGCAGGCTGGGCGACGGGCATGGTGCGCTGATTGAACCGTGGTGTCATCGGCTCTGGTGCCTCGAACAACGGGGCCTTGCCGCGACTGTTCGCTCCGAAGTGACGTGCCGCAGCGGGCCGCCCTGCCCGTTCGGGCGCAACGTGCCAAAATCCCGCCGGTCCCGCTGCGCCCCATTTTCCGTGCGCGCGCCGCGGGCATGCGGAGCCAACAAGCCATGAGCAGCGACCTGATCAAGCACGTCACCGACGACTCCTTCAGCAGCGACGTGCTGCAGTCGGACAAGCCGGTCCTGGTGGA
>JAIYDH010000242.1 GCA_027487585.1 Rubrivivax sp.
ACCACCAGCAGCAGTGAAGCCACCTGCTCGTTGCCGTGCAGCACCTCGCGCGCGAACACGGGGAACTGGCTCAGGAACACGGCGCCGAAGAACCACATCCAGCTGATGCCCAGCAGCGAACGGAACACCACCACGTTGCCATGGGCCAGCTTCAGATTGCGCCAGGTCTCGGTGAACGGGTTCCAGTTGATGACGAGGCCGGGGTCGGTGGGCGGCGAGAGGGGAATGGCCTGCGCCATCACACGCCCCAGCACCGCCAGCAGCAGGCAGGCCGCGGCCACGTACTGCGGCCCCACCTGTGGCAGCGCGATCAGCAGGCCGCCGGCCACGTTGCCCAGCAGGATGGCCACGAAGGTGCCCATCTCGACCATGCCGTTGCCGCCGGTGAGCTCGCGCTCGTTCAGGTGCTGCGGCAGGTAGGCGAACTTCACCGGGCCGAACAGCGTGCTGTGCAGCCCCATCAAGAAGACGCAGGCCAGCAGCAACGGCACGTTCTGCTCTGCAAAGCCCCAGGCCGCGACGGCCATGATGGCGATCTCCAGCGTCTTGACGAAGCGGATCAGCACCTCCTTCGGGTGCTTGTCCGCCAGCTGCCCGCTGGTGGCGCTGAACAGCAGGTAGGGCAGGATGAACAGGGCCCCGATCACCAGGCCCGCCTGCGAGGCGGGCAGCCAGCTCACCTGCAGCTGGTAGGTGACCATCACCGTGAACGCGAACTTGAAGACGTTGTCGTTGCCAGCGCCCAGGAACTGCACCCAGAAGAACGGGGCGAAGCGCCTTTGGCCGAGCAGTGCGAACTGGTTGGGATGGCTCATGCGGCGTTGTTCTTGAAGGAGGCCAGAGTGTCGAGCGCCCGACCCTCGAACACGGCCGCCGCCAGGCCGCGGCCCTGGTGGCGCAGCGTGCGCTTGATCACGAGATCGGCGAGCAAGGGGTTGTGTTCGCGCAGGCGCTGCAGCGGCGCGGCGGCCGCCTCGTCCAGCAGCCCGGCGCGGATGAAGCGCTTGAAGCTCACCAGCGGCATCACGCCGGGCAGCGGGTGGTCGGAGCCATGCAGCAGCCGGCCGTGCCAGGCCGGGCGCGACAGCAGCGCGTGCCAGACGGCGTCGGTGCGGTTGCGCTGGAACACGGCCGAGAGGTCGCCGAAGAGCAGGCCCTCGTGGACGCGCTCGTCCATCAGGCGCGCAAACAGGTCGAAGGCCGGCACCACGGGCTTGGACGGCAGGTCTTCGTCGATGGCGCTGCCCAGCGAGCCGCAGTGCGCCACGATCACCGGCGCGCCGTGGGCCAGCAGCGCGCGCACGTGCAGCGGGTTGCCGAACTCCTCGCGGTGGGCGCCGGGCACCGCCTTCTCTTCGCCGCTGTGCACCACCAGCGGCACGCCGGCCCGCGCCAGGCGCTCACAGAACGGGCGGCAGCGCGCGTCGCGCAGGTCGATGTTCATCGAGCTGGGCAGCCACTTCACGGCCACGGCGCCGGCGCGCAGTGCGGCCTCCAGCGCGGGCAGCGCGTCTTCGCGGTAGGGGTGGATCGACGCCACCCAGGCGAAGCGCCCGCCGCTGGCCTGGGCCACCTGGGCGGCGTAGGCATCCGGCACGTGGAAGGTGCTCCAGTCGGGCACGGCGCGGCCGGCGTCGTCGTGCGCCCGGTCGAAGGCGAAGAGCCACCAGCGCGCACCGGCGGGGAAATCCGCCGCCAGGGCGTGCAGGCGCTCGACGTAGGCGTGGTCGATCGAGGCCACGGCGTCTTCGTCGATGCACGCGGCATTCAGGATGCCCTTGCGGCGCAGCACTTCCTTCGGCTGCCACCACTGGTGCAGGCTGGGGTGCACGCTGCAGCCACTGCCGCCGTCGCCGGTGCCCAGCAGGTGGGCGTGGGTGTCGACCAGGCGCGTGAGGTCCAGGCCTTCGAGCGCACGGCGCACGAGCTCGTGGTTCGCCAATTCGGGCGGCAGGGTGCCGCGGCAGGGGTTGGTCAAGGGGCCGGCGGCGCGCAGGCCGAGGCCCGTAAAGAGCCCGGCGCCCATGGCGGCGCAGCAGCCCAGCAGCAGGTGTCGGCGTTTCATCGCGTCGTCTCCTGGGCTTCAGCGCAGGGTCTGCACGCGGCCGGCGAGCTGCGCGCGTTCGAGCCATGCCAGCACCGAGTCCACCGTCACGGTCTCGATGTGGTCGGCGTAGCGCAGCGCGTTCGGGTGGTCGTCGAAGGCGATGTGCGCACTGCCCACGCGCGCACCCAGCCGCGTGAAGGCGGGGATGCGCAACACCGTCGGCTCGTAGCCCTTGAAGCGCAGCCAGGCCTGGGCACGCGGGCGGCTGCTGGCGCTGGGCTCGAGCGCCAGCGCCAGCGTCTCGATCGCCCACTGGTTGCTTTGCTGGTAACGCTGCGCCCAGGGGTAGGCGACCATGTTGTAGGCCGGCTCGTGCAGCTGGCTGGCGCGGAAGTCGTCGGCCAGCAGCGGCTGCAGTGCGGCTTGCACGGCGGGCGTGGGCACCGCATAGGCGGCGACGGGGTCGTGCAGTTCGTCCATGAAGAATTCGGCCAGGCCCTGACGATACAGATCGGCCCGCGCGCTGCCGCAGTGGTTGAGCTTGTGCACGACGCGCCAGCCCTGGGGCGTCTTCACCGCCCAGCCCAGGTGGCTGTAGCGCAGCCGCCAGCGCGAGAGGTCCTGCCCGGCGCGGGCGATCACGACCACCTGCGCGCCGGTGGCGTCGAGCGCCTTGGCGGTGCGGGTGGCCAGGTCGAGCGCCTGCACCACGTCGTGCACGCCCGGGCGCCAGGGTTCGCAGGGCCGGCCGGCGTGGGCGGCGGAGGCGGCAACCGCCAGCGCCACGATGAGAAGGGCGCGCTTCATCGCGTGATCCGTTCGTTGTGCAGCAAGGCCTTGCCCAGCTCGTTGGGCACGAAGGCGATCACCTGCCCTGCCGCCGACAACACCCAGCCGGCCGACACCGCCGTCACCGTGACGGCCGCACCGATCAGCAGCGAGGCGCCGCCCACGACCGCACCGCTGACGGTGACACTGGCGCGTGCGCCATCGGACGCCCGCTCCAGCACCCACACCGTGCCCGTGGCGCTGGCCTCCACAGCCACCACCGTGAGGCCCACGCCGGCCGACAGCAGCAGGGCCGGTGCGGCCACCGACACCGCCAGCGGCAGCATCGACAAGGCACTGGCCTCCGAGAGGCCGCCATGGGCCTGGGCGGGGCTGGCCACGCCGGCGCCCAGCAGCGCGGCGCAGGCCGCGGACACGATCAGCTGTTTCCACATGCTCGTTCTCCGTTGGGTGAGGGGGCGGGTCATTCGCCACGCGCGGCGTGGGCGTTGCGGGCGGCGTGCACGGCCTCGGCGAGCGCGGCTTCGTGGGCGTCGCGCAGCGTCTTGGCCAGCGTGAAGGCGGCGCTCACGAGGAACAGCCAGCTCACACCCAGGAAGGCCTTGTAGGTGGGGTTGATGTCCATGCGCCACAGGCCCCAGGCCGTGAGCCCCATGGCGAGTGCGAAGCCGCTCCAGACCACCCCGTTCCACATCGGCGTGTCGACGCGGCGGGCCTCGTTGTCCCGCACGTGCTTGGCCAGCGCAAAGGCACTGGACAGCGTGAACAGGTAGCCCATGAACATGAACGCGCGGTCCAGGTCCTCGCCCGGCAGCCAGGCCAGGCCGATGCCGGCCAGCGTGACGGCGACGCCGAAACTGGCCCACACCTGCAGCTTCCAGGCGCGGGTGTCGTGGCGGACAAGACGGGGGGCGGTTTGCATGATCGAGGCCGGCGATGCGGCGTGGTTGAACATGGAGCGCATCGTGCCGATCTCGCCGCTGGGTATCTATCGCCCTGGATGGCGTGGCGCCGCTTGAGCCTTGCGGTATCGTCTGGCGATACTTCTTGAGCCCCCACCCTTGAGTCCCCGCCCATGAGCAGCACGCAAGACCTCGTCGTCGCCCTCAAGGCCGAGTTGCGCCGCGCCGGCATCACCTACGCCCAGCTGGCGGCCGAGCTCGGCCTGGCCGAGAGCAGCGTCAAGCGCATCTTCGCCAAGGGCGATCTGACGCTGTCGCGCATCGACGAAGTGCTGGCCGTGCTGCGCATGGACTTCGCCGAGCTGGCGCGCCAGGTGGCGCAGGCCACGCCGCCGCGGCGCGAACTGACCGAGGCACAGGAACAGGCCGTGGTGCGCGACCCCAAGCTGCTGCTGACCACGCTGTGCGTGATGAGCCAGTGGAGCGTGGAGCAGATCGTCGCCGCCTACACGCTCAGCCGGCCGCAGGCCACGGCCTGCCTGATGGCGCTGCACCAGCTCGGCCTGATCGAGCTGCGCCAGGGCCCGGGGACGCAGCTGCGCTACCGGCTGAAGATCGACAAGGCCTTCCGCTGGCGCCCCGACGGCCCGGTGATGCGGTTCTTTCGCGAGCGCGCGATGGCCGACTACTTCGCCGGCGACTTTGGCGGCCCGGGCGAGACGCTGATGCTCGTGCACGGCCGCCTCGCGCCAGCGCAGGTGCTGATGTTCGAGGAGCGGCTGCAGCGCCTGGCACAAGACTTCGCCCAGCAGCACCTGGCCGACCAGAAGCTGCCGGCGCACGAGCGCCGCGCCGTCACGCTGGTGCTGGCGCAGCGCTCGTGGCTGTTCGCCGGCCTGCGTGAACAGCTGCGGCAACCACTGCCGACGCCTGCAGCGGCAGGCGTGGCATCGTCGGCCTCATGAAGCCCGAACCCTGCCCCTGCGGCCGCCCGGCCGCGTACGACGCCTGCTGCGGCCGCTGGCACAGCGGCCCGCTGCACCTGCAGGCCCCCGACGCCGAGGCGCTGATGCGCTCGCGCTACAGCGCCTTCGTCAAGGAGCTGGCCGAGTACCTGCAGCTCACCTGGCATGCCTCGACGCGGCCGCTGGATCCGCCCACCTTCGAGCCCGGCCTGCGCTGGCTGGGCCTGGAGGTGAAGCGCCACCAGCGCATCGACGACGACCATGCCGTCGTCGAGTTCGTGGCGCGCAGCAAGCTCGGCGGGCGCGCGCACCGGCTGCACGAAACCAGCCGCTTCGTGCGCGAAGGCGGCCGCTGGTTCTATGCCGGCGGCGATGTCGACTGAGCGCCTGAGATCAGCGCCCGCGCAGCTCGACCACGATCTCCACGCGGCGGTTCGGCAGCAGGCACTCCTGCAGGTCCACACGGCGCGTGAAGCGCAGCTCGCAGCTCTCGACCTGCTGCGAGTCGCCGCTGGCCATGGTGCTGATGAGCGCGGCATCGAGCCCCAGCCGCACCAGCATCTCGCGCACGGTCTGCACCCGGCGCTCCGACAGGCGCTGGTTGTAGTCGCTCTGCCCGGTGCGGTTGAGGCGGTCGGCGTGGCCTGTGAGCTTCACGCTGACGACCTCGAGCTTCTCGCGCTGGATGCGCTTGACGAGGTTCTCGACCTGCGCGTTTGCGTAGGGACGGATGTCATTGGCTCCGTAGCCGTCGAAGTTGAACAGCACCTGCGCGGCCAGTTGCAGCTGGCGCTCGCGCACGGGCGGCATCGGCGCCGCGCGGGCCACCGGCTCGGGCACCGGCACCGGCAGCGCAACGGGCGGCGGCGGCGGCGGCGGGGGAGGCGGTGGCGGCGGCAAGCAGCCTTCGGCCAGCGACTGCGCCTCGCCCAGCAGGTCTTCGGCGATCTGCACGTAGGGCTTGGCGTGGCGCCACTGCTGCTGGTTGATCTCGTTGCCGGCATGCACCAGCTCGACCTCGGCGCACGAGGCCTTGGCCTGCGCGCAGGCCCAGCCGGCGTGCTTGCGCAGCGCGAAGGCGCGGTCCCAGAGGTCGGGCCGCAGGCGCGCCGCGCCGTTGACCAGCGGCGTGTCCATCGGCAGCGGCGACACGCCGGTTTCCATGCCGATGATCAGCTTCTCGGACTCGGTCATCGCCTCTTGCGTGAAGGCGCTGCGGTCGTTGCGCGTGTACTCGTGGAAGCTCACGTCGAGCCAGCACTGCGCCTTGCTGAGGTGGTAGTCGCGCACCGGGCGGCCGCGGTCGTTGAGGCCCTTGATGCGGCCCTGCAGCGCCTCGTAGGCCTGCTGGTCGGCCTGGATCGCGCGGTCGGTGATGCGCTGGCTGGGGGTGTGCAGGCGCGTCGTGGGTGCGGGGGCGGCGGGCGCAGCCGTTGCAGCGGAAGGCGCCGCTTGCGCCAGGGCCCCGTGCATCGGGGCGACAGCCGCCGCGAGCACGCCGGCCAGCGTCCAGGCAGAGACGTTCTTCATCGGTCGAGACTCCGGTTGACCTCGCGGTCGCGGCCCTTGAACAGGTTTTCGTCGAACTTGAAGCGCAGCCGCACATAGGCGCCGGCGCGGGTGTACTCGTAGCCCACAAGGTCGGCGTCGCCGGCAAAGCCGCTGGCATTGAAGCCGAACGACAGCCACAGGTTCTGCTTCAGCAGATAGCCCGCCTCCACGCCCAGCGCTGTCTGGCGCGCGCCCTGCTGGCCGAACTGCGCCGCGCCCATCAGGCCCAGGTCCCAGTCTTCGGTGATGTCGTACACCACCCGCGCCGCCAGCAACTGCGCGGCAAAGCTGCTGGGCACACCGCCCTCGAAACGGTCGCGCTGCCACTTGGCGGCGGCGCGGCCACTGACCCACCAGGGCCGCGACGGCTGCCAGTCGGCGTGCGTGGACAGGATCCAGGCCGCGCTGCGCAGCTCGCCCGACAAGGCGTTGCTGGCATCGCGCTCGAACTTGTGCTCGATCTTCGCCAGCGCATTGACGCGGTTGCGGTCGGTTTCGCGGAAGGCCAGGCCCAGCTGCGCCCGGTTCTGCAGCACGTCGCCGCGCGCGGCGTAGTCGGTCCGCAGCGTATGGTTGCGCGCCAGCAGCGTCCAGTCACGGGCCAGCTTGCGCGCCACGGTGGCTTGCGCCAGCAGGGTGTCGAAGCGCTCGTTGTCGGGCGTGGACGCGATGTCGCCCGAGCGCCGCAGTTCCAGCCGGCCACCGGCGCGCCACAGCTCGCTGGCGCTGTAGTCGATGCCGGTGCTGATGGCATCGACTTTGGCGGTGGCGCCCGACAGCACGCGCAGCTGCTCGTATGCGGCGTTCACACGCACGCCTTCGGCCACGGTCCAGAACTGGCGCACACCCGAGGCCATGACGGCATCGCGCCCGGCGATGGCGTCGCGCAGCCGGTACTCGCTGAAGAGCTGCGTGTCGCGCCAGTAGCTCGACTCGACGCCGAACACCAGCGCCTGCGCGCTGCGCCCGGTGTCAGACACGCCGCCCAGCTGCACCCAGCCGCTTTGGCGCTCCAGGCGGCCGAAGAGGCGCGTGCGTTCGGCCACCGTGAGCTCGGCGCCCAGCGCGGCGCGGCGGCGGCGGTCGCCGTCGACGCTGTCCTCGAACTCGCCGCCCAGCGTCAGCCGCTCGGTGGCGCGCCAGCCCAGGCCCAGGCGCACGTTGGTGCTGTCCAGCCGCGTGCCCGCGGCCAGCGAGCTGGTGGCGGCCGGCAGGCCGCCTTGCCGCACCACCGGCAGGCCCGTGGCCGGATCGAGCACCTGCTGGCCGTAGCCCAGCGCGCCGCCGCCGCTGCCGGTGGCCAGGCTGCCGCTGAGCCCGTTGGTGTTGTCGAAGGGCCAACTCAGCAGCCCGTTGCCCTGGGTGCCCACGGTCTCGTCGCTGTGGCGCAGGCTGGCGTCGAGCGTCAGCCGCTCGGCCAGGCGCCAGCGCAGGCCCAGCGCTTCGGCCCCGCGCACGCCGCCGCCGGGGTTGCGGTCTTCGCTCTTCAGGGCCTCGGCGTAGAGCCTCACGGTCTCGGTGAGCTTGTAGGCGCCCTTGGCGTACAGCTCGTCACGCCCGCCCTGCAGCGGCGCCGTGGGGTTGTTGAAGAGCGGCGATGAACGGCCCGCGAACACGCGCGCCTCCGTGCGCTCGCCCTCGTGGGCCAGCTCCACGCGGGCGGCACGGCCGTCGACTTCGCCCACACGCGTGGCCAGCGCGGCGCTGCCGTTCTGGTTGGTCGGGTTGGTGTTGACGGTGCTGGTGCTCTCGGCCACCTCCACCACCAGCGCCGTGCGCTCGCCGAGGCGCCAGGTGGCGTTGCCGCTGCGCAGCTCGTAGGGGCCGAGGCGGTTGCGGTCGCTGACGAGGCTGCCGCCGATCTCCAGGCCGGCGCCGAGCAGCCATTGCGCGTCGCCACCCACCACCCAGAAGGGCTCGCCACCCTGGTCGATCTCGTAGGTGATGCGCAGCGACACCGGGTTCAGGTCGGCGTCGACCGAGGGCAGGAAGGTGTTGAGCAGGATGCGGCCCGAGAAGGGCTCGAAGCTGTAGTCCACCAGCCGCACCAGCGCCCGCACCTCGACGATGCGCGAGGGCTGGTTGCGGTCGCGCACCAGCACCTCCACCTTCTCGCTGCCCTCGAGCAGGCCGCTGTTGCGCAGGCCGTAGGGGCCGGAGCCCTGGCTGGCGAACTCCTCCACCACCTGCCGCAGCGAGTCGCGGAAGGCAAACACATTGCCCGTCAGCTGGCGGTTCTCGTGGTGCAGGCGCACGCCGGTGGCGCTGCGGTTGTAGTTGCCCAGGCTGCGCTGCTTGAGCGAGGCCACCGCCCCCTGGCCGAGCGGCTGCGCAAAGCCGTCGCCGGTGACGAAGTCGCCGTACAGCACGTAGCTCTTGCCCTTGTCCAGGCGCAGGTACAGGCGTTCGGCCGAGCGGGCGTCGAAGCTCTTCAGCGCGCTGTCGCCGTACACCGGGTACAGCTCGTCGGGGCGGATGTCGCGCAGCAGCCGGCTGCGCGTTTCCTTGTCGCTGTCGAAGGCGGCCGTCAGCAGCACGTCGCCGCGCACCGTGCCCTTCAGGTAGAACGCGGCGCGGGCGCCGGCACGGCCGCGGCCGTTGCTGAAGTCGCGCGACCAGCGCTCGAGTTCGCGCTCGAAGGGGTCGCCACGCCGCACGGGCTGCACCGCCACCTTTCCACTGAGCCGCACCACGCCTTCCAGCAGGCCGGCTGCGATCATCGGGCGCAGGTCGGGCAGGAAGCTGATGACGCCGGCCGCCACCTCGCCCCCGGCGCTGACGCGCACGCGCACGTCCTGCGGCTCGGCCGGCGCCAGCAAGGTGAAGGTGGCGACGCCGCCGTCGACCTCGATCTGCACGCCGGGTTGCACACGGTCGGCATCGCGGCCGCGCGGGCCGGCTTCGTCGGTGCGGGCACCCGGCAGCAAGAGCCGGCCGCCGCTGTGCTCCACCGTGACGACGGCCTTGCCTTGCACCGGCCGGCCGTCCTTGTCGAACAAGCGCACGCTCAGCGTGGCGGCGCTCTGGCCATCGGCGGGCAGGCCGTCGCGGTCGACCTCGACGACGATGCGCGCCACCACCACGGCTGGAGCGCCCTCGCCGCGGAACAAGCCGGGGCGGATGCTGTCGGCCTGCGGGTCGCGCGGGTGCAGCGCCGCGTCGCCAGCGGCCAGCGGCGTGAAGCGCACGTCGGCGGGTGAGCCTGCAACTGCCGTCTGAGCGGCCGCGGCCAGCGGCAAGCACAGCGGCAAGCACACCGACCACGAGCGAGGCAGACCGCGCATCAGCCGACGCAGGCGCTTCATCGCACGCCTCCCGAGGGTGCAGCCGGCGTGCGCGGCTTGGGCGCCTGTTGGTTGGCGCCGTCGGTGCCCTGGGCCGGCGAGCGCAGCGTGTCCAGGCCGTGGGCCTTGCTGTCGAAACGCAGCGCGGGGCGGTCGCGCCGCTCGGTCTCGGGAGCACGCACCTCGCCCTGGGCGCGGCGCGCCTTCACCTGCTCGAGCACGGTGTTGCTGCAGCTGCCTTCGGCGAAGTCGGCGCGGTGCAGCTCGCCGTTCTTCAGATCGAGCCAGCGGCTGTGGGCGTCGCCGAGGTTGCGGCTCGAGGTGGTTGTCAGGCGCGAGCCGCGCGGCAGCGTCAGCCCGTCGACCTTCAGCACATGGCTCTTCGGCGGCAGGCCGCACATCGAGTACTTGCCTTCGCTGTCGCTGACGAAGCTGGTGCCGTCCTGCATCACCAGGCGCACGCCGGGAATGCCGAGCTCCTCGGGGTCTTGCACGTGGTTGTTGTTGCAGTCGACGAAGATCTTGCCGGCGAAGCAGGCCGCCGTGCCGAAGACGCCACCGCTCACGCGCACGCGGTGCTGGCCCTCGTTGGTGGCGATGGAACCCGCCAGCGGCGAGAAGTCGGCCGCGACGCAGCCGGCCGGCACGCCGCAGGCATGCGCCCGCGCACGGTTGAGGCCGTCGCCTTCGGCGGCGCCGACGCCGATGCGCACGCGGTAGTGCAGCACGAATTCGCGACTGGCCGACATGGCACCCAGGTTGAAGGCCAGCTGCGGGCCGATGCCACCCTGCGGGTCGGCGATGGCCACGCCGTTGACGGTGGCCGTGCCGCGGATGTAGGTAAAGCCCGCCGGCAGGCGGTCGACCACGGTGGTCTGCCGCGGCAGCGCGCCCACGGCGGCGCGCAGGGTGATGGCATAGCGCACGCTGTCACCGATCTCGGCCATGGCACGGTCGCCGGTCTTGGCCAGCGTCACCGCGCTGGGCAGGGCCGGGTCGAGCGGAATGTGGTTGTGGATCACGTTGGCGCCGGCCGAGCCGCTGGTGAGCGTGAGGAAGTAGCTCGTGGCCGGGCCGACCGGGCCTGTGGGCGCACCCGCGTTGGGCTGCACAGGGAACACCGAGCCCGGCCCACCCGGCGGCACCAGCGGGCCGGCCGACGGCGGAATGGCCGTCGACACGAAGCTGAAGCCCGCCGGCGGCACGACCTCGAGCGCGAAGTTGCAGCGCGGCGGCGCGCCCGGCGTGAACAGGAACTGGTAGAAGCCGTCGGCGCC
>JAIYDH010000164.1 GCA_027487585.1 Rubrivivax sp.
AGCACCTGGCGCGCCTGTGGCCGGGCCTGCGCATCGTCGGCCAGGCCCGCCACGGCCGCGAGGCGGTGGCCTTGTACGAGGCCGAGGCGCCCGACGTGGTGTTCCTCGACGTGCACATGCCCGGCCTGGATGGCGTGGGCGCGGCGCGCGCCATCGCCGCCAGCGCCGCGGCCGCCAGGCGCAGCGTGCAGGTCGTGTTCGTCACCGCCTTCGAGCAGTACGCGGTGCAGGCCTTCGAGCAGGGAGCGGTGGACTACCTCGTCAAGCCCTTCGACGAACCGCGCCTGGCCGCCACGGTGCAGCGGCTGCGCACGCGGCTCGCCAGCGCGCCGGCGGCTGCCAGCCGGCTCGAGCAGCTGCTCGAGCAGCTCGCCACGCGGCTGCACCCCCCTTCGGCCGCGGCGGCGCCCCGGCTGCAGTGGATCAAGGCCTCGGTCGGGCAGGTGGTGAAGCTGATCCCGGTCGACGAGGTCATCTACTGCCGCAGCGACGAGAAGTACACCCAGGTGGTGTGGACGGGCGGCGAGGCCCTGATCCGCCGCTCGCTGCGCGAGCTGCAGGCCGAACTCGACCCCGCGCGCTTCGTGCAGGTGCACCGCTCGGTGCTCGTCGCGCTGCCCTTCGTCAGCCAGGTGGTGCGTGGCGACAGCGAAACGGCCGAGCTGCACCTGCGTGGGCGGCCCGAGGTGCTGCCCGTAAGCCGCAGCTACACACACCTGTTCCGGCAGATGTAGCAGCGGCGACAGACACCGCCGGGCTGCTCCGTATGATCCGCCGGCCGGGCGCCAAGGCCCCGCGAGAACACGGAGACAAGACATGCAAGCCTGGTTCTGCGACACGCTCGACGGCGTCGATGCCCTGCAGTGGCGCGAGGCGCCGACCCCCGAGCCCGGCCCGGGCGAGGTGCGCATCGCCGTCAAGGCGGCGAGCCTGAACTTCCCCGATCTGCTCATCGTGCAGGGCAAGTACCAGTTCAAGCCGCCGCTGCCCTTCGTGCCTGGCGCCGAGTACGCCGGGCTCGTCGATGCCGTCGGCGAGGGCGTGTCGCACCTGCGGTCCGGCCAGCCGGTGGCGGCCATCGCCGGCACCGGCGGCTTCGGCACGCACGCCGTGGTGAAGGCGGCGCAGGTGCTGCCGCTGCCGCCGGGCTTTGCGCTCGAGCACGCGGCGGCCTTCGCGTTCACCTACGGCACCTCGCACCACGCGCTGGTCGACCGCGCGCAGCTGAAGGCCGGCGAGACCGTGCTCGTGCTGGGCGCCGCCGGCGGCGTGGGCACGGCGGCGCTGCAGATCGCCAAAGCCATGGGTGCGCGGGTCATTGCCGGCGCCTCCACCGACGAGAAGTGCGCGCTGTGCATGAAGCTCGGCGCCGACGCGACGCTGAACTACGCCACGCAGGACGTGCGCGAGACGCTGAAGGCGCTCACCGGCGGCAAGGGCCCCGACGTCGTCTACGACCCCGTCGGCGACAAGCTCGCCGAGCCGGTGTTCCGCTCCATCGCCTGGCGCGGCCGCTACCTCGTGGTGGGCTTTGCCGGCGGTGCCATCCCGGCGCTGCCCTGGAACCTGGCGCTGCTCAAGGGCGCCAGCATCGTCGGCGTGTTCTGGGGCGACTTCGTCAAGCGCGAGCCGCAGGCCAATGCCGCAGCGCTGGGCCAACTGGCGCAGTGGTACGCCGAGGGCAAGGTGCGGCCGGTGCTCGACGCCACGCTGCCGATGGCCGGCATCCACGAGGCCTACGCGCGCATGGCCGGCCGCCAGGTGATGGGAAAGATCGTGCTGGTCAACTCTTGAGGGACGTAGGCATCGCGGCGCGCAGGCCGGGCGCCGCGCTAGGATGCCGCCTTTCCTGCTGCGGGACTGGGTCGGATTTTTCGAGATGGGGGTGTTCGCCGTGGCCGTGAAGGTGCTGATCCTCGAAGACAACCCGGTGGCGCGAAGCTTCCTGTGCCGCGTCGTGCGCGAGAGCTTCAGCGACACCATTGCCACGACGGATGCCGGCGACCTGGAAAGCGCTCGCCGCCACATCGCACTCACCGGCGGCGCCCAGGGCCTGCATGGCACCGATCCGTTCAAGCTGATCCTGGTCGATCTCGAACTGCCCGATGGCAACGGCCTGGAGCTGCTGGCCGAGCTGACGGAGTACCCCGCCACCAAGATCGTCACCACGCTCTACTCGGACGACGACCATCTGTTCCCGGCACTGCAATGCGGCGCCGACGGCTACCTGCTCAAGGAAGACCGCTTCGAGGTGCTGGTGGAAGAGCTGCAGAAGATCGTCCGTGGCCAGCCACCGCTGAGCCCGGCGATCGCGCGGCGGCTGCTCACGCACTTCCGCCCCGGCGGTGGCCTGGGTGGCCATGACAGCGCGCCCGACAGCGGCTTCGCGCCGCTGCCGATGGCGTCGAACAAGCCGGTGCCGATCGAGAAGACACCCGAGCACGAGCGCCTCACGCCGCGCGAGACCGAGGTGCTCACCTACCTGAGCAAGGGCTTCACGATCAAGGAGATCGCCAGCCTGATGGGCATCAAGTGGTTCACCGTCAACGACCACATCAAGTCCATCTACAAGAA
>JAIYDH010000302.1 GCA_027487585.1 Rubrivivax sp.
CGCTGGCCCGAGACCTCGGCCGCGATGGTGTCGGGGTACACACCGGCGGCGGCCGTGTCGAGGTAGTGCTGCTCGACATCGGTGGCGAAGATCTTCACCGGGCGCAGCCGGCCCTGGCGCTGGAAGGCCTCGGCAAAGAGGATGGCGATCGAGTACGCCTCCTCGCCGGTGGCGCAGCAGGCCACCCAGACGCGGATCGCTTCGGCCCCGCTGTCGCGCTGCACCAGGGGATTGATGACCTGCTCGGCCAGTTGCTCGAAGACTTCGGCGTCGCGGAAGAAGCGGGTCACCGGGATCAGCAGTTCCCGGCGCAGCACCGACTGCTCGTCGGGCGACGACGCCAGCAGATCGCGGTAAGCCTGCAGCGAGGTGGCCCGCTGGACCTGCATGCGCCGCTCGATGCGCCGCAGCACCGTGGTGGGCTTGTAGTCGCCGAAGTCGATGCCGCTGTGCAGCAGCATCAGCTCCAGGATGCCCTCCAGGGGCTCGGCCACGTTGGGCGGCGTGGTGCCGCCCGGCGGCCGCAGCGACACATGCCGCGGCGCGCGCAGGTGCACGGTCAGCCGCTGCGCAAGCTCGGCCGTCGGCGCCACGACGTCGGCCAGACCCGTGCCCACGGCGCTGCGGGGCATGCCGTCGAACTTGGCGTCGGCCGGCTCCTGCACGAAGACAAAGCCACCGGCGGCGTTGACGGCCGGAATGCCGCGCGACCCGTCGCTGCCGGTGCCTGAGAGCACGACGGCGATGCCGCGGTCCGCACACTGCTCGGCCATGCTGGCGAAGAACACGTCGATCGGCAGCGACAGGCCGTGATCGGGCTTCGGACTCAGCAACAAGCGGTCGCCCGCGATGCGCATGTTCTTGGCCGGCGGAATAAGGAACACTGCGTTCGGAGCCAACTGCATGTCGTGCCCGGCCACGCAGACGGGCATCGCGGTGTAGCGCGACAGCAGGTTGTCCATCATCGACTTGTGATCGGGCGACAAGTGCTGGATCACGACGAAGGCGGCCCCGGTGTCGCCCGGCAAGGCGGCAAACAACCGCTCTAGCGCCTCCAGCCCACCGGCGGAAGCGCCTATGGCCACGACAAAGCCATGGAATGCGGATGCCGGCAGGGCGAGGCCGTCGTCCTCGGGGGCTGGCGCCAGGCCCGCGTCGATCAGCGCCCCGGAGGCCGGCGTGTCGGGCAGCGCGGGCGTCGAAGGCGATTCAGAGGTCGTTGGCACTTCACACTGCGGGGTTTCGATGCGGGCATTCCCAACCTCGAAACGAGGGCATCGGATGTCGGGGTGAGTATGCCCGTGCCGCCGCTGGCGGTGGGCCCGTTTGACGCCATTGCGACAGTCGCACGCGCCGATCAGCGCGCCAGGAACCGGTACAGGTTGCGCAGCATGGCCGCCGTGGCGCCCCAGATGAAGTACTCGCGGGAGGCGCCATCCGGGCCGGGCGCGTGCCAAGGCATCGACAGGAACTGGCGCTCGCCCCCGTCGAACTCGAATCGATGGCGGTGGTGATGGGCCGGATTCATCAGCCAGGCCAGCGGCACCTCGAAGGCCTCGGCGACCTCGAACGGGTCGAGCGTCAGCTGGAATGGCGGCTCGACCAGGGCCACCACCGGCGTGACGACGAAGTGCGTCACGGTGGTGTAGGCCGGCAAGGTGCCGATCACCTCGACGTGGGCTGGCGCCAGACCCACTTCTTCATGGGCCTCGCGCAGCGCGGTGCCCACGGGGCCATCATCCCCGGGCTCGCTGCGGCCACCGGGAAAGCTGATCTGCCCTGCGTGGTCGCGCAGATGGTCGGTGCGGCGGGTCAGCAGCACCGCAAGGCCGTGCTCGCGCTGCACGAGCGCCACCAGCACCGCGGCAGCGGCGGCGCTGCGGCCCTCGAAGGGCTTACCGTCACCGGGGTGCTCGGGCTCGAAGGGTTCGCCGGCGGCGAAGCGCTCGCGCAGCAGCGGCAAGGCCAGACGGGCGCTGGGCAGTGGCGGCAGATGTGAATCGACCCCCGCCACGGGCACGCGGCGGGGGTCGAGGATGCGCGGTGGCGCTGCCAAGGCGGCGCCTGCGGTCAGCCCGCGATCAAGCGAGCTTTTCCTTGATGCGCGCGCTCTTGCCGCTGCGCTGGCGCAGGTAGTACAGCTTGGCGCGGCGCACGGCACCGCGGCGCTTGATCTCGATGCTGGCGATCAGCGGGCTGTAGGTCTGGAACGTACGCTCCACGCCTTCGCCGTTGGACACCTTGCGCACGATAAAGCTGCTGTTGAGGCTGCGGTTGCGCTTGGCAATGACCACGCCTTCGTAGGCCTGGACGCGCTTGCGCGTGCCTTCGACCACGTTGACGTTGACGATGACGGTGTCGCCGGGGGCGAAGGCCGGGATCGTGCGGTTCAGGCGCGCGATCTCTTCCTGTTCGAGGGTGGCAATGAGGTCCACTGGTTTCTCCGAAAACGATCTTGCTCTGGGCGTGGTTGGAAACGTTCGGTGCCCGGCAGAGGATCGCAAAGCCTTCGATTATGGCACGGTCGGCTGGGCCGCCAGGAAGCGTTCGTCGGCCTTGCTCAGACGGCCGGCGGCACGCGCCGCTGCGACGAGCTCGGGCCGGCGCCGCAGCGTCAGCGCCAGGGCCTGTTCTCGGCGCCAGCGCGCGATGTCGGCGTGGTGCCCCGACATCAGCACCTCGGGCACGGCCCGCTCCACGCCGTCGATGGCCAGGCGCTCGGGCCGGCTGTAGTGCGGGCCTTCGAGCAGGCCGTCGGAGAAGCTGTCGCACTGATGCGAGGGCTCGGTCAGCACGCCGGGCTGCAGCCGAGCCACCGCATCGAGCAGCGCCAGTGCCGGCAACTCGCCGCCAGAGAGCACGAAGTCGCCGAGGCTGATCTCCAACGTCACGCGGGCGTCGATCAGCCGCTGGTCGATGCCCTCGTAACGGCCGCACAGCAGCACCGCACCCGGGCCGGCGGCCAGCTGCTGCACGAGCGCCTGGTCGAGCCGGCGCCCGGTGGGCGTGAAGTGGACCACCGCATGCGGCCCGGGGCCGCGCGCCGCGGCGACGGCGTCAAGCGTTCGCAGCAAGGGCTCGACCAGCATCACCATGCCGGCACCGCCGCCGTAGGGGCGGTCGTCGACGCGGCGGTAGGCATCGTCGGTGTGGTCGCGCGGCGACCAGGTCTGCACCTGCACCGCGCCTTCGAAGGCACGGCGCGTGATGCCGTGCACCAGATGCGGCGCGATCAGTTCGGGAAACAGCGTGACGACGTCGAATCGCATGGGCCGCGAACGGGCGTCGAGCGCGTCAGTAGTCGGCTTGCCAGTCGACGCGGATGCGACGCTCGGCCTGCTCGACGGCGTCGACGTAGGCGTCGACGAAAGGGATCAGGATCTCCTCGGCCGCAGCATCCGCCGGCCGCACGCGCAGCACGCAGTGCGGGCCGGTCTCGAGCAGGCCGATCACCTCGCCGAGCAGCTGCGACTCGCGGTCGAGCACGCTCATGCCGATGAGATCGACCCAGTAGAACTCGCCCTCGTCGGGTGTCGGGAAGCTGGCCCGCGAGACCCAGATGCGGGCGCCCTTCAGGCTTTCGGCGACATCGCGGTCGTCGAGGTCCTGCACCGTGGCGACGATGCCATCGCCCTGCTCGCGCGCCAGCGCAATGCGCAGCAGCACGGGGTGCGGCAAGCCGCCGGGTCGCGGGGGCTCAGCCGGCGCGAGGTACCAGCGCTTGGTGGAAAACAGGGCCTGTGCGTCGGCGGCGAAGGGCATCACCTTCAGGCCGCCCTTCACGCCCCAGGCCCCGAGCACGCGGCCGACCTCGACCGCGTCGGCCGGCAGTGCCTCGGGGGGGCCCAGGGCAGCGTGCACGGCCGCAGGAACGGTTGCCGTCAGGCGGTGGCCTTGGCGGCCTGCGCCACCAGGCGCGCCACCGTGGGCGACAGCTGGGCGCCGACGCCCGTCCAGTGGGTCACGCGGTCGATCGCCACACGCAGCGGCTGCTCGCCACCAGCGGCCATCGGGTTGTAGAAACCCAGGCGCTCGATGAAGCGGCCGTCGCGACGCTCACGCGAGTCGGCAACGACGATGTTGTAGAAAGGGCGCTTCTTGGCGCCGCCACGGGCCAGTCGAATCACGACCATGATCACCTCGGATAGGGAAGTTGCAGTGCTTGCAATACGCTCGCGATAGCCCGGGCCCGTGGACACGGCCGGGCAGGCCATCAGCAGGGGCCGACACCGTAGATACGCCGTTTAGGTTGCGATGAACCCCACGGCCAGCGTCGGAAACCGCGCATTATAGACTGCGGCATGACTTCGTCGTCTCTGCCTGTTTCCGATCCGCCCACGGCGTTCTACCGCAGCAAGACGCTCGCCGCCTGGCTGGCGCTGCTGGCCGGCACGCTGGGCCTGCACCGCATGTACCTGTACGGCCTGGGCGACCGCTGGGCCTGGGTGCACCCGCTGCCCACGGCGCTGGGCGTCATCGGCCTGCACCGCCACCTCACGCTGGGCCAGGACGACCCGCTCTCCTGGGCCCTGCTGCCCCTGCTGGGCCTGAGCCTCTCGGTGGCGATGTTCACGGCCATCGTCTGGGCCCTGACACCCGACGAGCGCTGGGACGAGCGCCACAACCCCGGCCGGCCCGGCCGCGGCACGGGCTGGGGGCCGGTGCTGGCGGCCATCCTGGCCTTGCTGCTGGGCGGCGGCATCCTCACCGGCACGATCGCCTACGCGGGCCAGCGCTTCTTCGAAGTGCAGTTCTCGTCCTGAGCAGGCGCGGCGCGCCGATCGTCACGCCTCAGGCCTCAGGCCAACCTCTCGATGGCCTGATCGGCCGTGCCAGCGCGCCACGTGGCCAGCGCGCCGAGCGCCGGGTGTGACCAGTCCGGTGCCAACTCGAGCAGCGGCTCCAGCACGAAGGCGCGCAGATGCAGTCGCGGATGCGGCAGCACGAGGCGCGCGCTGTTCAGGCCGAGGTCGCCGACGAACAGCAGATCGAGATCCAGCGTGCGCGGCGCGTTGCGGTAGGGGCGCTGGCGCTGATGGCGGGCCTCGATGGCCTGCAGGCTCTCGAGCAAGGCCAGCGGTTCGCGCGTGCTGCGCAACTCGGCCACGGCGTTGATGAAGTCCGGGCCCTGCGCATCGACCGGCGCGCTGCGGTACAGCGACGATCGCGCCACGAGTTCGGTGCCTTCGAGCGCGGCGAGTTCGTCGAAGACCGCGCGCACCGTGCCGGCCGCGTCACCCAGGTTGGCGCCGAGGCCGACGAAGATGCGCGGCGCGGTCATTCCGGGGCGGCTGGCGCCGCGCCGCCGTCGGGGCGCGGGCCGCGCCGCCGCCGGCGACGGCGCTTGCGCGGCGCGGCGGGGTCGGTGGCCTCGCTTTCGGTGGGCGCCTCGCCGGCGCTGTCGTCGTCGGGGCCCTCACCTTCGTCGCCTGCGTCGCCCGCGGCGGCCGGGGCGCCGGCTGCGCCCCGGCGCCCGCGCGGCCCACCGGCGGCGGGCTTCACGTCGGCGAGCAGCGCCTCGCGGTCTTCTTCGCTGCCGAGATGGAAGTCTTCCCACCAGTCGGCGAGTTCGCTGCTGGCCTCGCGCGCATCGGCACGCAGGCGCAGGAAGTCGTAGCCGGCGCGGAAGCGGGCCTGCGCCGCCAGCGAATGGGCACCGCTGGGCGTGCGGCGATCAAAGCGAGGCTGCATCAGCCAGATTTCGCGCATGTCGGCGGCCAGCTTGCCGCGGCCGGAGATGTCGCCGATGCGCGCGTCGAACACCGCATCCACGGCCTGCTGCAGCGCCGGGAACGGGGCTTCGCCCTTCGCCTTGAGTGCCGTCCAGCGCTCTTGCACGTCGTGCCACAGCAGGCAGGCGAGCAGGAAGCTGGGCGCCACGGGGCGGCCTTCGCCGACGCGACGGTCGGTGTCCTCGAGCGCCAGCCGCACGAAGGGGGCACGCGCCGCGGCGGCATTGCCGCTGCCCCCGAGCGCGGCTTCGAGCACCGGGAAGATCGGCGTGCCGCCGCCCACCAGGCCGAAGCGCTTCATCTGCTCCAGGCTGGCCAGCGCGTGGCCGGTCTGCAGCAGCTTGATCATCTCGTCGAACAGGCGCGAGATCGGCACGTTGGCCAGCAGCGGCACCATCGCGCGCACCGGCGCTTCGGTGGCCGTCTCGAGCCCGAAGCCGAGCTTGGCCGCGAAGCGCACCACGCGCAGGATGCGCACCGGGTCTTCGCGGTAGCGCGTGACCGGGTCGCCGATCATGCGCAGCACGCGGGCGCGGGCGTCGGCCAGGCCGCCGTGGTAATCGACCACCGTCTGCGTGACGGGGTCGAAGTACATCGCGTTGATGGTGAAGTCGCGCCGGGCGGCGTCTTCGATCTGCGGGCCCCAGACGTTGTCGCGCAGCACGCGGCCTTCGGCGTCGACGACGTGCTGCTTCTCGCCCGCCTGCGCGATCTGCGACTTGCTCGTGCGCTCGTTGCCCGCCACCTGCTCGGCGGCGGCGGCGTCGAGGTAGGCGCGGAAGGTGCTCACCTCGATGGTCTCGTGCTCGCGTCCGCGGCCGAACACCACGTGCACCAGGCGGAAGCGCCGGCCGATGATGAAGGCGCGGCGGAACAGCGCCTTCACCTGCTCGGGCGTGGCGTCGGTGGCGACGTCGAAGTCCTTGGGGCGCAGGCCCACGAGCAGGTCGCGCACGGCACCGCCCACGACGTAGGCCTCGTAGCCGGCGTCCTTGAGCGTGCGCACCACGCGCACGGCGTTGGCGTCAAGCAGCTTGGGGTCGATGCGATGCTCGGCAGCCGCGATCTCGGCGCGCGCGCCGAGCGGAATCACCGGCACGGCGGGCGCCGCTGCCGCTGCCGCCTCTGAGGGGGCGGCGTCGCCCTGGCCGAACAGTCGTTGGATGAACTTCTTGATCATGTGAACAGATGGATGACGGGCCAGCCGCGCTCGGCGGCCGTGCGGGCCAGGCCGGCGCCCGGGTTGGTGGCCACCGGGTGGCTCACGGCCTCCAGCAGTGGCAGGTCGTTCGTGGAATCGCTGTAGAAGGTGCTGCGCGGTGCGTCGGCCAGCGTCGTGCCCAGGCCGGCGAGCCAGGCCTCGACCCGCACGATCTTGCCCTCGCGGAACGAGGGCGTGCCGGCGATGCGGCCCGTCACACGGCCGGCGGCATCGCGCGCCAGTTCGGTGGCGATCAGCGTGTCGATGCCGAACAGCGCCGCGATCGGCCGCGTGACGAACTCGTTGGTGGCGGTGACGAGCGCCAGCCGCTCGCCGGCCGCGCGGTGGCGTTCGACCAGGTCGAGGGCCGCCGGGTGCAGCATCGGGCGCACGACCTCGTCGACGAAGGCCACCAGCACGCGCTGCTGCTCGGCCTCGGGGCGGTCGCGCCAGGCGGCGGTGGCGAAGTTGACATAGGCCGTCATGTCCAGGCGGCCCTCCAGATAGTCGGCGTAGAAACGGTCGTTGGCGCGGCGGAAGGCGTCGTCCGAGACCCAGCCGCGCTGCACGAGGAACTCGCCGAAGGCGTGGTCGCTGTCGCGCGGCAGCAGCGTGCCGTCGAGATCGAACAGCGCAAGCGATGGCGGGGCGGCCGTCATGCGCCCGTCTCCGGCAGGCCTTCTTCGGCCAACATCTGGCGCACCAGCGGCACGGTGACGCGCCGTCCCTTGGCGAGGCCGAAGTCGTCGAGGCGATCGAGCGTGAGCATCAGGTGGCCCAGGTCGCGCGGAAAGCGGGCGAGCAGGAAGTCCATCACGTCGTCGGCCAGGAAGATGCCACGGTGGTCGGACTCGCGGCGCAGCGCGGCGCGGGTTTCGCTGTCGGCCAGCGGCTCGAGGGCAAAGACATGGCCCCAGCCGAGGCGGGTGCGCAGGTCGTCGCGCAGCGGCAGGTCCACCGGCGGCAGGCGGCCGGCGGCCAGCCACTGCACACCCTGCGCCGCGGCCGCTTCGAACAGCGTGAAGGCCGCATGCTGCGCGGCGGCAGAGAGTTCGTCGCAGCGGTCGACGACCACCAGCGCCCAGTGCGGCTGCAGCACCCAGGGTTCGGGATCGGCAGCGTCAAGCCAGGCGGTGTTCAGGCCACCGGCCTGGCACCGCGCCACCAGCGCCTGCATCAGGTGCGTCTTGCCGCTGGCGGCCGGGCCCCACAGGTACACCGGCGCCGAGGGCAGCACCAGGCCCGCCAGATGCGCGGCGGCCGCGGCGTTGGCACCGGGCACGAAGTTGTCGAAGGTGGGCCGCGACTCGGGGCCGATGGCCAGGGGAATCTGTTTCATGGGTTCAACTTGCGCGACGCCTTCACAGCGCAGCCTGCCAGGCGGCGAGGTGGCGCGCCAGCGCCGGGGCGTCTTCGGCATCGGGGCACTGCGCCAGGTACACGGACAGCGCCGCGGCGGCCTCGCGCCGGGCGCCGAGTTCGGCCAGCACGAGGGCATGGTCGCGCCGCTCGGTCCAGGCCTCGGGCAGCACGATCACCAGCCGTGCCAGCACGCGCTCCAGGCGCCGCCAGTCGGCGTGGGCGCGGTGGATCTCCTTCAGGTTGCGCAGCATGCGCGCAATGATGTCGCGCGGCGGCGACGACACGAGGAACAGGCCCAGCGGCCAGTCGTCGTCGCTGCCACCGAGCCCGTTGCCGGAACTGTTCTGGATGCCCCGGCGGAACGGCGCCAGGCGCTCCTCGAGTTCTTCGCGCGACAGCGACTGGCCGCTGAACGGGTCGATGATGACCTCGCCCCGCGTCATCGACACCTTGAC
>JAIYDH010000413.1 GCA_027487585.1 Rubrivivax sp.
CGCGCTGTGGTGGAAGCGTCGATGGGCGAAGAGCGCGCCAAGCTGCTGGAGACGCTGACCGAAGGCGCCATCGTGCACGGCGTGGTGAAGAACATCACCGAGTACGGCGCGTTCGTCGACCTCGGCGGCATCGACGGCCTGCTGCACATCACCGACATGGCCTGGCGCCGCGTGCGTCACCCCAGCGAAGTGGTGACGGTCGGCCAGGAACTGACGGCCAAGGTCCTGAAGTTCGACGCCGAGAAGAACCGCGTCTCTCTGGGCATCAAGCAGCTCGGCGACGACCCGTGGCTGGGCGTGGCCCGCCGCTACCCCACCGGCACGCGCCTGTTCGGCAAGGTCACCAACATCGCCGACTACGGCGCGTTCGTCGAGATCGAGCCGGGCATCGAAGGCCTGGTGCACGTGTCGGAGATGGACTGGACCAACAAGAACGTCGCCCCCGCCAAGGTCGTGAGCCTGGGCGAAGAGGTCGAGGTCATGGTCCTCGAGATCGACGAAGACAAGCGCCGCATCAGCCTGGGCATGAAGCAGTGCAAGGCCAACCCCTGGGAAGAGTTCAGCTCCAGCGTCAAGCGCGGCGACAAGGTCAAGGGCCCCGTCAAGAGCATCACCGACTTCGGCGTGTTCATCGGCCTGTCGGCCGGCATCGACGGCCTGGTGCACCTGTCCGACCTGTCCTGGAACGAAACCGGCGAAGCCGCGGTCCGCAACTACAAGAAGGGCCAGGAAGTCGAGGCCCTGGTGCTGGCCGTCGACGTGGAGCGCGAGCGCATCAGCCTGGGCATCAAGCAGCTCGACGTCGATCCGTTCACCGGCTTCACCACGCTCAACGACCGTGGCGCCATCGTGGCCGGCAAGGTCAAGAGCGTCGACCCGCGTGGCGCCGAGATCCAGCTCACCGACGACGTGACCGGCTACCTGCGCGCCTCTGAACTCAGCCGCGACCGCGTCGAAGACGCGCGCAACCTGCTGAAGGAAGGCGACGAGGTCTCGGTGATGATCATCAACGTCGACCGCAAGATGCGCAGCATCCAGCTGTCCATCAAGGCCAAGGACAGCGCCGACGAGCAGCAGGCCATGCAAGGCCTGAAGCAGAGCAACGAGCGCGAGAACGCCGGCACCACGAGCCTGGGTGCCCTGCTGCGCGCCAAGCTCGACAAGGGCAACGAGTAATCCAAGCCCGCAAGGCCCGGCCCCGGGGTTGTCTCGGGGCCGGGTTTTCTTTGTCCTGTCGTACTGTCTCCCACCCCCAGGGCCTGCTGCTCCGCCGATGACCCGCTCCGATCTCGTCACCCGTCTCGCCGAACGCTTTTCGCAGCTGACGCAGCGCGACACCGAGTTCGCCGTCAAGACCATCCTTGACGCGATGAGCGATGCGCTCGCGCGCGGCCACCGCATCGAGATCCGCGGTTTCGGCAGCTTCAGCATCAACCGCCGCCCGCCGCGCATGGGGCGCAACCCGCGCAGCGGCGAGCAGGTGGTCATTCCCGAAAAGCTGGTGCCTCACTTCAAGCCCGGCAAGGCGCTGCGCGAGGCGGTCGACGCCCGCGAGGCCGCCGATGCGGCACGCGACAGCACCTGATCACGGCGGCGGCGGCACCCGCCGCCCGGCTGCCTAGAATCGGCGCGCGATGCGCGTCTTCGTCTGGCTCCTTCGGGCCTTCATCTTCTTCACGCTGTTCGCGTTCGCGCTGAACAACCAGCAGGCCGTCACGGTGAACTGGTTCTTCGGCGCGCAATGGCAGGCGCCGATGGTCATCGTCATGCTGGCGGTGTTCGCGGCCGGCGCGGCGCTGGGCGTGATCGCCATGCTGCCCGGCGCCTGGCAGCGCTGGCAGCGGCGGCGGCCGGCCGCCAGCCGGCCAGCGGCCGAAGGCGCCGCGGCGGTGCCCGCACCCAGCACCCTGCCCTCGGGCTTCGGCCCAGATCAACAACCGCCGCGAGTCGGGCTCTGAGCCGCGCTCCCCTTCCCCATGGAACCTGACCTGAGCTGGCTGCTGATCGGCCTGCCCGTGGCCTTTGCGCTGGGCTGGCTGGGCTCGCGGCTCGACCTTCGCCAACTCAAGCGCGAACGCGACGACTCGCCGCGCACCTACTTCAAGGGCCTGAACCTGCTGCTCAACGAACAGCAGGACCAGGCCATCGACGCCTTCATCGAGGCCGTGCAGAACGACCCCGACACCACCGAGCTGCACTTCGCGCTCGGCAACCTGTTCCGTCGCCGCGGCGAGTTCGGGCGCGCGGTGCGCGTGCACGAGCACCTGGTGGGCCGCGGCGACCTGAGTGCCGCCGAACGCACCCGCGCGCAGCTGGCGCTGGCACAGGACTTCATGAAGGCCGGTCTCTTCGACCGCGCCGAGGCCGCCTGGACGGCGCTGCTGGGCACCTCGTACGACGGCGAGGCGCAGCTCGCGCTGCTGAGCCTGTACGAACGCTCGCGCGGCTGGGAACAGGCCGCGCAGGTGGCCCGACGGCTCGAAGGCCGCGGCCTGGGCAGCTTTGCCGGCCGCATCGCGCACTACGAGTGCGAGCGCGCCGAGGAGCTCGACGCCGCCGGCCGCGCCGACGAGGCCAGCGCCGCCCTGGCCCGCGCGCAGGCCGCTGCGCCCGAAGCGCTGCGGCCCTGGGTGATGGCCGGCCAGCGCCTGCAGCGCCAGGGCGACGCCGCCGGCGCGCTGCGCGCCTGGGACGCCCTGCGCCAACGCCACGGCGGCGACTTCGTGCTGGTGGCCGCCGAGTACGCTGCCTGCGCGCTGGCCACCGGGCATGCGGACGCCGCGCGCGAGGTGCTGCAAACGGCGCTGGCCACCCAGCCGGCCATCGAACTGCTGCAGGCGCTCGAACAGTTGGACGCCGAGCGCCCCCTGGCCGAGCGGCTGCCGCGCATCCTGGCGCACCTGAAGGCCCATCCCACGCTGTCAGCAGCGCAACTGCTGCTGCCCTTCGCGCTCACGGCGCCCACCGAGCTGGGCGATGACGGCCGCAAGGCGCTGCGCGAGGCCGTGGCGCGTGCCGCCCGGCCGCTGCAGCGCTACCGCTGCGCCAGCTGCGGCTTCGATGCCCAGCGCCACTTCTGGCAGTGCCCGGGCTGCCTGGCCTGGGACAGCTTCCCGCCACAGCGCAGCGACCTGTCTTGAATCGCCAGGTGCGGATCGCAACCGGCCGCCGGCCTGCCGGGCCGGGCTGGACCTGAGGCGCGCGCTGAGGCGAGCTCAGAGCCCGAGAGGCTCTCAGACGCCGAAGTGCTCGTCCAGCAGCCCGACGACCTCGTTGCGCTGCGGCACCTGGCCCTTGCCGCCGATGCTGGCGACGCTACCGGGGCCGGTGATGCCGGCCAGACCGGGTTCGTGGTCGCAGTAGATGCCCAGCGTCGGCCGGCCCAGGGCCGCGGCCAGGTGCGTGAAGCCGGTGTCCAGGCCGACCACCTGCTGCGCGCCTGCCAACACGCCGGCCATGTCGCCCACGCTCAGGAACGGCGGCACGTCGCCGTCGCAACCGGCCGCGATGCGCTCGGCCAGCGTCTGCTCTTCGGGGCGGCCCCACAGCACCAGCGGCAGCCAGCCGCGCTCGTGCAGGCGCTTGCCCACTGCCGCCCAGTGGCGCTCGGGCCAGAGCTTGCTGGCGCGGCTGGCGTTGGGGATCAGCACCGCGTAGGTGTCGCGTGGCTTCCAGCCCTGCCCCGGGGCCTGCAGGCCGAACACCGGCGCAGCCGTCGGAGGCGCGTAGTTCAGGTGAGCCGCTACCAGCAGGCGGTTGCGCTGCACGGCCTGCTGGTCCTTGGGCACGGCTGCGCCGCGCCAGTACAGCGAGGCCGCCAGCGGCTCGCGTGCGCTGGCCCGGTCGTATCCGACGACGGGGCCGGCGGCCTGCCGTGCCCACAGCGCGCTCTTCAGCAGGCCCTGCAAGTCGAGCACCACGTCGTAGCGCTCGCGCTTGAGCTCGGCTCGCAGTGCGCCGATGGCCTGCCAGGTGGCGCCGCTGAACAGCTGGTGCCGCCACTTGCGCCAGGCCATCGGGATGACGCGCCGCACGCCCGGGTGCATTTGCGGAATGGCGGCAAACGGCACCTCGACGAGCCAGTCGATCTGGGCCTGGGGAAAGTGGGACAGGATGTCCGACACCACGGGCGTGGCGTGCACCACGTCGCCCATTGACGAGGTCTTAACGATCAGGATGCGCGGCGCGGTGCTCACTCCGGTTTCAGGGCTGACGCCGCAGCTCCTTGACCAGTTCCGGGTTGAAGGCCGGATCGTTGTACATCTTGAACTGGCGATAGACCTTGAAGAAGGCCGTCCCGGCGGCGGTCTCCGCCAGCAAGGCATCGAGGCAGTCGGCGAGATCGCTGCGCTGCTGAGCCAGGCGCTCGTGCTTGATGTGGCTGGCCGCCCGATGGGCCTCGTCGACATCATCGCGCCGGGTCTGCTCACCCATCGCCTTGAGCTTGAGTGACAGGATGGACAGGCGATCGATCATGCTGCCCGCGGTTTCGCTGTTCAGGCGCGCGCCGGCGGCCACCTGGGCCAGCGGCGCCTCGCTGCGCGCTGCGGCTTCATCGACCACGCCCAGGGCCAACAGCAGCAGCTCGTCCACCCGCTCGGTGGCGTCGTTGCGGGCCTGGTTGAAGCCGTCGATGGCGCGCTTGTTGGCGGCGATCTCGGCGTCGGCCACCGTGGTGCGGCGTGCCAGGTCTTCTTCGGCCCAGAGCAGGCAGTTGTTGCGGTGGTTGGTCTGCACCCAGCGC
>JAIYDH010000015.1 GCA_027487585.1 Rubrivivax sp.
AAAGATCGAGGGCGACCCGACCCGCGCGCGGCTGTACAAGGGCATGGGCGCGGGCCTGGCCGGCGGCGGCATCGAGTACTTCCTGCCGCTCTTCTTCGACGAGGTGGCGACGATCTTCGACTACCTCGGCCCGCAAGCCGCGCTGGTGCTGCACGGCAAGGTCGACGAGTCGCTCGAGCGCTTCTGGGTCGACACCCGCGAGCGCCACCGCTTCCTGCAGCACGACCCCGAGCGCCCGCTGCTGCCGCCGGCAGCGGTGTTCTTACCGGCAGAGGAGTTCTTCGCCCGCACGCAGGCCCACGCCACCTTGTCGCTGCGCGGCAGTGACGCGGTGGAGTGGGCGCGCCCGCTGCCCGACCTGGCCATCGACCGCGGTGGCCCTGACCCGCTGGGCAAGCTCGAACGGCACGCCAAGACCTCGCCTCACCGCGTGCTGCTGCTGGGCGAAAGCGACGGCCGCCGCGAGAGCCTGATCGAGCTGCTGCGCGACCACCACCTCAGCGTGCCGTCGGTCGATTCGCTCGACGAGTTCCTGAAGAGCGACGAAAAGCTCGCCATCGCCTCCGCGCCGCTGTCGGAAGGTTTCCATTGGCACGAGCCCGAGGCCGGCATCTCGGTGCAGTTCGTCACCGAGACCGAGCTCTTCGCCACCCCGCGCGAAACGCGACGTCGGCGCAAGCAGGAGCAGGTGTCGAACGTCGACGCGCTGATCAAGGACCTGTCGGAGCTTAAGGTCGGCGACCCGGTCGTGCACCTGAACCACGGCATCGGCCGCTACCAAGGGCTCATCAACATCGACTTGGGCGAAGGCTCCAGCGAGTTCCTGCACCTCGTGTACGCCGACAAGGCCACGCTGTACGTACCGGTGGCGCAGCTGCACCTGATCAGCCGCTACACCGGGGTCAGCGCAGACGAGGCACCGCTGCATCGGCTGGGCAGCGGCCAGTGGGAGAAGGCGCGCCGCAAAGCCGCCGAGCAGGTGCGTGACACCGCTGCCGAGCTGTTGAACCTGTACGCCCGCCGCGCCGCACGCGAAGGCTTTAGCCACCGCTTCAGCCCCCACGACTACGAAAGCTTCGCCACCAGCTTTGGCTTCGAGGAAACCGCCGACCAGCGTGCCGCCATCCACGCCGTCATCCAGGACATGGTCAGCCCCAAGCCCATGGACCGCCTGGTCTGCGGCGATGTCGGTTTCGGCAAGACCGAGGTCGCGCTGCGCGCCGCCTTCGTGGCCGTGCACGGCGGCAAGCAGGTGGCGTTCCTCGCGCCCACCACGCTGCTGGCCGAGCAGCACTACCAAACGCTGATGGACCGTTTCGGCAAGTGGCCCGTCAAGATCGCCGAGCTGTCGCGTTTTCGCAGCCCGAAGGAAGTGAAGGCCGCCGTCGACGGCATTGCCGACGGCAGCGTCGACATCGTCGTGGGCACGCACAAGCTGCTGTCTAGCGAAGTGAAGTTTCCGCGTCTGGGCCTGCTCATCATCGACGAGGAACACCGCTTCGGCGTGCGCCACAAAGAGGCGATGAAGGCGCTGCGCGCCGAGGTCGACGTGCTCACGCTCACGGCCACGCCAATACCGCGCACGCTGGGCATGGCGCTCGAAGGCCTGCGCGATCTGAGCGTGATCGCCACCGCGCCGCAGCGCCGCCTGGCCATCAAGACCTTCGTGCGCAACGAGGGCAACAGCATCGTGCGCGAGGCCGTGCTGCGCGAGTTGAAGCGCGGCGGCCAGGTCTACTTCCTGCACAACGAGGTCGAGACGATCGAGAACCGGCGCCAGAAGCTCGAGGAGCTGCTGCCCGAGGCGCGCATCGCGGTGGCCCACGGCCAGATGCCCGAGCGCGAACTCGAGCGCGTGATGCGCGACTTCGTCGCCCAGCGCCACAACCTGCTGCTGTGCAGCACCATCATCGAGACAGGCATCGACGTGCCGAGCGCCAACACCATCGTCATCAGCCGCGCCGACAAGTTCGGCCTGGCGCAGCTGCACCAGTTGCGCGGGCGTGTCGGCCGCAGCCACCACCAGGCCTATGCCTACCTGCTGGTGCCCGATGTCGAAGGCCTCACCAAGCAGGCCGGCCAGCGGCTGCAGGCCATCCAGGACATGGAAGAGCTGGGCAGCGGCTTCTACCTGGCCATGCACGACCTCGAGATCCGCGGCGCCGGCGAGGTGCTGGGCGAACACCAGAGCGGCAACATGATGGAGGTCGGCTTCCAGCTCTACAACGACATGCTCTCGGCCGCCGTGCGCGCACTGAAGAGCGGCAAGGAGCCCGATCTGCTGAGCCCGCTGAACGTGGCCACCGAGATCAACCTGCATGCGCCGGCGCTGCTGCCCGACGCCTACTGCGGCGATGTGCACACGCGGCTGAACCTCTACAAGCGCCTGGCGACGGCCGAGAAGCCCGAGCAGATCGACCTGCTGCTCGAAGAGATCACCGACCGCTTCGGCAAGCTGCCGACGCAAGGCCAGACGCTCTTCGACACCCACCGGCTGCGCGTGCTGGCGCGGCCCTACGGCGTGATGAAGATCGACGCCGGCCCGAAGCTGATGAACATCACCTTCCGGCCGCAGGCGCCGGTCGATTCGCGCCGCATCATCGAGCTGGTGCAGAAGAACCGAGCCATCCGGCTGGCCGGCAATGACAAGCTGCGCATCGAGCGCGAGATCAGCCAGCCCGCCGACCGCGCGCACTACCTGCGCGACCTGCTGCGCCACCTGGGGCAGCCGCTGGCCGAGGCCTGAACGCGTCAGCCTGCGCCATGCGCGATGGCATCATCGCTTGATGACTTCCGAGCTCACTTCGCCGTCTTCCGCCACGGCCGCGCACGAGATCGCGCCCGGCCTGGTGCTGCGTGGCGCGCCGCTGCCGCCGCTGCGCCAGTTCGGCCTCGTGGCCTTCGACATGGACTCGACGCTGATCTCCATCGAGTGCATCGACGAGATCGCCGCCGCGGCCGGCCGCAAGGCCGAGGTTGCGGCCATCACCGAGGCCGCGATGCGGGGCGAGATTGCCGACTACGCCGAGAGCCTGGCGCGCCGGCTGGCGCTGCTGCGCGGCGTGCCCGCCGAGGCGCTGGAAGCCGTCTACACGCAGCGCCTGGCGCTGAACCCCGGCGTCGAGGCCTTCGTGGCCGCCTGCCGCGAGGCGGGGCTGAAGACGGTGCTCGTCAGCGGCGGCTTCACCTTCTTCGCCGACCGCGTGAAGGCGCGGCTGCAACTGGACTTCGCCCGCGCCAACGTGCTGGAAATCGAGGACGGCCGGCTCAGCGGCCGGCTCGTGCCGCGACCCTGGGGCACCGTGGTCGACGGCGCCGAAAAGTGCCGCGTGCTCTTGGAACTGGCCGAACTGCTGGGCCTGCCGCCCGAGGCCACCATCGCCGTGGGCGATGGCGCCAACGACCTGCCGATGATGGGCGCTGCCGGCTGCTCGATCGCCTTCCACGCCAAGCCCGCTGTGCGCGAGAAGGCGCGGGTGTCGGTCGAACGCGGCGGGCTCGATCTCGCGCTGCGGGCCTTCGGCCGCTAGAGGCGCCGGCCTGGCCGCCGCCTATTCGGTGCGGAACACCACTTCGACACGCCAGACACGTTCGCTCGGCAAGGGCGCGAAACGCCACTGCCGCAGCGCCGTCACGACGTAGCGCCCCAAGGAGCGCGTGTTCGGCGTCACGATCGCGACCTGCGACACGCTGCCGTCGGCCTTGATCGTCAGGTCGGCGGTGATCACGGTGCTGGCGCCGAACTCGGTGAGCAGCCGTGCTGGCGGGTCGGGATCGACACGGGTGATGAGCGTCGGCCGGGCCTGCTCGGGCGCCGGCGCGGTCATTGGCACCTGGACCGGAACGGAAGCAGTCACCGGCTGGGCCACGGGCTCCAGGGCGAAGGCCGGTCCTGACACTGGCGCGCTGAGGGCCTGCGCCAGATCAGGCGAGATGATGGTTGGCTCAGGCGTGGCGACTTCGCGGAGCGGCCGTGCCGGCCTGGCGCGCGGCGTCACCTCGGCCCGGGTCAGCGGGCCCGCAGCGGCGACCGCCGGTAGGGGCTCCCCGTTGGCCCGGCGGCGCACGCGACTGGCCTCGAGGATGACACGCATCGGGTTGGCCGCCAGCCGCTGTGCGCGCTCCATGGCCGCCGCCTCAGCTTCGGCCTTGTCGTGCTTCGCGTCGTTTGGCGCGGCAGCCGGAGCGGCCAGTGCAGCCGCCGGGGCGCCCGCTGCAGCAGCCAGCAGGCAGGCTGAAAACAAGGCCGAGCAGCGAGGCAGGTTCACCGGACGAATTTCTGAAGGCAGGCAGACCGCGCTGTCCCCGGAAGGGTCGGGTGATCCGCGCCATGTCATCGGCCATTCTATGGATGCAACGCGGCCCGGTGGTGGACGGCTACTTGAAGCCGACGCGGTCGAGCATCTGCTGCACCAGGGCCGTGTTGGCGCCGACTTTGGCGATGGGCACAGCCTCGCTCTTGAATCGGCCCAGCGCCGCCAGCGCCGGGTTCTCGGTGCGGGCCGTGGCCACCACGGGGTACTCGTTGTTGCCATCGGCCAGCATGCGCTGGGCCTCGTCGGAGGCCAGGTACTCGAGGAACTGCACCGCGGCGTTGCGGTTGCGTGCATGGCGCGCCACGGCCGCGCCGCTGATGTTGACGTGCGTGCCGCGATCGGCCTGGTTCGGGAAGACGAGCTGTGTGCGCTCGACCACGGCCCGGTCTTCAGGGCGCTGCGAGTTCATGAGCCGGGCGTAGTAGTAGGTGTTGGTGATGGCCACGGCGCATTCGCCCGAGGCCACGGCGCGGATCTGGTCGGTGTCGCCGCCCTTCGGGTCTCGCGCCAGGTTGGCCACCACGCCCTTCAGCCAGGCTTCGGTGGCGGCACTGCCGGCGGCGTCGAGCACCGAGCCGAACAGGCTGAGGTTGTAAGGGTGCGAGCCGCTGCGGATGCAGATCTGGCCTTTCAGCGCCGGTGCGGCAAGCTTTTCGTAGCGGTCGACGTCAGCCGGCTTCAGCCGCGTCTTGTCGATGACCATGACCCGGGCGCGCGTGCTGATGCCGAACCACTGCATGCCCTGCGCGCCTTCGCCGCCGCGAAACTGCGCCGGGATGCGCTGCTCAAGCACCGTCGACTTGACCGGCTGGAACAGCCCGTCCTGCTCGCCCCGCCAAAGCCGCGCCGCGTCGACCAGCAAGATGACATCGGCCGGGCTGGCTGAGCCCTCGGCCTTCAGGCGCGCCAGGATGCCGGCGTCGTCGGCCTCGATGCGGTTGATGCGGATGCCGGTGGCCTTGGTGAAGTTGCTGTAGAGCGCTTCGTCGGTTTGGTAGTGGCGGGCCGAGTACAGGTTGAGCACCCCGTCCTGGGCGCTGGCCGGCAGGGCGGCAAACAGGGTGGTGCAGGCCAAGCTGGCCAGCACGAAAGCAGATCGGAGCGTCTTCATGGGGGGTGCCTGTGGTGGAACGATGGATGCATGCTAATGCGAATGATTCGCAAATGCAACCAATCGAGAGCGCAGATCAAGACTCGATCTGCGCCCAGGCCTTGTCCAGCCGCTTGCTGCTCACCGGCTGCGGCGTGCGCAGCTCCTGGGCAAACAGGCTCACGCGCAGCTCCTCCAGCAGCCAGCGGTACTCGCCCAGTCGCGCGTGCGGCGCACCTCGCAGATCGGCCAGCCGCTTGATCCAGCGCTGCTCCAGCGGGCGCAGCTCCGCCAGCCGGGCCGCATCGCGGGCGGGATCGGCGCGCAGCTTGTCCAGGCGCATCACCACGCCCTTCAGGTAGCGCGGCAGGTGCTGCAGCGCCGGCCACGGCGTCTGCAGCACAAAGCGCTTGGGCACCAGGCGCTGCAGTTGCGCCCCAATGTCGTCGGCCACGTCCTTGGGTGGGCGCGCGTCCTTCAACTTGCGCAGCGCGGCGGCGTGCTCCACCAGCACGGCGGTCGCCAGGCGGGCGACCTCGGCGGCGATGAGGTTCAGGCGCGCACGGCCCTCTTCCACACGCGCGGCAAACCCGGCCGCGTCCGTGGGCAGCGGCTCGGCGCCGAAGGCTCGGTCCAGCGACACCGCGATGAGCTGTTCGCGCAGCTCCTCCAGCGTGCCCAGCGGCATGAAAAGCGCCGCCATGCGTGTGAGATCGGGGATGTTCTTCTCGAGGTACTTCAGCGGCTCGCGGATCTGCAGCGCCACCAGGCGCCGGAAGCCCGCACGGTGCTTCAGCGCGGCCGCATCGGGCTCGTCGAAGACCTCGATCTCCACGTGCGTGGCCTTGTCCACCAGCGCCGGAAAACCCACCAGCACCTGCGCGCCCTTCTTCAGCTCCATCAGCTCGGGCAGCTCACCGAAGGTCCATGCCGTGTAGGCAACGGCGGCGGATTGCACTGGCGCTGCAGCGGGCGCCGCCACCACCGCACGCACGCCGCGCTCCCCTGCAGCGGGCGCCGCCGCCGGCGCGGACTCGGCCGCCACTGGCCGCGCCGCCACCTTCAGCGCTGCCAGCGCCTGGAAGGCCGTGCGCGCCTGCCCGCCGAGCTCGGCCTTCAGAGCCGCGATGTCGCGGCCGGCGCCGAGCTGGCGGCCGTGCTCGTCGACCACACGCAGCAGCATGAAGTGGTGCGGCGGCAGCTGTTCCAGCTTGAAGTCATTGCGCTGCACCGCCAGCTGCGTGCGCTCGCGCACGGCCTTCAGCAGCGCTTCGAGCAGCCCGCCCTCGCCAAAGGCCGCCAGCTCGCAGAACTCGGCCGCAAAGTCAGGCAGCGGCACCAGGCGCGAGCGCGGGCGCTGGTGCAGCGTCTTGCACAGCGCCAGCACCTTGGCGTGCAGCATGCCGGGCACCAGCCACTCGCAGCGGTCTTCGTTCACTGGGTTCAGCGCGTAGATCGGCACCGTCACCGTGAG
>JAIYDH010000139.1 GCA_027487585.1 Rubrivivax sp.
CATGCGCTGGATGAGCTTGAAGAAGTAGTAGGGGCCGTCGATCTTGTCCATCTCGCCGGTGGCGCTGTCGCCCACCACCACGGCCGGGCGGTACACCGTCCACGGCAGCTTGCACTCCTTGCGCACGATCTTCTCGCTCTCGTGCTTGGTCATGAAGTACGGGTGGTCCAGGCCCTCGGCCTCGTCGAACATGTCCTCGCGGAACACGCCTTCGTACAGGCCCGCGGCGGCGATGCTGCTGACGTGGTGGAAGTGCTTCGCGTCCACCGCCTTGGCGAACTCGCAGACGTTGCGCGTGCCCTCCACGTTGACGGCGATCTGGCTGTCGGCGTCGGCGCCCAGGTCGTAGACCGCGGCCAGGTGGTAGACGGCGTCTACGGTGCCTTTCAGGGCCTTCATCGCGTCGGATGCGACGCCGAGCTTCTTGGCCGTGAGGTCGCCCGTGACCGGCAACGCGCGTTTCTTGGCGGCGCCGGTGAGGCCCCAGTACTCGTACAGCGCGTCGAGCTTGCCTTCGCTGCCGGCGCGCATCAGGAAGCTGACGCTGCTGCCGCGCCGGCCGAGCAGGGTCTTGACGAGGCGCTTGCCGATGAAGCCGGTGGCGCCGGTGACGAAGTAGTGCATGCCGGGATCTCCTCGTTCGGGGGTTCGTTCGGGTCGCAGGATAGAGCGGTCTCACTAGCAATCTAGGGTGTCGGCTCCAGGGGGGAACCCTATATTCCCTTCACAGCGCCGCCATGTCGTGTGGCGCACCACTCCTCACGAGGAAGCACCATGGTCAAGAAGATGAAGAGCAGTGAGAGCGGCACCGGCAGCAGCAAGGCCAGCAGCAAGGGCGCCGCCGGTCTGATGGACAGCCAGCTCGCTGGCGCCGTGAAGGACTCGGCCCAGCAAATCTGGCTCGCCGGCATGGGCGCCTTCAGCAAGGCCCAGGAAGAAGGCACCAAGGTCTTCGAGGCCCTGGTCAAGGAAGGCATGACGCTGCAGAAGAAGACGCAGGGCATCGCCGAGGACAAGATCTCCGAGGTCACCGGCAAGATGAGCTCGATGGCCGGCTCCGTGCAGGCCAAGGCCGGCCAGAACTGGGACAAGCTCGAAGCCATCTTCGAAGCCCGCACCGCCAAGGCCATGAACAAGCTGGGCGTGCCCACCGCCAAGGACGTGCAGGCGCTGACGCAGCGCGTCGACGCGCTGGCCGCCGCCGTGGCCAAGCTGTCCAAGGGCACGGCCAAGGCCGAGCCGGCCGCCAAGGCGCCGGCCAAGCGCGCCACCAAGGCCGCGGCCCAGCCCGCGCCGGTGCCGGCCGTGCCGGTGAAGCGCACCCGCCGCAAGGCGGTTGCGGCCTGATCCAAAGAGCTGATCCATGAGCCGCATCGGCCTGGCCCTGGCCGGTGGCGGCCCACTGGGCGCGGTCTACGAGATCGGCGCCTTGTGCGCGCTGGAAGAGTCCGTCACCGGGCTCGACCTCAACGCGATGGACGGTTACGTGGGCGTCTCGGCCGGCAGCTTCCTGGCCGCGGGCCTGGCCAACGGCCTGACGGCGCGGCAGCTGTGCGCCGCCTTCATCGACGGCGACCCGCGCCACCCCGACCACGTGCCGGCGGCCATGTTCACGCGCCCGGCCTTTGGCGAGATCGCCGGCCGGCTGGCCGCGCTGCCCCGGCTGGCGGGGCAGGCCGGCTGGCAGGCCCTGCGCGGCCGACCCTGGCTGACGGCCCTCGAAAGCCTGGGTCGGGCGCTGCCCACGGGACTGTTCACCCATGCGCCCATCGAGGCACGGCTGGCCTCGCTGCTGTCAGCACCCGGCCGCAGCGACGACTTCCGCACGCTGGCCGCCGTTCGCGGCCGCCGGCTCGTCATCGTCGCCACCGATCTGGACAGCGGCGAGGCCGTGCCTTTCGGCCAACCGGGTTTCGACCATGTGCCGATCTCGCGCGCCGTGGCCGCCAGCGCCGCGCTTCCGGGCCTGTTTCCGCCGGTGGCGGTGGACGGCCGCTGGTGCGTGGACGGCGCGCTGAAAAAGACGCTGCACGCCAGCGTGCTGCTGGACGACGGTGCCGAGCTGGTGCTGTGCCTGAACCCGCTGGTGCCCTTTGACGCCACGCATTCGCAGCGCCACCGTGTGCTGGCGGCTGGCGAAGCGCCGATCCCGCGCATCGTCGACGGCGGGCTGCCGGTGGTGCTGAGCCAGACCTTCCGCAGCCTGATCCACTCGCGGCTGGAGCTTGGCCTCAAGGGCTATGGCGCGAGCCACCCAAAGGCCGACCTGCTGCTGTTCGAGCCTGACCACCGCGACCCGGCGCTGTTCCTGGCCAATGTCTTTGCCTACGGACAGCGGCGCGCGCTGGCCGAGCACGCGTACCAGGCCACGCGGGCCGACCTGCGCAAGCGCCGCAGCAGCCTGCGCCCGCTGCTGGCGCGCCACGGCCTGGCGCTGGCCGACGCCGCGCTGGACGACCCCTTCCGCCGCCTGCTGCTGCGGCGGCGCTCGCGCCCGGCCGCGCTGGGCAGCGAAGCCACCCGGACGCTGCAGCGCCTGGACGAGGTCCTGCACGACCTGGCGCGGGCCTTGCCCACGGACTGAGAGCTTGTGAAGTCTTCCGCCACGCCCGCTCGTGCGCCCGAATCGGCGTCGCTCGTCGTTGCAAATGCTCGCCGTAGCTCCGGCTACGGCTGCGCTTTGCGCCTAGATCGACGCCGTTTCAGACACCCGCTCGGACGCGCCGGAATACTGCACAAGCTCTGAGCGCTGCGCGCGGGCTCAACCCGCGGCGGTGGCGGCCGATACTGATGTTCATGAGTTCGCCGCCCGCGACCCGCGCGACTGCCGCACCCGCGCCCGACGCACCGGGGCGCCAGATGGCGCATGCGCTGGGTCGGCTGCTCAACGGTGCTCGCGGGTCCCGTGAAGTCCTGCCGCACCTGGCCGCGCTGGAGCGCGGCTTGCGCAGCCACGGGTCGGCCGCCATCGGCCGCATCCCCAAGCACTGGCTCGGCCGCATCGCCTCGCAGCTGGCCAGCCTGCCACTGCCGGCCGAGGAAGTGGCGCTGCACGACCTGCTCAAGCGGCTGTCAGACCGGCTGGACGAAGGCAGGGTCGAATGGGCGGAGCCCAGCGGCCATGGCAGCTTCGACCCCCAGCGCACGCTCGTGATCCGCGAGATCAGCCACAGCGAGTTCATGGTCGAGGCCCAAGCCCAGGCCACGACGACGCCGATTCCACTGCTCCAGGTGGAGCTCAATCATCCCAAGTAGCGCCGCTCCAGGTGCGCCTTGAAGTGCGCCGGGTTCAGGGGCTCGCCGCTGGCGCGGCGGGCGAGTTCGTCGGTCGTCCAGCGGCTGGCCTGGCTCCAGATGTTCTCGCGCAGCCAGTCGAATACCGCGCCCAGCTCGCCGCGGGCGATGCCAGCGTCCAGGTCGGGCATGGCGCGGCGCATGGCGGCAAACCACTGCGCGGCGTACATCGCGCCCAGTGAGTAGCAGGGGAAGTAGCCGAACAGCGCCTCGGGCCAGTGCACGTCCTGCATCGGGCCGTCCTTGAAGTTGCCGCGGGTGTCCAGCCCCAGCAGTGAATGCATCTTCTCGTCCCAGAGCGCGGGCACGTCCTCGATCTCGATCTCGCCCTCGATCAGCAGCTTCTCGATCTCGTAGCGCAGGATGATGTGCGCGGGGTAGGTGACTTCGTCCGCATCGACGCGGATGAAGCCCGGCTTCACGCGCGTGAGCAGCCGGGCCAGGTTGTCGGGTGCAAACGCCGGCTGCTCGCCGAAGGCCTGCACCACCAGCGGCGTCAGGTGCTGGATGAAGCCCGGGTGGCTGCCCAGCTGCATCTCGAAGCTCAGGCTCTGGCTCTCGTGCAGCGCCATGCTGCGCGCCTCGGCCACGGGCTGGCCGAGCAGCTCGCGCGGCAGGTTTTGCTCGTAGCGGCCGTGGCCGGTTTCGTGCACCGTGCCCATCAGGCTGCCGAGGAACTCGTCTTCGCGAAAGCGCGTCGTCATGCGCACGTCTTCGGGCACGCCGCCGCAGAAAGGGTGCGTGGACACATCCAG
>JAIYDH010000345.1 GCA_027487585.1 Rubrivivax sp.
GCCTTCGACGTGGTGATGAAAGCGCCCGTGCCCGGCAAGGGCGCGCTGCTCACGCAGATGGCGCTGGCCTGGTTCAGGCACTTCGAGGGCCTGGTGCCCACGCACATCACCGGCGAGGCGCCCGAGAGCGTGGTGCAGCCCGACGAAGTGCCGCTGGTGGCCGGCCGCAGCATGCTGGTGAAGCGCCTGCAGCCGCTGCCCTGCGAGGCCGTGGTGCGCGGCTACGTGGCCGGCTCGGGCTGGAAGGAGTACAGCAAGAGCGGCACCGTCTGCGGCCAGCCGCTGCCGCCGGGGCTGAGCATGACGACGCCGCTGGCCGAGCCCATCTTCACGCCCGCCACCAAGGCCGCGGTGGGCGACCACGACGAGAACATCTCGTTCGCGCAGCTCGAGCATCTGATCGGCGCGCCGCGCGCCGCCGAGCTGCGCGACACCGCCATCCGCCTGTACAAGGCCGCCGCGGCGTATGCGAAGACCCGCGGCATCGTCGTGGCCGACACCAAGTTCGAGTTTGGGCTCGATGCCAAGGGCACGCTGACGCTGATGGACGAGGTGCTCACGCCCGACTCCAGCCGCTTCTGGCTGGCCGACGAGCTGGCGCAAGGGCGCATCCACGCCCTCGACAAGCAGCCGCTGCGCGACTGGCTCGACCGCATCGGCGTGGCCGGTGGGGCTGAGCAGGCGGCACTGGACCTGCCGCCCGAAGTGAGTGCCGGCGTGATGGAGCGCTACGAGCGCGCGATGCACATGCTGTGGGGCGGTGAGGAATGAGCGCGATGACAACCCCTTCGCTGAACCCGCCTTCGCTGAACCATCTGCGCCAGCACCGCTTTGCCGCGCTGCGGCCGGGCCCGAAGCTCATCGTCACCGGCGCCGTGCACGGCAACGAGGTCGCCGGCACGCGCGGCATCGAGCGCGTGATCGGCGAGCTTGAACGCGGCGAGATCGACCTCGTGCGCGGCAGCGTCACCTTCGTGCCGGTGTGCAACCCGATGGCGTATCGCGAGAAGCGGCGCATGGGCGAGCGCAACCTCAACCGCCGCCTCCTGCCCACGGCCACGCCGCAGGACTACGAAGACCGCCTCGGCCGTGTGCTGTGCCCGCTGCTGGCCGAGCACGAGGTTCTGCTCGATCTGCACAGCTTTCGCAGCCCTGGCCGCCCCTTCGTGATGCGCGGCCCGGCCGACAACGACGGCGCACTCGAACCCTTCCGCCATGCCGCGGCCGAGGCCGCGCTGGCGGCGCACGTGGGCGTGGACCGCGTCGTCGAAGGCTGGATGCAGGCCTATGCCGACGGCGTGGCGCGCCGCAAGGCGCGCGGCCTCACCCCCGGCGCCGTGCACGAAGACCCGAGCTACGGCGTCGGCACCACCGAGTGGATGCGCTCGCAGGGCGGCTACGGCGTCACGCTCGAATGCGGCCAGCACGACGACCCCGCCGCGCCCGACGTAGCCCACCACGCCATCCGCCAGACGCTGGCGCTGCTGGGTCTGGCCGAGGGCATCGCGCTGCAGCCGCCGCAGCGGCCGTTCGAGTGCCTGCGCCTGGTGGAGGTGATCGACCGCTTCGACGCCGCCGACCGCTTTGCCAAAGGCTGGACCAGCTTCGATCCACTGCACGAAGGCGAGCTGATCGCGCTGCGCGCCGACGGCACCGAAGTGCGCGCACCGCGCGACGGCTTCATCGTGTTCCCGGATGTCGGTGCCTTGCCGGGGCACGAGTGGTTCTACTGGGCGGCGAAGAGCGAGCGAGGGGCTTGACCCCCCCGCCGGGCTGCAGCAGCCTCAGATCGAGAACGAGATGTTGAGCATCACGCCGCTCTGGTTTTGGCGGAGGTACTGCACGGACTCCACACCTGTGGGCAGCGTGCCGCCGTCGGGTGTGTCGTTCGCCAGTACCCGGTACTTCGTGGTGTACCAGCCGACGCCGATATTGAGCGCGTTCTTGTCCGCCTTGTTGCTCCAAGGTGCACGCTTCATGGACAGCATGATCCCGGCGCCGAAGGTGTCGAACGAACTGCCGTTCGAACCGAGACCGACTCCGACGAAGACACCCGGCTTCAGGTAGTTCGTCGGAACGGCGTCGAAGATGTAGTGGGCCTGGAGCCAGGGCGAGATCCGTGTCTCGGTCTGCTCGGTGATCCGAATCTTTCCTGCGCGCACTTCGGCAGTCTCCACCTCCGGCGTGCTGAGGCGCATCACCGCCAGTCCGGCACTGAAGTAGCTCAGCAGGTCACCCGGGCCGGGTGGAGCCGGTGATGCGGGAGCCGGTGCTGGGGCCGGACTGGGCGGCGGCGGTGCAGTGGTCTGTGCCGCTGCGGTGCCCATCAAGGCCACCAAGGCAAAGGCGGTCGACACACAGGACAAGGTCTTCATGGCGTGCTCCCTTCGATTGAAAGTGGGGCGCCATGGTGTGATGGATGCCTGCGCAGCGCACCCACAGTCTGATGGGTGCGCCGGCCTCGGTTGTGTGCCGGGGACCTGAGCTCAGGAAGCGATGAACCTGCGCAGCGCGGTGATCCCCGCCGCCTCCTGATCCCGCCACACCCCATGCCCCGCATCGGGCACCACCACCAGCCGCCCCCAGGGCGCCGGTATCGCCGCGGCGATCTCACGCGCGTCTTCCACCGGCGTCACCGGGTCTTCCTCGCCGGCCAGCACCAGCACCGGGCAGCACACGGCCGCCAGGCCGGGGCGCAGGTTCAGCGTCGGCATCTCGGCGCGGCTCCAGTGGAACAGGATCTCGGGCCGCATCAGGGTGCGCTCGCGGGCCTCGGGGTCGGCGGTGGGGCGGGTGTTGTAGAGCGGCAGGCATCGCTCGACGTAGGGCGCCCACGTGGCCTCGCACGGGTCGGCCCAGAAGGCCTGCGCGGCGGCGCGCGCGGTCGGGCCGCCGAGGCGCTCGAACACCGCCAGCTTGCGCGCCAGGCCGAAGTGGTGGCTGGTGCTGCTGAGCACCACTTTCGCTGGGTGCGCCGGGTGGCGCGCCAGGTAGCGCTGCGCCACGAAGCCGCCGAAGCTCTGGCCCAGCACGAGGGGCTGTTCGATGCCGAGTGCGGCGCACAGGCGCACCACGTCGTCGGCCAATGTGTCGAGCGTGCACTCGGCCACCGGGCGCGGGCTGCTGCGGCCGTGGCCGCGGTGGTCGACGTAGAGCACCTGGGCGAGATCGGTGAAGTGCCCGAACACCGGCTTGAAGCTGCTGTGGTCGTAGCCCGGGCCGCCGTGCAGCACGATGAGCGTGGGCTTCTGGCGCAGCCGCGGGCCGTCGGGCACCCAGCCGGCGCCGTCGACGTCGATGAAGAGGCGCACGCCGGGTTCGATCTCGATCTGCATGCGGCCCACTGTAAGCTGCCCGCCACGATGCCCGAGACCCTTCCCGTACCCCGCAGGCCATGGCCGGTGGCGCAGTCGCCGCGCCGCGACGCCTTCGAGTTCTACCGGCGCTTCAGCCAGCCCTTCTTCAGCGTCTGCGTGGCCGTGGACGTGACGGCGCTGAAGCCCGCGCTGCGCGAGGCCGGCCTCGGCAGCATCACGCTGGCCACGCACTTCGTGGCGCTGCGGCTGGCGCAGCAGCTCGAGCCCTGGCGCGCACGGCTGGGCGCCGACGGCCAAGCCTGGCTCTACGACACCGTGCACGCCAGCACCACGGTGCTGCGACCCGACGGCAGCTTCGGCTTTGCCACGCTGCTGAACACGGCGTGCTTTGCCGACTTCTGTGCCGCGGGTGCGCCCGCGCTGGCTGCGGCGGGCACGTGCGAGCAAGGCTTCGTGCCGCTGAACGACGACCTCGCGCTGATCCACTGCACCACGCTGCCCTGGCTGCACTTCACGCAGTTCTCGCACGCGCGGCAGGTGGGCGGCGCCGACAGCTGCCCCAAGCTCGCCTTCGGCCGAATCGACACCGGCGCCGACGGCCGCGCACGGCTGCCGCTGGCCATCGACGCGCACCATGCGCTGATGGACGGCCGGCATGTCGGCGAGTTCGTGCAGGGCTTCGAGGCGGCGATGTGCGAGCCGCGGGTCTGGATCGAGGGCGGGGGCGATCTGCCGGCTTGATCAGGCGCGCTTGAGCCGGGCCGCCAGCCCGGCCGTGGCCAGCAGCCCGAGCGCCGCCACGAAACCCGTCGCCAAGCCCGTGAACTGCCAGCCACCGACGGCCACCGCCACCGCCGCCACCAGCGGCGGCCCGGCAAACTGCCCGGCGGCGCTCCATTGCTGCATGAAGCCCACGGTGCTGGCCACGGCGTGCTCGCCCGGCGCCACGCGCAGCGCCAGTGAAAACAGCGTGCCCGGGATCAGCCCGCCCACGGCGCTGAACAGCAGCACCGCGGCATAACGCAGCGCCGCCGTGGCGGCGCCCTCACCCGGCAGCGCGAAGGCGGTGAGGGCCGCCAGCGCCATCGTCACGAAGCCCGTGGCCAGGAGCACCGGCGCGGCCACGCCGCGCTGCAGCAGCCGGCCCGAGGCGACGTTGCCGATGATGTTGGCCGCCGCGGCCGCCGCCGTGAGCACCGCCATCGCCGCCGCGCCGACACCGGCCTGCGCGTAGATGGTCGGCAGGAAGCCGATCACCGCCAGCCACTGCGACGAGTACGCGCCGAAGGCCAGCCCCACGAGCCAGGGCCCGCCGTGGGCCAGCGTGTCGCGCAGCGGCGCAATGAAGGCGCGGCGCGGCGCCGCCGGCAGCACCGGCACCGCGCGCCACACGCCAACGGCTGCCGCCGCGCAGACCAGCGCCAGCAGCAACCACCAGCCGCGCCAGCCCACGGCCGTCATCACCGCCGGGCCCAGCAGCAGCGCCATCGCGGTGGCCAGCGGCATGTAGGCGCCCCACAGGCCCAGGCGCGAGGGCAGCTGCGCCGCGGGCACCAGCGCCCGCAGCAGCCCCGGCGCGGGCAGCACCACGAGCAGGAAGCCCACGCCTTCGATCACGCGCCAGCCCAGCAGCCAGGCCGCACCGGGTGCGAGCGCCCCGGCGCCACTGGCCAGCGCCAGCAGCACGAGGCCGCTGATGAGGCTGCGGCGCGGGCCCACCGTGTCGGCCAGCGCGCCCAGCGCCAGCGCCCCCAGCATGCCCGCCACCTGCACCGCCGACAGCAGCACGCCGGCCGCAAAGAGCGTGAGCCCCAGCTCGGCCTGCAGCAGCGCCAGCGC
>JAIYDH010000274.1 GCA_027487585.1 Rubrivivax sp.
AGGCGCTCGACTTCACGGCCACCTTCGGCCGCCAGGCCCCGCGCGTGCTGGAGATCGGCTTCGGCATGGGCCACGCCAGCGCCGCCTACGCCGCGCAGCACCCGCAGCACGACCTGCTCGGCCTGGAGGTGCACCCGCCCGGCGTCGGTGCGCTGCTCAAGCTGGTGGGCGAGCAGCAGCTCACCAACGTGCGCATCGTGCAGCACGACGCGGTGGAGGTGCTGCGCGAGATGGTGCCGCCGGCCTCGCTGGCCGCCGTGCACATCTGGTTCCCCGATCCCTGGCACAAGAAGCGCCACCACAAGCGGCGCCTCATTCAACCCGGCTTCGTGGCCGCGCTGCTGCCGCACCTGCAGCCCGGCGGCGTGCTGCACTGCGCCACCGACTGGCACGACTACGCCGAGCAGATGCTCGCCGTGCTGTCGGCCGAGCCCGGCCTGGCCAACACCGCCGAGGGCTACGCGCCGCGCCCGCCCTGGCGCGCCAAGAGCCGCTTCGAGACCCGCGGCGAACGCCTGGGCCACGGCGTCTGGGACCTGGTCTTCACGCGCCGCTGAGCCGCAGGCTCAGATCGTCCAGCTCACCAGTCCGGTATAGGCCGTGCCCAGCACCACCAGACCGAACACGATGCGGTACCAGGCGAACACCGTGAAGTCGTGCGTGCTGACGTAGCGGATGAGCCAGCGGATGCACAGCAGCGCGCTGAAGAAGGCGAAGAACAGCCCGACGGCGAAGGTGGGCAGATCGGCCAGGCTCAGGTCGTGCCGCTGCTTGTAGAGCGAGTACGCACCCGCCGCCATCAGCGTGGGGATGCCCAGGAAGAAGCTGAACTCGGTGGCGCACTTGCGCGAAAAGCCCAGCACCATGCCGCCGATGATGGTGGCCCCCGAGCGGCTCGTGCCCGGAATCAAGGCCAGGCACTGCAGCAAGCCGAGCTTGAGGGCATCGACCGGCGTGAGTTCGTCCACGGTCTCGACACGGGCGCGGCGAGCGCCTTCGAGGTCGCGGTCGCCGTACTTGCGCCGGTGCCAGGCCTCGACCCACAGGATGATCAGCCCGCCGACGATGAGCGCAACGGCCACCGGCACCGGCTTGAGCAACTGCGCCTTGATGAGGCTGCCGAACAGGTAGCCCAGCACCGCCGCCGGCATGAAGGCGACGGCGATGTTGATCCAGAAGCGCTGCGCCGCAGGCTTGGAAGCAACGCCGCGCACGGCGTCACCCAGGCGCTGGCGGTACTCCCATATCAGAGCCAGCATGGCGCCGGTCTGGATGAATATGCCGAAGACCTTGGCCTTTTCTCCGGTGAAGTCGATCAGATCGCCGACGATGATCAGGTGGCCGGTCGACGAGATCGGCAGGAACTCGGTGAGTCCCTCGACCACGCCCATCAGGGCGGCTTTCAGCAGCAGGATGAAGTCCAAGGTGCGGGGCCGGTACGGGCCGGCGTTGCAAGGGTCGCCGGATCATAGTCAGCGCCCGGGGCCGGCCCGGGTTCGCACACCGCGCCGCTTGTGGCATCCGCCTCACCTTGACCGCCCCCCCACCCAGGCCTACCATTACTGACCAACCGGTCATTAACATCATGCTCCCCGCTGCCCTCTTCGAGACCGCCGCCGCCGACGCCGAGTGCGTGGCCGACGGCGGGGTGCGCCAGCGCCGCAAGGAAGCGCGGCCGCAGGAGTTGCTCGATGCCGCGCTGGCGCTGTTTGTCGAGAAGGGCTTTGCCGCCACCCGCGCCGAGGAGGTGGCCAAGCGCGCCGGCGTGTCCAAGGGCACGCTGTACCTGTACTACCCCAGCAAGGAAGAGCTGTTCAAGGCCGTGGTCCGGCGCAACCTGTCGAGTCTGATCGCCGAGGGCCTGGAGGTGGCGGGCTCCTTCGAGGGCAGCAGCGCCGACTTGCTGGCCCTGCTGATCCAGACCTGGTGGGAGCGCTTCGGCAACACGCCGGCCGCCGGCATCCACAAGGTCGTCCTGGCCGAGGTGCGCAACTTCCCCGAACTGGCGCAGTTCTACGCCGACGAGGTGATGGTGCCGGCCGACCGCCTGTTCGGCGGCTGCGTCGAGCGCGGCGTGGCGCGCGGCGAGTTCCGGCCGATGCCCACGCACGAGGTCTCGCTGGCGCTGATCGCGCCGCTGATCTTCATGGCCATCCACCGCCACTCGTTCGGCTGCTGCCCGGTGCACGGCACGGCCGAGATGGACCCGGAGCTGATGCTCAAGACTCACCTCGACCTCGTGCTGCGCGGGCTGCAGGTGCGGCCCGACGAACCCCCTGCCACCACGCGCCGCAAGGGCGCCGTCAAGCCCGCCGCCTAGAATCCGCGGGCCGTGTGGCAACATACCGTACACCGTATCAACATGAAGACCGAACTCGCCCGCTTCAACATGATCGAGCAGCAGATCCGCCCCTGGGACGTGCTCGATGCCCAGGTGCTGGCGCTGCTGGCCGCGGTGCGGCGCGAAGACTTCGTGCCGAGCGCCCACAAGGCGCTGGCCTTCGTCGACACGCAGGTGCCGCTGCTGCCGGGGCAGCCACACGGGCCGGCGATGCTGGAGCCCAAGGTCGAGGCGCGCCTGCTGCAGGCGCTGCAGGTGCAGCGCCACGAGTCGGTGCTCGAAGTCGGCGCCGGCAGCGGCTTCATGGCGGCGCTGCTCGGGCACCGCGCGCAGAAGGTCACCTCGCTGGAGTGCCGGCCCGAGCTGGCCGCCAGCGCGCGCCAGAACCTGGCCCGCGCCGGGCTGTCGAACGTGCGCGTCGTCGATTGCAGCGCGGCCGACGGCGCCCGGGGCCTGCCGGCCGAGGCGCCTTTCGACGCCATCGTGCTGTCGGGCTCGGTGGCCGATGTGCCACCGACGCTGCTGCAGCAGCTCAAGCCGGGTGGCCGGCTGGTGGCCGTGGTGGGCGCCGAGCCCGTGATGCGGGCGCGCCTGTACACCCGCACGGGTGAGGCCGCCTGGGCGCAGACCGATCTCTTCGACACCGTGGCGCCGCGGCTCGATGGCTTTGCCGAGCCGACACGCTTCAGCTTCTGAACCCTGCCGGCCCGATGCTCACTCTGCAGGTGGACCAGCTCCACGCCTTTGCCGCGGCCACACCCGGCGCGGTGCTGCTCGACGTGCGCGAGCCCTGGGAACTGGCGCTGGCGCGCGTCGAGCTGCCCGGGTTGCCGCTGCACCACGTGCCGATGCAGGAGATCCCCGGCCGCCTGACCGAGCTCGACCCGTCGCAGCCCGTCGTGTGCATTTGCCACCACGGCGTGCGCAGCGCACAGGTCGTCGCATTCCTGCAGCACAACGGCTGGGCCCGCGCGTATAACCTCCGCGGCGGCATCGACGCTTGGTCCACGCTTGTCGACCCGGCCGTGCCACGCTACTGAACACCCCACACCCGACGCTGCGCCGGGCCGCCCCGGCCCACGCGACACCCCAGAGGAAAGCTGAATGTCCCGCTCCCGCTTGCTGACGCGCCCAGCCCTGGCTCTGCTGGCCGCCGCGATCGTCTCCGCCCTTCCCGGCCTGGCCGCCGCGCAGAACCTGCGGGAGCTGGTCGAGGCCGCCCGCAGCTACGACGCCACCTTCCGCGCCGCGCAGGCCGCCGCGCAGAGCGCCGAGTTCCGCAGCGCGCAGGCCGATGCGCTGACGCGGCCCTCGGCGGCGCTCAGCGCCAGCGCGGGCACCTCGGCCACCGACGCCAGCCGCGCGCCGAACACCACCCAGGCTTCCACTCTGCAGGCGAGCATCAACGGCCGCTACCCCCTGTTCAACCGCAGCAACGCCGCCACGCAGGCGCAGGCGCGCAAGGCGCTGGAGCTGTCGAAGACCGATCTCGATGCCGCCGAACAGGACCTGATCATCCGCGTCTCGCAGGCCTACTTCGATGTGCTCACGGCCGAGAACGCGCTCGGCGCCGTGCGAGCCAACAAGACCTTCATCACCGAGCAACTGGCCTCGGCCAAGCGCAACTTCGAGGTCGGCACCGCCACCATCACCGACACGCGCGAAGCCCAGGCCCGCTTCGACCTGGCCAGCGCCCAGGAGATCGCCGCCGACAACGACCTGCGCACCAAGCGCGTCGCGCTCGACCAGTTGGTCGGCCGCGCCAACGTGGCGCCCAAGCCGCTGGTGGTGCCCGTGGATCTGCCCGGCCCGGTGCCGGCCGACGCCGAGCCCTGGGTCACGGCTGGCGACCAGAACCACCCGGCCATCCGCCGGGCGCGTGTGGGCCTGGATGTGGCCACGCTCGAAACCGAGAAGGCCCGCGCCGCCGAAAAGCCGACGCTGGACGCGGTGGCCTCGCTCAGCAGCAACAACGGCCGCGGCGGCCTCGATGAGCTGAACCGCAGCACCGGCACCAACACCGTGGCCAGCCTCGGCCTGCAGTTCAACATGCCGCTGTTCACCGGCGGCGCCACACAGAACCGCATCAAGGAAACGCTGGCGCTCGAAGACCAGTCGCGCAACCAACTCGACGGCGCGCGCCGCGGCGTCGCACTCGGCACGCGGCAGGCGTTCTTCGGGCTGCAGTCGGGCCTGGCGCAGGTCAAGGCGCTCGAAGCCGCCGAGGCGTCCAGCAAGCTGGCGCTCGAATCCACGCAGCTCGGCTACCGCGTTGGCGTGCGCGTGAACCTCGACGTGCTGAATGCGCAAAGCCAACTGGTGACCACCCAGCGCGATCTCGCGAAGGCACGCTATGACGTGCTGCTGGCCACGCTGCGACTGCGCCAGGCCAGCGGGCAGCTGGGCACAGCCGATGTCGAGTCGGTGAACCGGCTCCTGGCGCGCTGACACTTCTTCACGTGGCGCTCATGCAGCGTCACTTGCGCCAGGGGCACACTCCACGCCAGAAGGAGTGATGAACTTGGCCCTGCCGCACAGCCCCGTACAAGCCGCCGCGATCGCTGCCCACCGGTTCGGGCTGGGCGAGCCGGCGCTGGCGCCCATCGGCTCCGACGCCACCGGCTGGCTGCTGCAGCAGATCGGCCCGGCCGAGCCACAGCAAGGCAGCGGCCTGGCCAGCGGCGCCGAGGCCACGCGCGCGTACGCCCGCTTCCTGCGCGAGCAGCGCGAGGCCCGGCGCGCGCCGCCGCCGGCATCGCCGGGCATGGCCGACACCGCCCCGGCCATGGCCGACGGCCGCAGCGGTGAAGACGTGTTCGCCGCCCACTTCCGAGATCTCGTCAACAGCGACGTGCGCGCGCGGCTCGTCACGGCCGCCAGCAGCACGCGCCCCTTCAACGAACGGCTGGCCCTGTTCTGGGCCAACCACTTCACCGTGAGCATGGCCAAGGCCAGCGCGCGCGGCATCGTCGGCGCCTTCGAGCGCGAGGCCATCCGGCCAAACATCGGCGGCCGTTTCGAAGCGCTGCTGCAGGCCGCAGCCACCCACCCGGGCATGCTGCGCTACCTGGACAACGACCAGTCCGCCGGCCCCGATTCGGCCCTGGTTCAGCGCCTGGCCCGCCGCGCCGGCCGCACCGGCGACACGCCACGCGTGAGCGGCCTGAACGAGAACCTGGCGCGCGAGATCCTGGAGCTGCACACGCTGGGCGTCGGCTCGGGCTACACGCAGGGCGATGTCACGGAGTTCGCGCGCGTGCTCACCGGCTGGCGCGTGGCGCTGGCCGATGCCGAGCCGACCACGCGCTTCGACCCCGCCTGGCACCAGCCGGGCCCCAAGACCGTGCTCGGCAAGCGCTACCCTGAAGGCCCCGAAGCCCTGACGTTCGTGTTGCGTGACCTCGCCGCGCACCCGGCCACGGCGCGCTTCGTCTGCAGCAAGCTCGCGCGCCACCTGGTGGCCGACGAGCCACCGCCCGCGCTGGTGGCCCGGCTCGTCGACGCCTGGCGCGCCAGCGATGGCGACTTGGCAGCCGTCACGCGCACGCTGGTTCTCGCCCCCGAGGCCTGGCCCGCGCAGCCGGCCAAGCTCAAGACGCCCGAGGAGTTCGTCATCACCAGCGCGCGGCTGCTGCAGCTGGGCGACAGCGCCTTCCAGCGCCCGGCCGATGGGGGCATCTCGGTGCTCGGCCAGCGCGTGCAGGCCGCGCCCTCGCCGGCCGGCTGGCCCGATCGCGCCGAAGACTGGCTCGGCCCCGATGCCGTGTGGAAGCGCATCGAGTGGGCCACGCGCGTGGCCGCCCGTGTGGGCGCGCGCATCGACGCCCGCGCACGCGCCGAGGCCAGCCTAGGGCCGCTGCTCAGCAGCAGCACGCGGCAGCAGATCCAGCGCGCCGCCGACGGCCCGCAGGCGCTGGCTCTGCTGCTGCTGGCGCCCGAGTTCCAGCGCCGCTGAACGAGGATCCGATATGCACCTGTCCCGACGCCACCTGCTGCTCGCCGCGGCTTCCTCGCTGGCGGTGGCTCCACTGCGCGCGCAGCAGCCGGATGCGCCGCGCTTCGTGCTCGTCATCCTGCGCGGCGGCCTCGACGGCCTCACTGCGGTGCCGGCGCCCGGCGACCCGGCGTTTGCCGAGGCCCGCGGCCCGCTGGCGCGCTTCGACGTCTTCGATGCGCCGCCCTTGCCGCTCGACGGCTTCTTCGCGCTGCACCCGCTGCTGCCGCAATTGCATGCCATGCACGGCCGCAAGGAGCTGCTGGTGGTGCACGCCACGGGTCTGCCCTACAAGGAGCGGAGTCACTTCGACGCCCAGAACGTGCTCGAACACGGTGGCGTGAAGCCGCACGAGCTGGCCACCGGCTGGCTGGCGCGCGCGCTGCCGCACCTGGCGGGCCCACGCGCGGTGGCGCTGGACACCGCCGTGCCGCTGGTGCTGCGCGGCGCCGCGGGGGTGGACACCTGGGCGCCATCGACCCTGCCCGCGCCCGACGCCGACCTCGTGGCCCGCCTGGCCACGATGTGGCAGACCGAGCCCGCGCTGGCTGCCGCGCTGGCCCGTGCACGCGGCCTTCGTGACGACCCCGACATGGCCGGCATGAGCCTGAACGCCGCCGGCGGCACGGGCGGGGGCCGCCGCGCCGCCATCACACTGGCCGGCAAGGCGGCCGAGTTCATGCAGCGCGGCGCCACGGTGGCCGTGCTCGAGATGGGCGGCTGGGATTCCCACGCCAACCAGGGCGCGCCGAACGGCGCCACGAGCAACAACCTGCGCACGCTCGACGCGGCGATGGAAACCCTGCGCAACGGCCTGCTGCCCGGTGGCACCTGGGGCCGCACCGTGGTGGTGGTGGCCACCGAGTTCGGCCGCGAAGTGGCCGTGAACGGCACGCTCGGCACCGACCACGGCACCGGCGGCGCGGCCTTCGTGCTGGGCGGCGCGGTGCGCGGCGGTCGCGTGCTGGCCGACTGGCCGGGCCTGGCCAAGGCGCAGCGCTTCGAGGGCCGCGACCTGCGCGTCAGCACCGATCTGCGTGCCGTGTTCCGCACGGTGCTGGGCGAACACCTGCGCGTGCCGCGCGCCGCACTCGAGGGCGAGGTGCTGCCGGGCAGTGCGGGGCTGCCGGGCTTGCCGCTGTTCGGCTGATCCGACGTTCGGCTGATCCGACGTTCGGCTGATCAGCGCTGGCGCAGCGCCAGCACGGCCTCGGCCATGCGCGCCGCCGCGCCGCGGTGCGCAGCGGTGAAGGCCAGGCCGGCGGCGGCCATCGTCTCGCGCGCGCTGGCGTCGTTCAACAGCGCCAGAGCCTCGTCCACCGCCTGCGCCAGCGTGGGCACGCGGCGGGCGGCGCCCGCGGCCTGGGCCAGCTCGGCCGCGAGCGCGAAGTTGTAGGTGTGCGGGCCCATCAGCAGCGGGCAGCCGCAGGCGGCGGCCTCGATGAGGTTCTGGCCGCCCAGCGGGGCGAAGCTGCCGCCGAGCAGCGCCACGTCGGCCAGGGCGTACCAGGCCGGCATCTCTCCGAGGCTGTCGCCCAGCCAGACCTCGGCCGAGCGGTCGGCGGCGGCCGGTGCATCGGCCACGAAGCCGCTGCGCCGCGCCAGGCGCAGGCCACGGGCGCTGACGAGCGCCGCCACCTCGTCGAAGCGCTGCGGGTGCCGCGGCACGATGACCAGCAGCGCGTCGCCACGCGGCGCGGCGCGCCAGGCCTCGAGCAGCGCCGCCTCCTCGCCCTCGCGCGTGACGGCCGCCAGCACCACGGGCCGACCGAGCTGCGCCTTCCAGGTGCGGCCGCGTTCCAGCAGTTCGGGCCTGAGGGCGATCTCGAACTTCAGGTTGCCGGCCACCTGCACCGTGCGCGCGCCGCTGGCGCGCAAGCGGGTGGCGTCGGCCTCGGTCTGCGCCAGCACGGCGGCGAAGCGGCCGAGCGCGGGGTGCAGCAGCGCGGCGAAACGCTGACCCTGGCGCTGGCTCTTCGGCGACAGGCGGGCGTTGGCCAACAGCATCGGCACGCCGGCTTGATCGGCTCCGTGCAGCAGCACGGGCCAGACCTCGGTCTCCATCACGACACCTGCGCTGGGCCGGTGGCGGGCGAAGAATCGGCGCACGGCGCCGGGGGTGTCCCAGGGCTGCCAGCACTGGATGTCACCCTCGCGCAGCAGCGCTCGGCCGGCGTCGCGGCCGGTGGCGGTGCCGTGGGTGAGCAGCAGGCGCAGGCCGGGATCGCGCTCGCGCAGCGCGGCGAGCAGCGGCTCGACGGCCTTGGTCTCGCCGAGTGAGACGGCGTGGATCCACAGGCGGCCCGGTGGCTGGGGCGGGCCGAAGCCCAGGCGCTCGGCCCAGTGGGCGCGGTAGCCCGGCTCGGCACGGCCGCGCCACCACAGGCGCAGCAGGTAGGCCGGGGTGAACAGCCGCAGCGCAAATGCGTAGAGCCCGCGGGCCAGGGCTTCGGTCATCGGCGCTTCGACAAGCTCAGCGCGGCCCTTCGACAAGCTCAGGGCGAACGGGGGGCACCCACCGTTCAGGCTGAGCCTGTCGAAGCCGCGTGCGCACCACCGGCCCTTCGACAAGCTCAGGGCGAACGGGGGGCACCCACCGTTCGGGCTGAGCCTGTCGAAGCCGCGTGCGCACCACCAGCCCTTCGACAGGCTCAGGGCGAACGGGGGTCACCCACCGTTCGGGCTGAGCCTGTCGAAGCCGCGTGCGCACCACCAGCCCTTCGACAGGCTGAGGGCGAACGGGGGTCACCCACCGTTCGGGCTGAGCCTGTCGAAGCCGCGTGCGCACCACCGGCCCTTCGACAAGCTCAGGGCGAACGGGGGTCACCCACCGTTCAGGCTGAGCCTGTCGAAGCCGCGTGCGCACCACCGGCCCTTCGACAGGCGCAGGGCGAACGGGGGTCATCATCCGTTCGGGCTGAGCCTGTCGAAGCCCTATGCGCACCAGCGAGCCACGCTCAATGCGCCGAGGCGCCCACCGTCGCGTCGGGCTTCACGCTCTTGAGCACCTGCATGAACTGCGCTTCGATGCGGTGCAGCGCCGCGTCGGTGTGGCCCTCGAAGCGCAGCACCAGAACGGGCGTGGTGTTGCTGGCGCGGATGAGGCCGAAGCCGTCGGCGAAGTCGACGCGCAGGCCGTCGATGGTGCCGACCTCGCCGCCCTCGAACTTGAGCCGCCCGTCGGCCACGCGCGCCAGCAGCTCAGCCACCACGGCGTGGTGCTCGCCCTCGGCGCAGCTGACGTTGAGCTCGGGCGTCGAGAAGCTCGTGGGCAGCGCATCCAGGAAGGCGCTCGGGTCAGCGTGGCGCGACAAGATCTCAAGCAAGCGCGCCGCTGTGTACATGGCGTCGTCGAAGCCGTACCAGCGCTCGCCGAAGAACAAGTGGCCGCTCATCTCACCCGCAAACGGCGCGGAGAGCTCCTTGAGCTTGGCCTTGATCAGCGAGTGCCCCGTCTTCCACAGCACCGGCACGCCGCCGGCCTCGCGGATGGCCACCGGCAGCCGCTGGCTGCACTTGACGTCGAAGATGATCTTGCCGCCCGGGTGGCGCGCCAGGATGTCGCG
>JAIYDH010000319.1 GCA_027487585.1 Rubrivivax sp.
ACCGCGCGCTCGTCGTCGGCGCCGATGACGATGCGGTCGGGGCGCATGCAGTCCTCGACCGCCGCGCCTTCCTTCAGGAACTCGGGGTTCGAGACGACGGCAAAGCCGGTGTCGCCCAGACCACGGGCATCGAGCGCGGCCTTCACGGCGGCGCGCACCTTGTCGGCCGTGCCCACCGGCACCGTGCTCTTGTCGACGATGACCTTGTAGTCGGTCATCAGGTGGCCGATGCTGGTGGCGGCAGCGAGCACGTACTGCAGGTCGGCCGAGCCGTCTTCGTCGGGCGGCGTGCCGACGCCGATGAACTGAATGGTGCCGTGGGCCACGGCTGCGGCCACATCGGTGGTGAACTGCAGCCGGCCGGCGGCGACGTTGCGCTTCACGATGACATCGAGCCCCGGCTCGTGGATCGGGATGCCGCCCTCGTTGAGGATGCGGATCTTGCGCTCGTCGAGATCGAGACACATGACGTGGTTGCCCATCTCCGACAGGCAGGCGCCTGTGACGAGACCGACATAACCCGTGCCGACGACGGTGACCTTCATGTTGTGTGCGCTTTGCTGTGGCTGAGGGGAATGGCCTCTCCGGCCAAACCCGGATTGTCGGGGCGCTGCATGACGCTCCGCCACGAACCCGGAGCCCCACGCGCGGCAAGCTGCACGCGCGCCGGGCCTGCGTGCAGGCGGGGCGGGCAGTTCAGGCCGGCAGCCGAAGCCGAAAGCCGATCTGCAGGTGGCGCGCGTCCTGCTGCGAGCGCCAGGTCAGCGCCTCCAGCGCCCGCTGGGTCAGCCACCAGCGCGCCTTGCCCGGCCAGGGTGACAGCGACACGATGTCGTTGAGCCCGATCAGCTGGTCGACCACAAACCCGGGTCGCTGGCGAGCCGGGCCACGCCTCGCGGTAGCGCCAGTCCTGCTCCCAGAGCATCTCGGCCTCATGCGGCAGATGGTGCACGTTGGGCACCGAGCCCACCAGCATGGTGCCCGCCACCCGCTTGGTCTTCAGTGAAGCCAGGACCGCCTCGGGCTCGGCCATGTGCTCTATGCCGTCGTTGCGCACGGCGAGGTCGAAGTGGCGTGTCGAAATCTGCGCCTCGACCTCGTCCCAAGTGCCCTCCAGCACGTGGCGGGCACCCGCGGGCAGCAGCGCGGCCACCTCGGGGCGTTCGTTGGCGAAGTAGGTGTCGGCGCTCATGGTCGGCAGTGCGGGTTCGACATCATGACGCAGCGCCATGAGCTGAGTAGGCTGGACACTAGGCGGCGCCGCGAGCACAAGCCAGCGGCCGGCCGCGAACGCGGCGGCGTCACCGCCCGCCCTCCCTGGTGGGTAAACAGGGGTCGAAAAGCCCTGCACCCGCGGCGACTGCTGCCGATAATGAAACACGAGTTCGCTCCGCCCACGCGCTGCCATGTCCTGCATTGATCCGTCGCCACCGCGCCGCCGGAGGCGGCACGCCCCCAAGGCCCTGGCACCCACACTGCTGTGCCTGCTGCTCGCGGCCTGCGGCGGCAGCGACGCTCCCGCCTCCGATGGCAGCGGTGGATCCGCGCCGCCAGCGGCCGACAGCACGCCGCCGCGGGCCGCCGCACTGCCACGGGGCCAGGTGGCGCTCGGCCTCTCGCTCGACCAGCTGCAGGCCCTGTCGCGACCCTTCGGCACGCTGCACGATGCCATTCCGGCCGGCGTGCCGCCGGGCTTCGACTGGCGCGAGCGCAGCAAGCGCGACCGCGGCAACGTGGTGCCCGCGGGCTTCAGCGCCTTCACCGGCTGGGCCCAGGCCTTCTGGATCGACGGCGCCCCCGTGGGCAGCCAGCGCCTGGAGTTGCGCGCCACGCAAACGCTGCTGTGCACCGAAAGCGCCGGCACGCGCCGCTGGCAGCGCGTGCAGCAAGGCGATATCGAAGGCGCCGCCTTCCGCGCCGACTACGCCGGCAACGAGAACATCGCGGCCGAGGTCACAGCCGTGGCCCCGGGCCAGTGGCGCGTGGGCTTCGGCCCCGACCGCGCTTACCACTTCTGGCCGCGCCAGGGCCGTGTCGTGCTGAGCGGCGCGCCGCTGTGCGGCATGCTGATGCTCTTCCAGGCCCGCGCCGTGGCACCCGATGGCCGCAGCCTGCCACCTGACACGGCCGCTGCCCTGCTGGCGGGCGGCGGCGGTGACTACTGGCTCAACACCAGCGCCCCCTGGGACAACTACCGCACGAACATCGGTGTCGGCGTCGGACAGCTCCGGCGCGTCGGCACCGAATGGGACTGGTACGGCATGGGCACGGCAGACACCGAAGCCCTGGCCCTGCTCGCACGCGACGGCTACATCAACCGCACACGCCCCTGACACTGCCGCGCGGCCGCGCCAAGCAGGCAGCCACTGCTGTAGAAGGGCCGCAGGCTGGCTGAGCATCCCAAGCTGCGTGCAAGCCTTCGCATTGCGCGCCCCCGGCCCCGGCACCCGGCGGTTGAAGCGGTTGTCGAACGCCAGCACGGCATTGCCCGCGCCGAGGGCCTCGACTACAGAAGGACTCGTGCCGCCAACATGCTGGCCGTGCACGTACAGCCTGCCATGCGCGCGCAGATGGGGCACCCGGGCGCGGTCGTAGATCACATGGCGAGGTTGCCCATCTCGGACAGGCAGGCGCCTGTGACGGGGCCGACGTAACCCGTTCCGACAACGGTGACTTTCGTGGGGTGCCTTCGTGCAGAGGACGGGTCGCCCGAAGCCTGACACTGTGGCCGCCCACATCCTTGTACCGGGAAACTGACCGCGGCGCGTCGATAGCGATCCCGATGCTCCGCGAGAATCGGCACGCAACCGGTGAAGGCACTGCCAGACACGGTGTGCCGTCCGCGCCCCGGAGTCAAAGGCAGCGTTTGGCATTGGGCGAGCTGAACCGCCATCGAAAGATGCCGTTGCACCCCGGATGCAGCAGGAGGGAGCAGCCATCCCTCGAAGGCTGCGACAGGCCGGGTACCGCGTCGCCTGTGCACAGCCCGAGCCATCTCAAGCCTTCACCCAATCTGGGAGCGCAACCAGAAAGAAGTAGAAGTCCGGCTTGATGTGCGTGTGGATCTCGACTGCCGTCGATTCGCCAACCAGCAGCCTGGCCAGCGGCGTCAGCAACCATCGGGCGAGCGGATGCCCGTCGAACCTGGGCCTCTTGACCACCGTGGCGAAGCGCCCGTAGCCCATGCTCTGAAGCAGTTCGATCACCTCTGAGCGGCCACCGACGAAGTCGCGAGGGTGTTGCTCGAAAAGAATGATGGGCCGCGTGCGGGCGATCAGTGCTTGCGCTCCCTTCAGCGCCTTCAACTCGTGGCCCTCAATGTCGATCTTGATCAGGCGCACGGGACCGAGGTCGAGCTCGTCGTCGAGAGCGCTGATGTCGACCAGCAGTCCCCCCTCCCTGGGGGCCGAGCAGGCCAGAGAGGAAGCTCCCATGTTCTCCGGATCCTGGCTCAACCGGGCACGTCCCGAGGCATCGGACAGAGCCTTGTTTCGACAATCGATGTTCAAGGCCAGCTCTGAGTTCAGGCTGAGCACCTTGAAGGTTCTCGGATTGGGCTCGTAGGCCACCACGCGCATGCAACGTGCCGCAAAGAAGAGGCTGTGGTTGCCGATGTTGGCGCCGATGTCGAGTACGACGCTGTCCTCGAAACCGACGCCCAAGGCCGACATCCAAGCCATGAAGCCCTCAAGCTCGGAGCGTTCGTACAGTCCTTCGAGGTTGATCGTGTGCCCAATGTGATCAAAGGCAAACACCACCAGCTGCTTGCGCCCCTCGGCCAGATGACGGCGCCCGAGGCGATGAAGCACGCGGGCCAGGGGATCCAGCACGACTCGATCGAGCACCCCCAAGCGCCCACCCCAGCGGCCCTGGACGTGACGAAAGACCAAGCGGCGGGCGTCGTTCTCTTGCATGGATGACAGAGCGGGTTGGAGGAATCGGATAGGGCGGAGATCATCCCGCGGTGGGGGGCGAGACTGACTCACGATTGAGGCTCTTCGTCCAGCCTCGGATCCGCTTTCGCTCGTCGCCATCGATCCAAAGCCACCAGGCGATTGCAGCCCATGCCGCCAGGCCGATCCCTGCGACGCCGAACCCCTCAAGCCAAGTGCGCGCGCCAGCGGCCAGTGTCAGCACACCGGCACTGCCGATCAAGCCCAGTGCGAAGCGGGCCCAATGTCCTGGCGGCCGACCCACTTGACGCACGGCCAGCCAGAGCATCCCTGCCGTATCGATCAGCTGTCGCATCGCGACCGCCAAGGCTGCGCCGAGTATGCCCAGGTGATCCGTCATCACCCAGAGCAGCCCGAGCAGGATGGGCAGCTGGGCGAGATAGAAGAGGGCCAAGTTCCGCAGATCTCCTGCAGCCTGGACGACCGTGATCGGGCCCATCGAGATCGCCGTCAGCCACAGTCCCGCCAAAAGAACCTGCAGGACCATGGCCGCTTGCGGTCCATTGACAGCGCCGAGCCAAGCCGACATGCCGGGCACGGCGAATGCCACGCCGATCAACACCATGGGCGTCACCAGCCCGCAGAGCCAGCGAACCGATTGTCCGAGCACTTGCTGCAGCGCTGCACGGTCACGATCCAGCGCCGCCACCCGCGGAAACAGCGTGGCGAGCAGCGCGTACGGCACCATGAGCAGGCGGTTGGGAATCTCGCTTGGCGCGGCGTAGATCGCCACATCCCGAAGCGGCAATTGCAAGCCGACGATGAATCGGTCCAGGTAGGTCATGAGCGGACCCGCCAGATTGGCGATGAACATCCACCGACCTACCGACAGCAGCGAGGCGACCATCGGCCGGGACCACCGGCCAGGGCGCGGGAACCAGCGGTAGCGACGCCAACACAACACACTGAACGCGATGACACTGACCAGTCGCACCAGAAACAACGAGCCGACGATCCAGCGTAGGTCTGTAACCCCCAGCAGCGCCAGGCCGAGCGGCGCCAGATAGGTGAAGGTGCTGAGCACTGCGCGGAGCAGATTGAGCACCTTGAAGTCCTGCCAAGCGCTCATCACCGAGACTTGGGCGGTGTTCAGCAGCACCTGGGGCATCAGCATGGCCACGAGCCACAACGCGCCCCGCGCTTCGTCGCGAGGCAGCGACAACGCCCCATCGGCGTGCAAGAAGGCGAGTTCGGCGACAGGCAAGAGCACGAGCCCGAGGGCCAAACCAACGCACACGAGCAGCTGGACGGCCGTGGTGGCCAAGCTCATGGCGCCCACTCGGTCGCCAACGGCCAATTGGCGCGAAACGAGGCGTATCAGCGTCTTGCCGATGCCGAGGTCCAGCACACTGGCGTAGCCCACGACAGCCCAGACCAACGCTAGGAACCCGAAGCGCTCCAGACCGAGCAAGCTCATGAGCCATGGGATGGCCAGAACGGCAACGAACAGCGGCACGACAAGGCCGAGCAAGTTCCAAGCCGTCCCACTCAAGAGGCTTCGCTTCCTCACCTCAAAGTTGTTCACGGCGAGCGGCCCTCGCGTGCCCGAGCGCAAAGTAGGCCTGTAGGTTGGCAGATTGCAGCCGAAGACAAGGGATCTGCAAGACGGACCCGTCGACCTGTATGTGCTACACCGATTCTTGTGCTTGCGTAAGCCGATCGCGGCCCTTGCCGATGGCTCTTTCTGCAAGCCTGCTGGGCCTGCTGCTCGTTGCCTGTGGCGGCGGCGAGCCGAGCGCTGCGGAGGCTGGTGGCGGTGCGCCGCCGTCCGCGGCTGATTCCAGTGCTCAACGCGTCGCGTCGCTGCCGGCGGGCCACCTCGCGCTGGGCTTGCCTATCGAGACGCTCCTTCGGTTGTCTCGACCTCTCGGAACGCCGCATGACGCCATTCCGGCAGGAGTCCCTCCCGGCTACGACTGGCGCGAGACTAGCAAACTTGACCACGGGAACACTGTGCCGCCTGGATTCAGGGCGTTCACTGGATGGGCACAAGCGTTCTGGATCGACGGTGCCCCCGTGGGCACTCAGCGCCTGGAGCTGCGTGCCACGCAAACCTTGCTGTGCATCGAAAGCCATGGTGCGCGCCGCTGGCAACGCGTGCAGAAGGGCGACATCGAAGGCGCCTCCTTCCGGGCCGACTTCGCCAACAACGACAACGTTCCGGCCGAGCTCACGAACGTGGCACCGGGCCAATGGCGCGTGGGCTTCCGCGCCGACCGCGCCTACCACTTCTGGCCGCGGCAGGGTCGGGTGGTGCTCGGTGGCGAGCCACTGTGCGGCATGCTGATGCTGTTCCAAGCGCGCGCGGTAGCTCCCGACGGCAGCATCCTGCCACCCGGTACTGCAGCGACCCTGCTGGCAGGTGGAGGCGCAGACTACTGGCTGAGCACCAGCGCGCCCTGGGACAACTACCGTACCAATATCGGTGTTGGTGTCGGGCACCTCGGGCGTGTGGGTCCCGAGTGGGCCTGGCATGGCATGGGGACGGCCGACACAGAGGCGCTGACTCTTCTCGCGCGTGACGGTTTCGTCGATCGAACCCAACCTTAGGTAGACACCAGTGCAGTTCGGCACCTCCACAACCGTGAGGTGCCACCCTTGACAAACCTTGACCAGCCGCGCCATGCGGTCAACCTTTCCGCGACCCGGCTGCGGGCAGCCACCGCCGCAGCAAGGCCGCGTGCTGGCCCAGAACACTCCGCTTCGTGAAAGCCTGGGCATGCCGCTGGCAGCTGGCCTCGGCCATGAGTGCTATGCGCGCGGGATCGGCCAACAGTGACGTCAGAACGGCATCCAGCGACGCCACATCACGGAAGTAGGCCGCCCCAGGCCCCGCCACCCAGCGGTTGAAGCGGTTGTCGTGCGCCAGTACGGCATTGCCCGCGCCGAGGGCCTCGACGAGCGAAGGATTCGTGCCGCCGACCTGGTGGCCGTGCACGTACAGCCGGCCATGCGCCCGCAGCTGCGGCACCAGGGCGCGGTCGTAGATGGCACCCAGGAACCGCACCTCGGACCCGGCGGCGGCCCGCACGTGGCGGTGGTAGGCGTCGCCGTCGTCGTAGCGGCCCAGCACGGCCAGCAACAGGCCTCGTCGCCGCGCCGACCAGGCCTCGACGATCTCGAGGATGGAGTTCTCAGGCTCAGGCCGCGCGATCAGGGTCGCATAGCCGCCGCTCGACAAGCCAAGCCGCGACAGCGCCAGCAGCGCCTCGGAGTCGTGGCGCGGCACGACGGCCTCGGCGCCATACGGGATGGCCGTGATGTGCGACGCGGCCGTGCGCGTGGCCAGATGGGCCGCGATCTCGGGGTGGTCGGCCACGAGGTGATCACCGAGCGCGCAGCCGGCCCGTTCATTGAGCCAGAACCAGGCCTTGGCCACGGCACCCCACTTCGCACGCCGCCACTCGATGCCGTCCATGTTGATGACGTTGCGCATGCCCGCCGCCTTCAGGCGCAGGCAGAAAACGGCCGTGTTGTAGCCGAGCGTGAGGCACAACCCGTCGGGCTCGCCACGGCGCTGCGCCGCATGGTGCTGCGCCCGCGCATGGCCGATGCTGAGCCAGTCGAAGACCATGGTGCCGGCGGTGCCCGGCACACGCACCGGAATCACCACGCGCTCGATGCCACACCAGGCCTCGTCACGCACGGGCCCGGCGCCATCCTCCTGGCAATAGACGATGACGCGCCAGCCCTCGGCCACCATGTGCAGCGACAAGGCCTCGGCAAAGCTCTCGAAGCCACCGTGCGCGGCCGGCACGCCACGGATGCCCAGGATGCGCAGGGTCGGCTTCATGCAGCGCCCACAGGTTGGGGCAGCGCCACGCCGAGCCGGGCGTACAAGGCCAGCATCGCATCCAGGTAGCGCTGACGCGAAAAGACCAGCTCGACATGCTCTCGCGCCGCGCGGCCCATGCCTGCAAGCTGCGCATCGGGCAAAGCCTTCACCGAGGCCAGCCGCTCGGCCAGTTCGTCGACCCGACCGCTCGTGAAGAGCCAGCCCGTGTGGCCCTCGATCACGACTTCGGGGATGCCGCCAATGCGCGCGCCCACCACCGGCTTGCCCAGCGCCATCGCTTCGAGCAGCATCATCGGCGCGTTCTCGAACAACTCGGAGGCCAGCACCACGCAGCGCGCGCGGCGCACCACGTCGTGCAGCTCGCTTCCGCTGCGGTAGCCGAGGAACTCGACCTCGGCTCCAAGCTCGGCCACCAGCGCCTTCAGCGCCGCCTCGTCGGGCCCGGTGCCCGCCAGCTTGAGCGGCAGCCTGGCGGCATGGGCAGCGCGCACCATCGTGGCCAAGCCCTTGTCAAGGATGAGCCGGCCGAAGTACAGCGCGTAGCCCCCGGGCTCGAAACCGGGGTCGAAACGATCGGCATCGACCCAGTTCGGCACGTGCACGAAGCGCTCGCGTGGCCAGCCCCAATCGACGAACTTGTCGACGAAGAAGCGGCTCGGGCAGACGACGGCCGCGAGGTGCCGTTGCCAGGTGCCCAGCGCCCGGTGCAGGCCACTTTCCACCGCCACCACCGCGCTGGCGGCGAACGAGTCCTGAACGCAGCGGTGGCGCAGCACGTTCAGCACCGAGCCGTCCTTGCAGCGTTCGCAGGGGCCGCCTGCGTTGCGCATCTTGTAGTTGGGGCAGGCGATCTTCAGGTCGTGCGCCGTCATCACCGCCGGCACGCCACGCTCGGCCAGCAGCGGCAGGATCGCCGGCGAGTGGTGGTGGTAGATGCAGTGCAGGTGCGCAATGTCGGCGGGGAAGCGGTCGAGCAGCCGCGCGAGCTTGTCGCGCGCTTCCCACGACCACACCACCTTGGCCGCCATCACGAGCTTCTTCGGCAGGCTGTAGTCGTGACCGAACTCGATCTCGTCGATGAAGTACTCGCTCCAGGGCGTGGGCTCGTTCTTCGGGTGCTGCATCGCGAACCAGCCGCATTCGAAGCCCAGCGACTGCAGCATCGCGCCGTGTTCGAGGTAGACGACGTCGCTGCCGCCACGCCGGTAGTGATAGGTGTTGACGTTGAGCAGCCGCGTCATCGCCGCCCAGCAGCGGCACGTTCCCGGGCCACGCGCTCCGCCAGCACGCCGGCACTGAAGAAGAAGAAGGCCATCGCCGTGTAGTTGGTGACCAGGTTCTCCGAGAACAGGTAGATGGCC
>JAIYDH010000083.1 GCA_027487585.1 Rubrivivax sp.
ACTCAACGCCGGCCGCGGCTCGGCTGACGACGGATCGCGCAGCTCGGCGGCGTAGCGGTGCGTGACCTCGCGCGTCTGGCCGCTCATCGACTGCATCGTGCGCGTCTCGAAGCGCAGGTTGCTGCCGTCGAGCACGAGGTTCTCGATCGCCCGCGGGTAGGCCAGGAAGGTGGCCGTGCCGGTGATCTGCCCGGCGTGGCGCTTGAACTCGAAGCGCTCGGTGTGGCGGTCGCCCCAGGCGTACTTCACCTCGGCCTGCCAGCGGCCGAGCAACGCGTCAATGGGCGGCGGCGGAGCCTCGCTCACCGGCGCGGGCCGCAGGCCGTGCCAGGTAGCGACGCCGGCCAGCGCCAGCACAGCGACACCGCCCACCACCCAGCGCCCTACCTGGCGGCGTGGCGGCAGGCCGATGGCGGTGGCCAGGCGGTTCATGTCGGCGTCCCAGTGCGCATCGCTCAGGCCCAGGGCCTGGCGGCGCAGCAGCGGCTGCAGCGGCAAGGGCAGCGCGGCCTCGGCCGGCAAAGTGGCGCCGGGCAGCAGCACCGGCAGCACGGGCACGCCGCTGTCCAGCGCCAGGGCCACCTCCAGGCGCACGAAGTCTTCCGGGTCATCGATGCGGCGCGCGCCCGGCTCGTCGCCACCGGCCCAGCGCGGGCCGATCAGCACCACCACCGCCTGCGCCGCCGCCAGCCGCGCACGGATGGCGTCTGCGAAGTCGGCGCCGGGCGGGATGTCCAGCACATCGCGGAACACGCTGCCGCTGCCGAAGCGGCGCTCCAGCGCCTCTTCCAGCCGCCCGGCATAACCGGCGGCGTCGTCGCGGCGGTAGGAGATGAAGACGCGGGTGGGGCGGGCGGGCATGCGCAGGGGGCGGTGGGTGTTGGGCGCGATGCGGCGATTGTGGAGTTCGGGTTGAGCCCTTGGGAAGGCTCATGACAGGCCCTTCGAAGCCCTGTCTGCGCACCACCAACCCTTCGACACGGGGCCCTCGTCAAGCTCGGTCCCCTGCTCAGGGCGAACGGAGGTGGCGAACAGGAACGCCCCGGTGGTGCTTGAGCGGCAGGCGGTGCGCGGTGTGGGCGCTATGTGGGGCGCCGAGCAGCGCAGTCTTGAGGGCGGCGCGCGCAGCGCGCTTCGTGGACTGACTCACGGCAACTGTCCGAGCGCAGCGGGCGCAGCCCGCGTAGCGAGTTTTGCCGTGCGCTCAAGGCGAGCAGCGCGCAGCCGGCCCTCAGGGCCGGCCGCTTCAACTCAGGCCGCAGCCCCCGGCCGCACGGCCCTTTGCTGCTGCGATGCTTCGAGTGCGAGCGTCTGCGCGGCACCAGGCTTCGACAGGCTCAGCCCGAACGGGGGGGAGGGCTTCGACAGGCCTGTCCTGAGCCTGTCGAAGGGCTCAGCCCGAGCGGATGGGAGGGCATCGACAGGCTCGGCCCGCTCAGAACAGCTCAACCGTATCGGTTGAACTCGCTGACGCCCCTGTCAAGGACGACGAGTGCCACCAGGCGCTGGTTGCCCAGGTCCAGCGCTGGCGGGATGCCGGCGACAGGAGCACCCGGAGCACACCAGGGCTCCTGGCCAAGCCGCTCAAGGCTGCTTGAGCGCCTCGACCTGCACCACCAGGCGCACGTTGTCGGAGAAGCCGAAGTTCAGGCCCCACGACATGCCCCACTGGCTGCGCTGGATGGTGGTCTCGAAGTCGCCACCGCACACCTCCACCTTCAGCATCGGGTGCATCGTGCAGCCAAAGTTCGTGGCCTTCAGCAGCACGGGCTGGGTCTTGCCCAGCAGCGTCAGGTTGCCCCGCACTTCAGCGACCTTGTCGCCGTCGAAGCGGAAGTTGTCGGCCACGAAGCGGGCTGTCGGGAAATCGGCGCTGTTGAAGAAGTCCTTGCCGCGCAAGTGCTGGTCGAAAGCGGCGGTACCGGTGCTGATCGAGGCCGTCTCGATGGTGATGTCCACGCGGCCCGCCTTGCCTGCCCTGTCGAACTGCACCGTGCCGGTCTTTTTGTCGAAGCGGCCCCGGTTGGTGCTGATGCCCAGGTGCGGCACCTCAAAGGTGACGAAGGTGTGTGTCGGGTCGACGGCGTAGCTGGCGCTTTGCGCCTGCGCGGCCCAGGCGGTGGTGGCCAGGGTGGCGGCGATCAGGGTGTGGCGGAACATCGTGCGGTCTCCAGGGAGAGTGGGTTGGGAAAGCGGAAAGAGAAACTCGTCACTGCGGCGCCAGGCCGCTGAGGGCCAGCTTGAACTTCACGGTCACGTCGTTGGCCACCATCGAGGTGTCGGCCCACTCGCCCTCGCCGATCTTGAAGTCCAGCCGCTTGACGCTGAAGCTGCCGGTGGCCGTGCCGTTGGCGCCGGACTGCGTGAGCGTCACCGGCACCACCACCGGCTGGTTGTTGCCCTTGATGGACAAGGTGCCGGCCACCTCGAAGCGGCCGCCGCCCAGCGGCTTGATGCTGCTGCTGGTGAAGCTGGCGGTGGGGAAGCGCGCCACGTTGAACCACGGCGCCTTGGGCACCTCGGCGTCGGTTTCAGGCGAGCCGAAGCGGGCGCTGCCGGTCTGGATGGTGAAGCCCACCTTGCCGGCGGTCGGGCGCTTGGGATCGAAGCTGATCTGCGCCGTCCATTGCCCGAACTTGCCTTCCACCGGCACACCCATCTGGCGGCTGACGAAAGCGATTTCGCTCTGTGCCGGCAGCACCTGCTGCGCCAGTGCAGGGCCGGCCAGGGCGGCCGCCGCCAAGGCGGTGATCGTGAGTTTCATGATGAAGAGGGCTCGTTTTCGGAGTTGAACAGCGGGGCTCAGCGGCGGCCCGGGCGCATGCGGTCGATGAGCCCGTCGCGGTCGATGAAGTGGTGCTTCAGCGCGCCGGCCAGATGCAGCAGCACCAGCGTCGCCATCAGCATCGCCGTGCGCTCGTGCCAGGGCTTGATGGCCTCGGCCAATGGCGCGCTCACCGGCACGAAATCGGGCAGTTGCCAGACGCCGAACCACACCACCGGAAACCCCGACGCCGAGCTGTAGGCCCAGCCGATCAGCGGCACTGCGAAGAACAGCGCGTACAGCAGGTAATGGGTGGCATGCGCCGCGCGGGCCTGCCAGGCGGGCATGGCGGCATCGGCCGGCGGCCGGTGCGTCAAGCGCCAGGCCAGGCGCAGGAACGACAGCGCCAGGATGGTCACGCCGGCCCACTTGTGCCAGTTGTAGTACTTCAGGCGGCTGGGCGAAAACGGCAGGTCCTGCATGTAGACACCCAGGCTGAAGGTACCCACCAGCAGCAGCGCCAGCAGCCAGTGCAAGGCGATGGCCGTGCCGGTGTAGCGCGCTTGCAGCTCGGAAGGGATGGTGTTCATGCGGCGGCAGTCTGCCGGCCGCTGGCCTGGGCGCCGTTCAGTCGCTTTGACCCGGCATTTCAGGCAACTTGAACGATCCGCGGGCTCCTGAAGCGGACAGTGCGGTCTACTCCCCTCTGCCGCGCGGCCATACTTGCGCCGACAGAGTCGGATTCAACATCCCCTTTTCCAGGAGCACCCACATGGCCAAGATCCTCGTTCTCTACTACAGCAGCTACGGTCACATCGAGACCATGGCACAAGCAGTCGCCGAAGGCGCGGCCAGCACGGGCGCCGACGTGGTGATCAAGCGCGTTCCCGAGATCGTGCCCGAGGCCGTGGCCAAGGCGTCCGGCTTCAAGCTCGACCAGGCTGCGCCACTGGCCACGGTGGACGAGCTTCCTGACTACGACGCCATCATCCTGGGCGTGCCCACGCGCTTTGGCAACATGCCGGCGCAGATGAAGAACTTCCTCGACCAGACCGGCGGTCTGTGGTTCCAGGGCAAGCTCATCGGCAAGGTGGGCTCGGTGTTCTCCAGCACCGCCACGCAACACGGCGGCCAGGAAAGCACCATCCTGTCCACACACACGGTGCTGCTGCACCACGGCATGGTGATCGTCGGCCTGCCGTACTCGTTCCAGGGCCAGATGGGCGTGAGCGAAGTCACCGGCGGCAGCCCCTACGGCGCCAGCACCATCGCCGACGGCAACGGCTCGCGCCAGCCCTCGGCCAACGAACTGGCCGGCGCGCGCTTCCAGGGCGCGCACGTCGCCAAGATTGCCGCAAAGCTGATCACGTGACGAGCCCCATCCCAGGAGCGCAGCTCCCGGGAGCCGGTGCTAAGCTCGCCCGCACAGTGCCTCTGCACACAACAGCACGGAGACAGACATGCCCGGACTCAACGCGCACATCGATCCTGACGGCCTGCTCGAGTACTCGGTGGTCTACACCGACCGCGCGCTCAACCACATGTCGCAGCGCTTCCAGGGCGTGATGCGCGACATCTCGTCGGTGCTGAAGGACGTCTACCACGCGCGCAGCGCCGTGGTGGTGCCGGGCAGCGGCAGCTACGGCATGGAGGCGGTGGCGCGGCAGTTTGCGAGCGGCCGGCATGCGCTGGTCATCCGCAACGGCTGGTTCAGCTACCGCTGGACGCAGATCCTCGACATGGGCGGCATCGCGCAGTCGCACACGGTGTTGAAGGCCCGGCCCGTGTCTGCCGGCCGCCAGATGCCCTGGGCACCGGCCCCGCTGGAGGCCGTGCGTGCCGCCATCGCCGCCGAGAAGCCCGCGGTGGTATTTGCGCCGCACGTCGAAACTTCCTGCGGCATGGTGCTGCCCGACGACTACCTGCGCGGCGTGGCCGACGCCGTGCACGCGGTGGGTGGCCTGTTCGTGCTCGACTGCATCGCCAGCGGCGCGCTGTGGGTCGACATGGCGGCCACTGGTGTGGACGTGCTGGTGAGCGCGCCGCAGAAGGGCTGGAGCGGCTCGCCCTGCTGCGCTTTCGTGATGCTGTCGGAGCGCGCACGCGCGGCCATCGACGGCACCACCAGCAGCAGCTTCGCGATGGACCTGAAGAAGTGGCTGCAGATCATGGAAACGTACGAGGGCGGCGGCCACGCGTACCACACCACGCTGCCCACCGACGCCCTGGCCGCCACGCGCGATGTGATGCTCGAGTCACGCGACTACGGTTTCGAGAAGCTGCGCGCCGAGCAATGGGCGCTGGGCACGCAGGTGCGCTCGCTGCTGGCCGAGAACGGCTTTCGCAGCGTTGCGGCCGAAGGCTTCCAGGCGCCGGGCGTGGTGGTGAGCTACACCGACGACGCCGCCATCCACACCGGCAAGGCCTTTGCCGCCGTGGGCGTGCAAAGCGCTGCGGGTGTGCCGCTGCAGTGCGACGAAGGCGCCGACTTCAAGACCTTCCGCCTGGGCCTTTTCGGCCTCGACAAACTGCATGACCCCGCTGCCGCCACGGCGCGGCTGGCGCAGGCGCTGCAGCAGGTGATGGGCGAGAACCGCGCCGCAGCCTGAACCAAGGCCCACCGGTCAAACACCACCGTTCGCGCTGAGCTTGTCGACGCGCTTTTCCAGCCGATAGGGCTTCGACAAGCTCAGCCCGAACGGGGTGCGGGTGGCCGCTTTCTGTTCAAGCACCACGGTGCAAGCACCACTGTTGAAACACCCCCGTTCGCGCTGAGCCTGTCGAAGCGCTTTCGCAGCAGGCTGGGCCTTATCCAGCGGCACCCCGCGGTGCCCTGACTCAAGGCCAGGCCACCGCCCAGCGCAAGGACACCAGCCCAGCGCGCGGCGGCGCCGGCTCGAAGAAGCGGCCGTTGGCGTCGCTGACGATCACGCTGCCGGCCACTGCCCGGTTGGCCAGGTTGTCGATGCGCGCCTGCAGTTCCAGCCGGCCCGCCGGCAGCACTTGCGTCCAGCGCGCGCGCAGCCCCAGCAGGCCGTGGCCGCCGGCGAAGTCGCTGTTCAGGTCGTTCACCGGCACGCGGCCCAGGCCCCTCACTTCGACAGCCAGCTCCAGCGGCGTGAGCGGCTGCCACACCAGTTCGGCGAACAGGCTCTTCGGCTGCGTGCCGGCGATGCGGTTGCCGGCTGGCACGGGCAGCGTCGGCGTCAGGCAGGGCAGCGCCGCGCACACGGCGAAGGCGCTGTCGTAACGGGCGTCGAGCACCGTCAGCGCCAGGCTGCTGCGCCACTGCGCACCCAGCGGCAGCGCCAGCGCCAGCTCGGCCCCGCGCCGCGTGGTGCGGCCGACGTTGCGGAAGGTGCTGCGGCCGCCACGGTTGGTGGCCACGGCGATCTCATCTGCCGTGCGCGCCTCGAAGAGCGCCAGATCCAGCGCCACGCCGGCCGCGTTGCGCCACTTCAGGCCCAGCTCGGCTTGCCGGCTGGTCTGCGGCAGCAGCGTGTTGTTGAAGCCGGTGCCGCCATCGGGCCGGTAGGCCACCTCGCCCAGCGTCGGCGCCTCGAAGCCGCGGCCTAGGCTGAGATAGGCGCGCAGGCTCTCAGCCACGCGCCATTGCAGCGAGACCACCGGGCTGCGCGCCGAGTACGACAGCTCACCCGAGTCGTCGCCGTTGCCGCCGACGATGTAGCGGTCCGTCGAGGCGTAGCGCACGCGCGTGGCGCGCAGGCCGGCGGCCAGGGCCCAGTCGGCCGCGATGTCCCAGTCGGCCTGGAAGAAGGTGTCGCGGCTGTCGAGGCGGTTGCTCTCGTCGCGGCGCAGCCGGCCAGTCACGCCAAGCAGCCGAGTCGCGGCCGGGCCGCTGAAGTTCTCGAAGCCGCGGCGCTCTTCGCGGGCGCTCTCCAGCGCCGCGCCGGCCACCAGCTGCAGCCGGCGATCGCCCGCCAGCGCCCAGCGCCACACAAGCCGGCCGTCGAGCCCGCCGTAGCGGCGGTCGAAGTCGATCACACCGCCCGGGTGGCGCTCGGTGATCGTCGGCGTCGTGGCATTGAACTGCGTGGCCACCGGGATGGATTGCCACTGCGTCACCGCGCGTTGGCCGCTCCAGGCCGCGAGCTGGCTTTCGGCCAGCGCCCCGGCGGCGAAACGGTGCCGCCACGACACGCCGGCCTGAGACTGCGCCGTGTCTTTGCGCGTGTCGAAACGGTCGGGCTGGCCGGGCGCGGTCTGCGGCAGCGCGATCGTCGCGGTCTGCCAGGGGTCGGCCTCGAACTGCGCGCGTGTCAGGCCCAGCGGGTCTTGCGCGGGCTGCTCCAGCACGTTGGCGATCAGCACGATGCGGTCGCGGCCGTCGTCGCGCGCCAGGCGCACGTTGGCCAGCTGGCGCTCGGCGGCCGACTGCGGGCGAAACCCGTCGATCGACATGTCCGACACCGAGGCGCGCAGCGACCAGCCCGGGCCCAGTGCCGCCAGCGGCCCCTCGACGGTGAGCCGCCCCTGCATCAGCCCGAAGCTGCCGGCGTCGAACTCCATGCGCAGCAGGCCCTCGGTGGGCGCCGTGCTCACGAGCGAGATCACGCCGCCCGAGCTGCTGCCGTACAGCGCCGAGAACGGCCCGCGCAGCACCTCCACGCGGCTGGCGCCGGCGATGTCGAAATGAGAGACCTGACCCTGGCCATCAGGCCCGCTGGCCGGAATGCCATCCGCCACCAGCCGCAACCCGCGGACCCCAAAGCTGGCCCGCGCCCCAAACCCGCGCGAGCCCAGCTGCAGGTCTTGCGCGTAGTTGCTGCGGTTGTTGGCCACCAGTCCCGGCACGCGGGCGAGCGACTCCGACAGATTGATCATCGGCCCGCCCGTGCGCAGCTCGTCGGCGCCGACGACGCTGGCCGCGTGCGGCGCGTCGAAGGCCCGCAACTCGGCACCGCTGGCGCTGATGATCACGCGCTCCGTGGCGGCCGCGCCGCCGCTGCATGCCAGGCCCAGGCCCAGCGCGAAGGCCCGCTCGGCCAGCGCCTTACTGCGGTGCTTGTGCATCGATGCGGATCGCCGAGTACCAGGCCGCCAGCTGGGTGATGTCGTCATCGGACAAGCCCCGCGCCATCACGTTCATCACCTCGTGGCGGCGCGTGCCGCTGCGGTAGGCGCGCAGCTGGGCCACCAGGTACAGGGCGGGTTGCCCGGCCAGGTGCGGGGCATCGGGTGCGCTGCTCAGGCCCACGGGCCCGTGGCACACGGCGCAGGCCTGGGCGCGCTGGCGGCCGGCCTGCACGTCCTGCGCGGCCGCGGGCAGGGACGACAACAACACAATGGCGGCCGCTGCCGCCGCAAAGAGAGTCCTCGGCATGACGCTGATTCTGTTCTCGGGTGAGGCCACGGCCGGCCCCGCGCGGGGCCGGCCGTGGACGGGGAGCGCGTCAGGGGGCGCTATAGGTGACGCGGTAGATGGCGCCGGCGAAGTCGTCGCTGATCAGCATCGACCCGTCCTTCATCATGGCCACGTCCACCGGCCGGCCGCGGTAGACGCCGTTGGCGTCCATCCAGCCCTCGGCAAAGACCTCGGACTTGTCAGCCGTGCCGTCGGCCTTCAGCGAGACGAAGTTGATCAGCGCGCCACTGGCCTTGGTGCGGTTCCACGAGCCGTGCGAGGCCACGAACATGCCGCCACGGTACTTCTCGGGGAACATTGAGCCGCTGTAGAAGCTCATGCCCAGCTGCGCCTGGTGGGCCGGGAAGTTCACCTGCGGCGGCACCATGCCGGCGGGGGCCGGCAGGTCCTTCAGGTCGGGCGCGGCCGAGCTGCCGGCGATGGTGACGCCGCCGTTCGTCCACGGGAAGCCGAAGTGCTGGCCGCGCTGCGTGACGCGGTTCAGCTCGCCCGGCGGGATGTCGTCGCCCATGCCGTCGACCTGGTTGTCGGTGAACCAGAGGCTGCCGTCCTTGGGGTTGAAATCGTGGCCCACCGAGTTGCGGATGCCACGCGCGAAGACCTCGCGCTTGCTGCCGTCGAAGGGGTTGAAGCGCACGATGCCGCCGATGCCGAGGTCGTCGTACAGCTTGACCTTCTCGCGGGGCTGCACGTTGAACGGCTGGCCGAGCGACACGTACAGCTGGTTGTCCGGCCCCACGCGGCACACGCGCGCGCCGTGGTTGAAGCTTTCCTCCTCGGGCGGGATCAGCTGGCCCTGCGGCACGACCTCGATCACCGCCACGTCCGGGCCTTCATAGAAGAACTCGGCGGCCGGGAAGTTGAGCACGCGGTTGTGCTCGACGACGATCAGGAAGCCGTCGCGCGTCCAGCACACCCCGTTCGGGTTGGTGAACTTCAGGCTCGGCGCGAAGCTCTTCACCTCGTCGGCCACGCCGTCGGAGTTGCGGTCGGTCACGGCCCACACGCTGGTCTTGCGGGTGCTGACGAACAGCATGTTGGTGCTCGGCGCCACGGCCATCATGCGGGCGTCGGGCACGATGGCGTAGAGCTCGATCTTGAAGCCCGGCGGCATCTTGATGTTGCGCAGGTTGGCGCGGATGGCATCGGCGTTGCGGCCGGTCTGCGCCACCACCGGGATGTTCAGGTCGGTCGTCGCGACCCTGAACTGCTTGAGCTTGTCGAGATTGCCCTGGGCGGCAGCGGTCAGGCTGGCGGCGGCCAGGGCGGCGGCGGTCAACAGCGCCGGCAGGGCACGGCGGGTCTGGGTCCTCGGATTCATCGACTTGTCTCCTCGTTGGTTTGAAACGGCTCACGGCGCCGACAGATGCCGCCGCCCGGGCCCGCTACTGCAATCGTTGTTCCAATCCGTGAACACCCCAATCGCGAGGCGGCCGTTCGTGGCGTGTCATCGCAGGGTGGCCGGTTCGGGGTGTCTCGAATCGCGACAGCGTCCCGCGCCACCGTCCGACAACGATGCAGCCGGCGCCCCGGCTGGCGAGCGAAACGAGCACCCGGCAACGACCGCGGTGACCACTGGAGACCGATGCCGTGAGTCATTCAGACGCCCAGCGCGCGATGGCGCGCGCCCATGCGCTCAGCCATCGCGGCGCCACCTTGCCGCTCGAAGGCACGCCCTCGACCCTGGTGCTGGACAGCTGGGCCCGCTGCCTGGAGCACGGCCTGGACGCCGGAGCGCCGATGCGCGTGCCGGTGGTCGAGGCGGCCGAACTGGCGCGGCGCCGCGACACCGCGCGCACGGTGCTCGGGCTGGCGCAGGCCGAGCTCGAGACGCTGTCGCGGCAGATCGCCGGCAGCAACCACCTGCTGGCCTTTGCCGACGCCGATGGTGTGATCCTCGACCTGCAGGCCGACAGCCGCTTCGTCAGCAGCGGCAACGACGCCGGCATCCTGGCCGGCAGCCACTGGCACGAGTCGGTGGCCGGCACCAACGGGCTGGGCACCGCGCTCGCTGCTGGGCAGGCCGTGGCCGTGACGGGCCGCGAGCACTGGTTCCTGTCGCTGGGCGAGGTCTCGTGCACGGCCGCGCCGGTGCGCAACGCGCGCGGCCAGCTCGTGGGCGTGCTCGACGCGAGCTCCTACGTGCTGTCCCGCCACCGCCACACCCAGGCGCTGGTGCAGATGTCGGCCAAGCAGATCGAGAACCGCCTGCTCGCGCACGAGTCGCGCGGCCAGTTGCTGCTGGCCGTGCATCCGCGTGCCGAGTTCCTGGGCACGCTCAGCGCGGGCTTGCTGGCCTTCGACGAAGAAGGCCGCCTCACCGCCTGCAACGCCACCGCGCGCGAGCTGCTGGCCGGCCTGCAGCCGGCGCCCGGCCGCGACTTCGACGCCCTCTTCGGCGAGCCCTTCGAGCGCCTGCTCGGCCGCTTGCACTGCGACGACGAGACGCGCCTGCACGACGGGCTCGGCAGCCTGCTGGTGGCGCGGCGGCTGTCGCCCGCGCCGACCCGGCGCGTGCCGGTGGTGCGGGCCGCGGGCGTTGCGGCGGGCACGGCAGGCACGGCGGGCACCGCGCCGGGCTTCGTCGCGAGCGACGCCGCCGTGGCCGCGGCTTGCCGCCTGGCCGAGCGCGCCGTGGCCCTGCACGTGCCGCTGCTGCTGCAGGGCGAAACCGGCACCGGCAAGGAAATGCTGGCGCGCCACGCCCACCGCTGCAGCGCGCGCCGCGGCGAGTTCGTGGCCGTCAATTGCGGCGGCATGCCGGCCGAGTTGTTCGAGGCCGAGCTCTTCGGCCACGCGGCCGGCGCCTTCACGGGTGCTCGGCCCGGCGGCAGCCCCGGCCTGCTGGCGCGGGCCGACGGCGGCACGCTGCTGCTCGACGAGATCGCCGAGCTGCCGCTGGCCTTGCAGGCCACGCTGCTGCGCTTTCTGGACGACGGCGTCGCGCGGCCGGTGGGCGCGCTGCAGGGGCGCCGCCTCGATGTGCAGGTGCTGGCCGCCACCCACCGCGATCTCGACGAGGCCGTGCACGCCGGCCGCTTCCGCGCCGACCTGCTGTACCGGCTGCACACCGTGCGCATCGAGCTGCCACCGCTGCGCGCGCGCAGTGACTTCGACGACGCGGCGCGCGCCCTGCTGCGCGAGATAGACGCCACGGCCTCGCTCGACGCGGCCGCGCTGGCCCTGCTGCGCCGCCACCACTGGCCCGGCAACTTCCGCGAGCTGCGCTCGGTGCTCGTGCGCGCGCGGCTGCAGCGTTCGCTCGACGGCGCCGAAGGCGACATCGAGCTCGGCGCCAGCGACATCGCCCCGGCCCTGCCCGCCACCGCCCCGCAGGCGACCACGGCGGCAACGGCGGCGGGCTCGGCACTGCGGCGTCAGGGCGACACGCTGGTGCGCCAGACCTGGGAGCGCTGCGGGCGCAGCGTCAGCCGCACCGCTCGGGAACTCGGCATCTCGCGCAGCACGGTGTACCGCCACCTCGGTGGCTGAGCGGCCGGCGGTTCATGCGCCGGTGAGGGACCGAAGCCCCTCAGCGCATCCGCCTCAGGCTGTCACTCGCCGGTGGCACCGGACTTCGGCATCTTGCCGTGGGCCTCGAGCAGCGTGACGAGCATGCGCATGAACTGAAGCTGCTCGGCACGTGGCAAGGGCCGCAGCAGCGCCGCCTGCGCCTTGCGCACCTGCGGCTGCAACTTCACCAGCACCTCGCGGCCCGCTTCGGTGAGCGACAGCAGCCGCGTGCGGCTGTCGGCCGGTGCCAACCCCTTCACGAGCAGGCCGCGTTCGGCCAGCTTGTCCACCACCGCGGTGGTGGTGGGCGCGTCCTGTGCGATCAGGCCGGCCAGCGCGCGCTGGTCCAGGCCCGGCTGGTTGTGCACGGCCTGCAGCGCCGCGAACTGCACCGGGCTCAGCCGCGCCTCCAGCGTGTGCACCGCCACCATCGCGGCGCCCAGTTGGTACAGACGACGGGCGCACAGGGCCGGCGCCATGCCGAGGTCTTCGACACTGGGCTCGTCGTCGGGGGCGGGGGGGCTGGAATGGTCAGACATGGCCTGCCGAGTGTTACCGCCCGCGCGCCGGGCGAGCGACCGGGGGAAACCCCATCCGGCGCACGAATGAGGCCGTTCAGCGGCTCGGCAGTCCGAGCGGCTGCTGCACCAGTTGCAGCACGCTGCGGCGGCGCGCGTCGCGCGCTGCGGCACTGCCCTGGCGCGGCATCAGCGACTCGGCGACCTCGTAGCCGTACAGCAGGAAGGCGCGGTGCGCGGCCTCGTCGGGCGCAAAGCCCAGCGCGCGGAACAGGGTCTCGTGGTAGCCGATGCGCGAGGAGTCGGCCTCGTCGAGCGCCTGCTGCGCCATCGGGTCGCGCCGGGCCCAGGCGCGGATGGCAAGCTCGATGCGCGCCGCCCGCACCGCCGCGCGGCCGCGGAAGGGCAGCGTGATGACGTCGGCCAGCAGCTCGCGCGGGTCGCTGCGCGCCACCTCCAGCCGCTGCGTCAGCTGCA
>JAIYDH010000016.1 GCA_027487585.1 Rubrivivax sp.
AAGTCGACGAATTTGATTTCGTTCTCCTTCACCATCTTCATCACGTCGGCAACGGTCTTTGCCATTCAGATCTCTCCTAGCGGGGCTCGAGGGGTGGATTGGTTGTGGGAGTCGGTGCGACGGCCTTGGGGGCCGTGCGTGGCTCGCGCTGGTTTGTAGCAGAAACCATGCCCTTCTCTGCTGACAGCGGGCCGTGGACGACACCAGGGCCGCCCGGCCATGTGGATCGCACCGGAACAGTGCTCCGCAGCGCGCATCAACGCACCATTTCTGGGCCCAGCTGCGCACCAAAGGCAAGCAGCCCGTCGCGGAGCGCCGCGTAGGCCGCTTCGTCGTCGCCCACCTCGGGCTGCGCCCGTTTCACGCCGAGCTCGATGTGGCGTCCGTGCTGCGGGTGGTCGACGCTGGGCAGGCTGAACACCTTGACGCCGGGGAATCGCGCCTCGATGTCTTCCATCAGCGGCGTCAGCGCGGCCTCCATGGCGCCATAGACGATGACCGAGCGCTCGCGCACCGAGCTGGCGCGTTGCAGGTGCCGGTAGTGGGTGTCGAGCACCCATTCGATCATCGGCCAGGCCATCACCGGGAAGCCGGGCACGAAGTGCACGTGGCCGCAGCGGAAGCCGGGGATCTTGTTGTACGGGTTCGGGATGATCGAGCAGCCCGCCGGGAACACGCCCATGTTCAGGCGGTGCACGTTGTCGGCGCGATCGGGCTCGAAGGGCTGGCCCTGTTCGCGGGCGACGTCGGCCATGCGCTCGAGGATCAAGGCCTTGGCCTCGGGGTGAAGTGCCAGCTCCACCCCTAGCGCGGCGGCGGCGCAGGGGCGCGTGTGGTCGTCGGGCGTGGCACCGATGCCGCCGCAGCTGAAGACCAGGTCACCCGAGGCGAAGGCGTGGCGCAGGTCGGCGGTGATGCGCTCGCGTTCGTCGCCCACGTAGCGCGCCCAAGACAGGCTCATGCCACGCGCCGCGAGCAGCTCGATGACCTTGGGCAGGTGCTTGTCGGCGCGCTTGCCGGAGAGGATTTCGTCGCCGACGATGATCAGGCCGATGTTCATGGGTGAGGGCTTTCAACGATGAGAGGAACCGCCAGCGACGGCGCCGCCCGCAGGCCGGCCCATTCGGCCAGCACCAGGTGCGCGAACCAAGCCGCTGAGAACATGAACACGGCCACGAACAGCACCGCTGCCGCCAGCAGGAAAAACGGCGCCAGCACGAAGGCCACGCTGCCGAGCGTCCACAGGGCCATGGGCAGCAGCGCCAGGTAGCCGCTGGCCACGCCCATGGCCCACAGCGCCAGCCGGCGTCCGCGGCGCACGCGCCGCCGTTCGTCGGCGCTGGCGTGCGCGGCCAGGGCCTGGTAGCCGAGCAGACGCGCCGCGAGCCAGCCCCAGATGAGCGGCGGCAGCACCAGCGCCAGCGGCGGCACCAGCCACAGCGGCAGGCTCACCACCAGTGCAGCGGCGGCCGAGAGCACGGTGCCCAGCGTCCACAGCAGCCGGCGCCCCAGCGGGCAGCCTTGCGCCGGCGTCAGCGTTGGGTAGCGTTCCGCCACGATGCGCCGCACCAGCAGCGGCACCGCGCCCAAGGCCACGGCCACCAAGGACAGCACCAGCACCAGGGGCAGCGCCAGCAACACCAACACGGCCGGCGCGAGCACGGCGCGCAGCTCAGACCAGCCGGCGTCGTGCAGCCAGCGCCAGACCAGCGGGCTGACCTCGACGCGCCCCAAGATCGCCTGCGCGGCGTCGAGCGCTGGCTCCCACAGGGCCCAGCCCAGCAGGCCGACGAGGGCCAGCACGGGCACCAGCGGCAGCAAGGCCAGTGCCCAGGTGCGCGGTCGGGCACAGGTGACGACGGCGCGCCAGAACGCCTCCCAGGGGCTCACGAACGGCCTCGGGCCGGTGGCGCGCCGGGCCTGTCGGCCCCAGGTTGCCCATCCAGCACAGCCTCCGGCCACCCGGCCCGGCGGTCCACCAGGCGCCGCAGCCCCAGCACTTGCTGGGCCCAGAAGCCGCGCCCGTAGTCGCGGCCGTCGAGCTGGTCGCGGATGCCGCTGGGCTCGGGCGCGCGATCGAAGCGGGCGCTGCCGAACAGCACGTCCCAGAGCGGAAACAAGACCGCGTAGTTGCAGCCGCCCAGGCTGCCCGGGCCGTGGGATTCATGCCCCGTGCCGATGGCGTGGTGCGTGCGGTGGAAGGCCGGGCTCACCAGCAGGCGCCCCAGCACCGGCCCGAAGCTGCCGCGCACGTTGGCATGCGACAGGCTCTCCACCAGTTGCATCAGCGCCACCACGGCCACGAACTGGCTCGGCGCAATGCCCACGGCCAGCGCCACCACCACGAACGCGCTGTCGCGCAGGGCGTCATCGAGCACGTGGTTGCGGTTGTCCGACCAGCGCGTCATCTGGCGCTGGCTGTGGTGCAAGGCGTGCAGCTGCCACCACCAGTCGAAGCGGTGCTGCGCCCGGTGCAGCGCGTAGTCGACGCCGTCGAACAGCAGCAGGTACAGCACGAAGGCGACCCAGGCCACATCGGTGACACCCGGCCACAGGCCCTCGAACGACAGCGGCTTGAATCCGTGCAGGCCGAGCCAGCCCGCCAGCGCCTGCCACAGCGGCTCGACCGTGAAGAACAGCGCCAGCCGCACCAGGCCCAGACGGTGGATCAGCGTGTAGACGATGTCGGTGCGCACCGCCGCGCGGTCGAGCACCGGCTCC
>JAIYDH010000187.1 GCA_027487585.1 Rubrivivax sp.
GGCTACCACGGCCGCAGCAGCAGCATCGTCGTCAGCGGGCGCGGGCTGCGCCGGCCGCTGGGGCAGATCAAGCCGGCCGATGCCTCGCCGCCGGTGCTGCGCGAAAGCCGCCGCGTCGACTTCGAGCTCGAGCTCGGCGCGCTCATCGGCCCGGGCAATGCGATGGGCAGCCGCGTCGGCATCGACGAGGCCGAGGCGCACTTGTTCGGCCTGGTGCTGTTCAACGACTGGAGCGCGCGCGACATCCAGCCCTGGGAGTACCAGCCGCTCGGGCCCTTCCTCAGCAAGAACTGGGGCAGCACCGTGAGCCCCTGGGTGGTGACGATGGAGGCGCTGGCGCCGTTCCGCGTGCCGTTCACGCGGCCGGCTGATCACCCGCAGCCGCTGCCCTACCTGGACAGTGCCGCGCACCGCGCCTGTGGTGCGCTGAGCATCCGGCTCGAGACTTCGTTGCAAACCTCGCGCATGCGCAAGGAAGGCCAGGCCGGCGAGCGGCTGATGGGCAGCGACACCGCCGAGGCGGCGTACTGGACGCTGTCGCAGCTGATCGCGCACCACACGGTGAACGGCTGCAACCTGCGCACCGGCGATCTGCTCGGTACCGGCACGCTCAGCGGCCCGGGGCCGGGGCAGGGTGGCTCGATGCTCGAGTTGAGCCAGGGCGGCAAGGTGCCGCTGACCCTGGCCAATGGCGAGACGCGCACGTTCCTCGACGACGGCGACACCGTCATCCTGCGCGGCCGCTGCACGGCGCAAGGCCGGCGTTCAATCGGATTCGGCGAGTGCCGCGGCACGGTGATGCCGGCAGATATCTGATTCGCCAAGGGGCTTGATCCCCTGCTAGCCTTTGTGAAAGCCATCACCCCATGGCGCAGGAGATCCCCCAATGAGCACGCCCCCTGATCTTTCCACCATCGTGCGCGCGGCCATCCACCCGGCCATTGGCGTGGCACGCGTGGGCAACGCCCCCAGCGCCTGGTTCATCGGCCCCGAGCTTGTCGATCCGCCGGCCGAGGCACCCGGCTACTACCGCGACGCCACCGGGGCCCTGAAGCGCCAGGCGGCGCGCTTCCGGGTCTACGGCTACGACGCCCAGGGCCGCGTGGTGGCCGAACTCAACGCCGGCAACGCCGCCATCGCGTGGCGCGTGCACCTGGCCAACCTGAAGGCCGCCTGGTACGAGTTCAGCCAGGCGCTGGACATCCCCGAGTCCGCGCAGCAGGGCCGGGTGAGCCGGCGGCGTAACGCCACGCTGCAGGGGGCGGCGCGCGAAGCGCTGGCGATCGACGGCGGTGCCGTCGGCATCTCCGGCAGCAACCAAGCTGGTGGCACGTTCAAGGGCCAGTTCCTCGGCGAGCCTGTGTACCTGGGCGAACTGCGCACCGACGAGGCCGGCCGACTCGTCGTGCTCGGCGGCGTGGGCCGCAGCGACTCGCCGACGAATGCGCCCCTGCCCAACTTCGCCAACAACGACGGCTGGCACGACGACACTGCCGACGGCCCGGTGACGGCCAGCGTGGTGCTTCAGGGCCGCACGCTGCCTGTGGATCCGGCCTGGGTGGTGGTGGCGCCGCCCAACTACGCCCCGCAGCTGAAGAGTGTGCGCACGCTGCACGACCTGGTGCAGGACGTGTTCCACCCGGCCGACCCGAACGCCAGCGTCTTGCCGGTGGTGTCATTCCAGCGCGACGTGCTGCCGATCTTCCGCCGCATGAGTGCGCTGCAGTGGAGCAACCAGGGCTTTTCCGATGCCTTCGGCCACGGTGCGGTGATGGACTTCATGGACCCGGACTTCCTCGCCTGGGCCTCGGTGCCGCTGCGCGAGCCGATCGACCTCTACGCCGAGCGGCGCCGGCAGATCGCCAACGCGTTCCGCGATGTCGAGCGTGACGGCTACTCACCGACGCCGCTGCCCTGGCTCTACGGCGACGCCATCGACCTGCCGGTGCCGCCCACGCCGCATGTGTACACGGCGCTGTCGAGCCAGCAGCTGCAGGCGCTGCAGGCCTGGGCGCGGGGCCGCTTCACCGGCGACTGGGACCCGCACGCGCAAGGCCCCGCCCACCTGGACGACGTGCCGCTGGCCGAGCAGCCCGCGATGCTGGACCGCGCTGCGCTCGACTTCTGCCTGGCCGATGCGTTCCATCCGGGCTGCGAGGTCACCTGGCCGATGCGGCACGCGTCGATCTACAGCGCACCCGGGCGCATCGCGCATGCCCCAGCGAACACGCCCCAGCCCGACTATGGCGACCAGCTCACGCCGCAAAACATCCTCGGCCCGGATGGGCCCCTGAACGCGCAGTGGCCGGGCGGCCTGACGCGCTGGATGGCCGTGCCCTGGCAGACCGACACGGCCAGCTGCCTGTCCGGCTATATCCCCGCCTACGACCCCTACTTGCCGACCTTCTGGCCGGCGCGCGTGCCCAACCATGTGCTCGACGAGCCCGAGTACGAGGCGGTGGTGAACACCAGCCTGCCGCGCGCGGAGCGGCTGGCGGCGTTCAAGATCCGCCGCAGCTGGCCCGGCGTGCTGCCCGGTGCCACGCATGAAGAGCAGTGCGCGGCGATGGTGACTCTCTTCCCGAAGATGGGGATCATCGAGGAGCGGCCCGGGGTGGTGGACGACCCCGACCTGCCGGCGCGCATGCAGGTGGCGCGGCTGCCGGACTTCGGGCCTCTGGATCTCGTCACGCCGGAGACGGCCGCTGCGGAAGACGCGGCACCCGGCGCCGCCACCCCAGCCACGCGCGCTGCAGCGCGCCGCGCGCCCACCGGCCGCGGCGTCGCGCCCAGCCGCGACGGCACCTGGCTCGGGCGCTTCCGCGGGCCGCGCCAACCTTGACGCCCGCCGGCAGCCTACCGGCTGCGGACTTTGACGCGCTGATCATCGGCGCGGGCCCGGCCGGTGCTGCGCTGGCGATCGCGTTGAGCCGGCCGCCGATGCGCTGGCGCGTGGCGCTGGTGGAGCGCCGCGCTCCGCACGCCGAACCAGCGCCCGAGCACGCCGGCCAGACACTGCCCGGCGCTGCGCGCCGGCTGCTGGTGGCGCTGGGCGTGTGGTCCGGGTTTGTCGAGGACGCCCACGCGGCGAGCTTGGGCCAGCTGTCGTGCTGGGGCCAAGCGCAGCCAGAGCGCCGCGACGCGTTCGTCGACCCGCAAGGCGGCGCCTGGCGCATCCACCGGGCGCGATTCGAGCAACGGCTGCTGGCCGAGGCCCAGGCCCAAGGCTGCACGCTGCTGCAACCGGCGCGCGTCAGCGGCTTTGCGCGCGATGCAGCCGGCGCCGACGCCTGGCAGGTGCAGCTGGCGCCTTCGCGAGCGCTCCGCTGCCGCTGGCTGGTCGATGCCAGCGGCCGCCGCGCCACCATCGCGCGCCAGCTCGGTGCACGCGCGATGCAGCTGGACCGGCTGGTGTGCGACCTGCTGCGCCTGGAGCCCATCGACGGCCACGCCCACGACACGAACGACCTCGACGGCTTCTCGCTCGTCGAAGCACGGCCCGACGGCTGGTGCTACGGCAGCGCGTTGCCTGCCAGCGGCGCCATGCCGGGCGGGCGCCTCGTGGCGTGCTACAGCGATCCCGCACCCGGCACCCGGGGCCCGCGCGACGCCGCTGCGCTGCTGGCCACCTTGCAAGACCAGCCCCTGATGGGTCGCTTCGTGCAGCACCACCGCGCCGCCGGCCTGCTGCGCCGCCGCGCCGCCGGCAGCGCCTGCCTGTGCCCGCAGGCGGGCACAGGCTGGGCCGCCGTCGGCGACGCGGCCGCGAGCTTCGACCCGCTGTCTTCGCAAGGCCTGTTCCACGCTCTGTACAGCGCGCTGCGGCTGGCCGATGCGCTGCAGCACGGCACGCTGCCGGCCTATTCTCGCGAGCTTGTTGCCGTCTGGCAGGCCTACCGCCGTCATCGCCAGGCCTACTACGCCACCGAAACCCGATGGCCCGCGACGCCGTTCTGGGCGTCGCGCCGCTCGCCCGATTCAGGACTGCTCGGCCTCGACCTGGTCTAGCCAGAAGTCCATGCGCATCTGGCGGTACAGCGCCACCGCCTGGGCGCGCGCCACCTCGGCTTCGGCTGTGCGGCCGGCGTGCGCCAGCAGCACGGCCATGCCGCGGCGCGCGTGCGCCACCACCGGCAGCGCGTTTCGCGGCTCGGCCAGCGCCAGAGCCTGCGCGTACTGCGCGAGGCCGCCTTCGACGTCCAGCGCCCCAGTCTGGCAGGCGATGTCGCCCAGCAACTGGCGCGCGTGGGCGGCATAACCCAGGTGCTGCGGCGAGGACTCGAACACCAGGTGGGCCCAGCGCCGGGCCTCGTCGAGCTGGCCCAAAGCAAGCGCGGCCCGCCCCATCGTGAAGTAGGCCAGGCCCATGAAGCCCTGGTTTCCTTCGGCCACCAGCGCCTGCGCCTGCGCCTCGCCCTTGGCCAACTGCTCGCGCGCGGCGGCGTGCTGGCCGAGCTGGGCCAGCGCCCAGGCTATCGACCCGTAGGCCACTGGCATCTGCAGCCTGATGCCGCCCACCTCGAGTGCGGCGCTCCAGGCCTCCAGCCACTTTGCCGCCAGCGCCCACTCGCCGCGCAACAGGTGCAGCGTGCCGCCGGCGCGCCGCGCGATGCTGATCGACAGGGCGTGCTGCGTCGACTCGGCCAGGTGCGCCACCTCGGCCTGCATCGGCGCCGCCTCGTCGAAGCGGCCGAGCTCGGCCAGCGCCATCACCTGCAGCACCCGGTCGAAGATCGACGCGGGCGCGATGTTGTCGAAGTACTCGTAGGTCCAGTCCTCGGGCAGCCGGGCAAGATTACCGCGCGCCAGTTCCACCGCGCGCTCGTAGTCGCCGCGGTAAAGGTGGGTCTGCAGCAGCACGCTGGTGGACAGGATCACGAGGCGCTGGTCGCGCAGCCGCTCGGCGATCTCCAGTGCGCGCCGGCCCGAGGCCAGTGCGGCATCGAGCTCGCCGAGCAGCGCCTGACTGCTCGTCATCGTGGCGTACACCTTGCAGACGCGGTGGTCGTCGCCGAGCCGCGAGGCGATGGCTTGGGCCTCGCGCGCGCGGTCCAGCGAGGCGCGGATCTCGGCCAGCGACACCAGCACCGGCCGCAGCTCGAGGTAGATGCCGAAGGCCTCGTCCAGCGCCTGCGGGGTCTGCGGCAGGTGGGCGAGCGCCTCCAGCGCCTGCTCGAACCAGAGCCGCGCGTCGGCCGTGGCCGAGCGGCCCGAGGCCTTGTTGCCGGCCTGGCGAAGGTAGTGCACCGCCTTGGCCCAGACCTCGCCGCGCCAAGCGTGGTGCGCCAGCCGCTCGGTGTGCTCGCCCAGGCGCTTGTCGTACAGCCGCTCCATTGAATCAAGGATGCGGCCGTGCAGCGCGCGCCGACGGTCCTGCAGCAGCCCGGACAAGGCCACCTCGTGCGACAGGGCGTGGCGGAACGCGTACTCGATGTCCGGGAACAGCTGCGTCTCGAACAGGAACTCGGCCGATTGCAGCCGGCCCAGGCTCTGAAGGAAGGCCTCCTCGGGCTGCTCGGCGATGGCGTGCAGCAACACGAACGGCAGGTCCTTGCCGATCACGGCCGCGGCCTGCAGCAGGCGCTTGTCGTCCGCCGGCAGGCGGTCGATGCGCGCAGCCAGGATGGCCTGCGCGGTGGCCGGCAGTTGCAGGTCGTGATGCGCGCCGGTGAAGCGGTAGGCGCCGCGCGTACCGGCCAGCGCGCCGGTCTCGACCAGCGCGCGCACGGTCTCCTCGAGGAAGAACGGGTTGCCCTCGGTGCGCCGGATCAGGCGGGGCTTCAGCGGCGCCATGCTGGCGTCGTGGCCCAGAAGGGCGTTCAGGAACTCCTCCGACGTTGCCGCCTCCAGCGTGTCGAGCCTGATGAGTTGGAACGCACGCTTGCCGGCCCAGCCGTGCTGGTAGTCGGGCCGGAAGTTGGCCACCAGCAGCAGGCGCGCGCCGCTGAGGCTTTCCACCAGCAGGTCGAGGAAGGCCTGCGTCTCGCTGTCGATCCACTGCAGGTCCTCGAACACCAGCAGCACCGGCTGCACGCGGCTCTCGAGCAGCAGCAGGCGCTTGAGCGCATCGAGCGTGCGGCGCTTGCGCTCCAGCGGCACCAGTCGGTCCCACTCGGCGTCGTCCAGCGGCAGGTTCAGCAGCGACAGGAACACCGGCAGCGTCGGCTCGAGCCCACGCTCCAGCGACAGCAGCCGGCCCGTGACCTTCTCGCAGGCACGGCGCGCGTCGTCGCGCGACTCGATGCCGAAATAGCTGCGCAGCAGCTCGATCACCGGCCCATAGGTTGTGGCGCGGCCGTAACTCACCGCGGCAGCCTGCAGCACCAACCAGCCGCCGCAGGCGCTGGAGTGCGAGAACTCCCAGCTCAGCCGCGACTTGCCGACTCCCGGCTCTCCGGCGATCGCCACCACCTGGCCGCGGCCCTCGCCGGCGCGCAGCAGCGCCTCATGCAGGCGCTGCTGCTCGGCATCGCGGCCCACAAAGCGCGTGAGCCCACGCGCCACCGACGCCTGCAGGCGCCCGCGCACCTCGCTGGCGCCGGCCAGTTCGTAGATCTCCACAGGTGCGGCCAGGCCCTTCACCGCGGTGGGGCCCAGCGGGCGCACTTTGACGAAGCCTTCGGCCAGCGCCCAGGTCGCCGGCGCCAGCAGCGTGCTGCCGGGGTCGGCGAGCTGCTCCATGCGGGCAGCCAGGTGGGTGGTCTGGCCGACCGCGGTGTAGTCCATGTGCAGGTCCGAGCCGATGGTGCGCACCAGCACCTCGCCGGAGTTGAGGCCCACGCGCAGCCGGATCGGCACGCCCTGCGTGCGCCGCACCTCCTCGGCGTAGGCCTGCGCAGCGGCCTGCATGTGCAGCGCGGCGTAACAGGCGCGCACCGCGTGGTCCTCGTGCGCCAGCGGCGCGCCGAACAGGGCCATGATGCCGTCGCCCATCACCTGGTTGACGGTGCCCTCGTAGCGGTGCACCGCGTCCATCATCAGTTCGAGGGCCGGATCGAGCAGCTGCCGCGCCACCTCGGGGTCGCGCTCGGCGAGCAGTTCCATCGAGCCCTTCAGGTCGGCGAACAGCACCGTGACCTGCTTGCGTTCGCCCTCGATCGCGCTCTTGGAGGTAAGGATTTTCTCGGCCAGGTGGCTGGGCACCCGGCGCTCCGGCATCGGTGGCGCTGGGGCGGACGCGGTCGAGGTCGTGGCAGCCCGGGGCGCCCCGACCACGCCCGTGGGGTGCGCGCACTCCGGGCAGAACTTCGCCAGCGCCGGCAAGGCCTCGCCGCAGCGGGTGCAGGAGCGCGGCAGCGGTGCGCCGCACTCCTCGCAGAACTTGGCGCCGGCCCGGTTCTCGTGACGGCAGTGCGCGCAGATCACCCTCAACCTCCTGTCGGGCACCCATGGTACATGGGCCTACCCCCCGAACGGCCCAACCGGACGCGCGCCGATGCGCGGCGGTTCAGCCCACCTGTGGCTTCACGCGCAGCGCCCACATCACGCCGGCCACCAGCAGCACCACGCCCACCAGCACGCCGGGCGCCGGTGCCTGCCCGCGCAGCATCAGCGCATAGGCCAGTGCGGCCAGCGTCTCGAACACGATCAGCTGCCCCGCCAGCGCCGGCGGCAGGCGCTGGCTGGCCTCGTTCCAACACAGCGTGCCCAGCCAGCTGGCGAACAGGCCGATGGCCAGCATCAGGCCGATGAA
>JAIYDH010000362.1 GCA_027487585.1 Rubrivivax sp.
GCCGCCATCTGCGCCGGCGTGCCTTCGAACAGGCGGCCGCAGCCGGCCGAGAACAGCGTGTCGCCGCAGAAGAGCAGCGGCGCCTGGGCCACGCCCTGCTGGGCATAGGCGATGTGGCCGGCGGTGTGGCCGGGCACGTCGATGACACAGAAGCGCAGGCCCAGCAGATCGATCGTGTCGCCGCCGTTCAGCGGCACGAAGGGCTCGGGGATGCGCTCGCGTGCGGGGCCATACACGACAGCGCCTTCGGCCAGCAGGGGCCGCAGTGCCTGCACCCCACCGACATGATCGGCGTGGTGGTGCGTCACTAGAATGCCGGCGAGTTGCAGGCGACGGGTCTCGAGGGCTGCGATCACCGGGGCTGCGTCGCCCGGGTCCACGACGAACGCGCGCGTGTCGTCATGCACCATCCAGATGTAGTTGTCGGCGAAGGCGGGCAGCGCAATCAGATTCATGTCGCGAGAGCAGTCGATTATAGAGTTGGGCTCCTGGCTGAAGTCCCCGCCCGGCGAGATGCTGCTGGCCTGGGAGCAGCAGCGCATGGACGAGGCCGTGGCCGATGTCTTCGGCTACCACGCGGTGCAGCTGGGCCTGCCCGCGCTCGACGCGCTGCGCAACAACCGCATGCCGCACCGCTGGATCGCCAGCGATGCCGCGCACGCCGGCGCCGTGGTGGCGCCTGCCCTGCACTGCGAGTTCGACGCGCTGCCGTTTCCCAATGCCAGCATCGACCTGCTCGTGCTGCCGCACTCGCTGGAGCTGGCGCGCGACCCGCACCAGACGCTGCGCGAGGTGGAGCGCGTGCTGATGCCCGAGGGCCGCGTCGTCATCACCGGCTTCAACCCGGCCAGCCTGTGGGGCCTGCGCCAGCGCGCGGGCCATGCGCGGCGCGGCCTGGGGCTGGGCCGGCGCGACCCGCTGTTTTTGCCCGCCAGCGGCGAGTTCCTCGGCTACTGGCGGCTGCGCGACTGGCTGCGGCTGCTCAGCTTCGAGGTCGAGGCCGGGCAGTTCGGCTGCTGGCGGCCGCCGCTCAAGAGCGCGGCCTGGCTCGAGCGCTGGTCATGGATGGAGTCCGTCGGCGACCGCTGGTGGCCCGTGCTGGGCGCGGTGTACCAAGTGGTGGCCGTCAAGCGCGTGCGCGGCATGCGGCTGGTGGGCCTGTTGAAATCGCCGCGCCGCAAGGCCGCTGCCGCACCGGCCGTGGTGGCCAATCGCCAGCGGCCGCTGGCCGAAACCGAGCTCCCTTGAACACCGCATGAACGACCCGACCACCGCCCAAGAGATCGTGATCTACGCCGACGGCGCCTGCCGCGGCAACCCCGGCCCCGGTGGCTGGGGCGCCTGGATGAAGAGCGGCGCGCACGAGCGCGAGCTCTTTGGAGGCGAGCGGCTCACCACCAACAACCGCATGGAGCTCACGGCGGTGATCGAGGCGCTGGCGGCGCTGAAGCGCCCGTCGGTGGTGACGATCTACACCGACAGCAGCTATGTCAAGGACGGCATCACGAGCTGGATCCGCGGCTGGAAGGCCCGCGGCTGGCGCACCGCCGACAACAAGCCGGTGAAGAACATCGAGCTCTGGCAGCGGCTCGATGCGTTGAACGCCGGCCATAAGGTGCAGTGGCGCTGGGTCAAGGGCCACGCCGGCGACCCCGGCAACGAGCGCGCCGACCGGCTGGCCAACCGCGGTGTCGATTCATTGATCTGACCCACCGGCAGCGCCGGCTGCAGCCTGCAGTTACGATCGTCAGCTTTCCCCGCGGCGGGCTGCGCACACTGCGTGCCCGCACGTCCTCACCGAGAGAGCGACGTTGAAAAAGATCCATACCCTGGTGGCCGTCGTCGGCTTGGCAGTGGCCGCCGGCGCGGCCTGGTGGTGGCAGAAGCCCGCAGACAAAGCAGCTGCCGGCCCCGTGGCGGCTACACCCGGCGGCGCAGGCGCGCCTGGCGCGGCGCCGGGTGGGCGGCCTGCAGGGGGCCCGGGCGGCCCAGGTGGCCCCGCCGCAGTCGAAGTGGCCCGGGCCAAGGTGGAGTCGATCTCCGATGAAGTGCAGGCCGTCGGCTCGCTGCGCTCGGTGCAGGGCGTAGTCGTGCGCCCCGAGGTCAGCGGCCGCATCGCCAGGCTCGGCTTCAGCGATGGCCAGCGCGTGACGCGCGGCCAGTTGCTCGTGCAGCTCGACGACACCCTGCAGCAGGCGCAGTTGAAGCAGGCCGAGGCGCAGGCGAGCATCGCGCGCACCAACCTGCAGCGCAGTCGGGAACTGCTGGCGCAGAACTTCGTCAGTGCCAGCGCCGTCGACCAGAACGCCGCGGCCTTGCAGGTGGCCGAAGCCCAGGTGGCCCTGGCCCAGGCCCAGGCCCAGCGCATGCGCGTGCTGGCGCCGTTCGACGGCACCATCGGCCTGAAGCTCGTCGACGTGGGTGACTACGTCAAGGACGGTGCCGACATCGTCTCGCTCGAAGACCTGCGCTCGCTGACCGTGCAGTTCGCGCTGCCGGAGCGCTACGCCGAACGCGTGCGCCCGGGGCAGGCGGTGGACATGACCGTCGACGCGCTGCCCGGACGCAGCTTCAAGGGCCGCGTGCAGGCGCTGGACTCGCAGGTCGATGCCAACGGCCGCGCGTTGCAGGTGCTGGCCCAGGTGTCGAACCCGGGCACGGTGCTGCGGCCGGGCATGTTCGCGCGCTCGCGGGTGCTGTTCTCGGTGCGCGAGGGCGCGGTCGTCGTGCCCGAGGAAGCCCTGGTGCCCGTGGGCGCGAAGCAGTTCCTCTTCAAGGTGATCGACGGACCCGACGGCAAGAAGGTGTCGCAGCGCCTGGAGGCCCGCATCGGCCTGCGCCTGCCGGGCCGCGTCGAGATCCTCGAAGGCGTCAAGCCCGGCGACAGCATCGTCACCGCGGGCCATGGACGCATTGCGCGGGCAGACAGCGTGCCGGTGCGCGTGATCGATCTGGCCAACCCGGGCGGTGCCCGGCCTGCGGGTGGCCCGGGAGGCCCCGCAGCCGGTGCCGCACCCGCGACGCGGCCCGCCGCCTCGGGCCCACGGCCCGGCCCTTCGCCTTGACGGGCGTGCCTGACGCGGCGCCGCGCACGGAGTCGATTCGATGAAGATTTCCGAGACCTCCATCCGCCGTCCGGTGCTGGCCACCGTGATGTCGCTGCTGCTGGTGCTGATCGGCCTGGTGTCGTTCGAGCAGCTCAGCGTGCGCGAGTACCCGCGCATCGACGAGCCGCTGGTCAACGTCAACACGCGGCTCACCGGCGCGAGTTCCGAAGTCATCGAGAGCCAGGTCACGAAGCCGCTGGAAGACTCGATCGCCGGCATCGACGGCGTCGACATCATGACCTCGATCTCGCGCTCCGAGAGCAGCCAGATCACGGTGCGATTCCGTCTCAGCAAGGACCCCGACACCGCGGCGGCCGAGGTGCGCGACCGTGTGGCCCGGGTGCGCGGACGCCTGCCGGCGGCAGTGGACGAACCCGTCATCAGCAAGGTCGAGGCCGACGCCACGCCCACCATCTGGCTGGCCTACACCAGCGAGACCATGGGGCCGCTGGAGCTGACGGACCTGATCAACCGCGTCGTCAAGCCGCGCCTGCAGACGGTGCCCGGCGTGGCCGATGTGCAGGTGGGCGGCGACCGCCGCTTCGCCATGCGCGTGTGGCTCGATGCCGACCGCCTGGCCTCGTACCGGCTGACGGTGCAGGACGTCGAAGACGCCCTGCGGCGCCAGAACCTCGAGGTGCCGGCCGGCCGCATCGAAAGCGCCCAGCGCGAGTTCAGCGTCACCGCGCGCACCGACCTCAACAAGGTCAGCGAGTTCGAGCAGGTGGCGCTCAAGACCGTGGGCGGCTACACCGTGCGCCTGCGCGACGTGGCGCGCATCGAAGAGGCGGCGCAGAGCGAGCGCAGCCGCGTGCGCCTGAACGGCGTGCCCAGCGTCAGCACCGGTGTCATCCGCAACGCCACCGCCAACCCCATCGAGGTGGCCAACGGCGTGCGCGCGCTGATGCCGCAGATCCAGCGCGACCTGCCGCCCAGCGTGACGGTGATCCAGGCCAACGACCTGAGCGTGTTCATCGACCGCTCGGTGAAGGCCGTCTACTCCACCGTGGCCGAGGCCGTGGTGCTGGTGGCGCTGGTGGTGTTCGTGTTCCTGCGCACCTTGCGGGCGTCGATCATTCCGCTGGTGACGATTCCCGTCAGCCTGATCGGCGCCTTCTCGATGATCGCGCTGGCCGGCTTCACGGTGAACACGCTCACGCTGCTGGCGCTGGTGCTGGCCATCGGCCTGGTGGTGGACGACGCCATCGTCGTGCTCGAGAACATCTACCGGCACATCGAAGAAGGCCTGGAGCCGTTCCAGGCCGCCATCAAGGGCATCCGCGAGATCAGCTTCGCGGTGGTGGCCATGACGCTGACGCTGGCGGCGGTGTTCGCGCCGCTGGCCTTCACGCCCGGGCGAACCGGGCGGCTGTTCGGCGAGTTTGCGCTGACGCTGGCGGGGGCGGTGCTGGTCAGTGGCTTCGTGGCCCTGACGCTCACGCCGATGATGTGCAGCAAGCTGCTGAAGCACAACCCGAAGCCGAACCGCTTCGACCGCGGCATGGAGCATGCGCTGCTGGCGCTGTCAGCCGGCTACGGCCGCGTGCTCGCCTGGACGCTGAAGCGGCGCTGGTTGGTGGTGGGCGTGATGCTCGCATCGGCCGGTTGCAGCTGGTGGCTGTTCACGACGACCAAGAGCGAGCTCGCGCCGTACGAAGACCGCGGCGTCATCGCCATGCCGGTGCGCGCGCCCGACGGCGCCACGCTCGAGTACACCGCGCGCTACCTCGACGCCATCGACGCCATTGGCGCGCAGTTCCCGGAGTTCGACCGCCGCTTCCTGTTTGTGGGCGGTGGCCAGGTGTCGAACGCCTTCGGCGTGTTCCGCACGGTCGATTGGGAAGATCGTACGAAGACGACCCAGGACCTGCAGCGCGAGCTCCTGCCCAAGCTCAGCGCGCTGCCCGGCGTGAGCGCCTTCCCGGTGACGCCGCCCAGCCTGGGCCAGGGCTTCCGCTCGCGCCCGCTGGAGGTGGTGATCGTCAGCGGCGACAGCTACGAGAACATGGCCCGCGTGGGCCAGCAGATGCTGGCCGAGATGCAGAAGAACC
>JAIYDH010000019.1 GCA_027487585.1 Rubrivivax sp.
AGCGGCACGTTCCCGGGCCACGCGCTCCGCCAGCACGCCGGCACTGAAGAAGAAGAAGGCCATCGCCGTGTAGTTGGTGACCAGGTTCTCCGAGAACAGGTAGATGGCCACGGCCAGCAAGGGCACCGTCTCCCAGCTCCGGCCCAGGCGCACGAACACCAGCGCCAGCATCGCCACGAAGGCCACCAGCGTGACGAGACCGAACTCGAAAAGCAGCCGCAGGTAGTCGTTGTGCGGCAACAGCCTCAGCTCTGACTCGCGCACCGCGGAGCCGACGCCGAACCCGAACAGCCAGTGGTACACGTCGGCCGCGCTCCACACCGCCAGCATGTCGACCCAGTGCTTGAGACGGAATACGAAGGACAGGTCCTGCGTCTTCAGCAGCAGTACCAGTTCGCCGAAAGTCGTGCTGTGCAGCTTGATGCGGCCGTCGACGATGAAGCGGATGCTGTCGATCACCGGCGTGAAGCGCACGAAGGGCTTCTCGTCGGGCCAGATCAGGTAGCCCGCACCGGCCGCCACGATCAGCAGCGCCAGCACCAGCAGCTCGCGTGGCCGCGCTACGGTGAGCGCGAGCGCTATCACCACCGCCAGCAGCACGCCCAGGGTGCCGAACATCAGGCCGGCCGCCATGAACAGGATCAGGCTGCGCACCGGCCGGCCAAGGACGACGGCCACCATCGCCAGCAAGGTGACCGCGTACACCGCGGCGTTGTTGCGGTTGGCGAAGATCGATGTCTCGCGGATGCCGTCGATCTCGAAGCCGCTCTGCAACAGCTGCGCACCCCAGGTGGCCAGCGGCACGGCGATCAGCAGCACCAGCATCAGGCGCACATCGCCGCGCTGCCACAGCACGGGCTCGCCACGTGCAGCGCGGCCGCGTTCGAAGGCCGCGCCGAAGATCATGAAGGCCGGCACCAGCGAGATCTTGACCAGATCACCCCAGTCGATGTGGTCGGGGTTCACCGCCACGCTGCAGGTGATGCCCGTGAGGTACACGACGTAGCTCAGCACCACCGCCGTCGACCAGTTCGATGGCGGGTAGCGGCGCGTAGCCCAGGCAAAGGCCACAAGCCCGAAGATCACCACGGCATACACGTTGCCCACGTGCTTGATGAAGCCGGCCTGCGCCGTGTAGGCCAGGCCCATCAGCAGCACGTAGGCGGTGAACTGGGCCACAAAAAGCGCCGAGCCCTCGGCCGGCTGCGGCGCCGAGCGGGCTCTCATCATCGTCACCGGTCGAGCCCGGCGCATCGGCAGGCGAGGCGGAACCCAACTGAAGGGCCTCATCGCGGCACCTCCAGGGCGGGCACGCCGTCGCCGGGCTGCCGCGCCGGGCTGCCGACCAAGGCCGCACGGATGACCTCGGCCGTGCGCTCCCAGCGGAAACCGCGCACGAGCTCGCGCCCGGCGGCGCCGAGGGTCTGTGCTCGCGCGGGCTCGCGCAGCAGGGCCACCGTGGCCGCGGCCATCGCCTGGGCGTCGGGCCGCGCGAGGCCGATGCCGTGTTCGCCGTCGGCGAAGCCGGCGATGCCGTTGAACGCAGCGAGGCCCCCGACCACCGGCCGCGCGGCGGCCATGGCCTCGAGCGTCTTGTTGATGAGGCCGAAGCCCTTCCACAGCGGACTCCAGATGACGGCGCTGCGCGCATAGAGCGGCGCCAGGTCGGCCGCAAACTCGAGGTGCGTCACGCCGTCGGTGGTGGCGAGCAGCTGCTTCAGCGCGGCGTCGGCACCACGACCCACGATCGTCAGCGTGGCGGCCGCATGCCCGGTGCGCACCTGCGGCCACACGCTGCGGCACAACCAAGCGGCGACGGGCGCGTACTCACCGCTGAGCTCGGCCACGAACAGTACCTGGGCGTCCGCGCCAGGCGCGGCTTCGACATCGAACAGATCGGCGCGCACGCCGTTGGGTGCCAGCTGTGTGCGCGCCGCAGTGTCGGCGCCGACGAGCTGCCGCATCGCCGCCCGATCGGCTTCGGTCTGCACCAACACCGCGTCGGCGTCGGCCAGCAGGATGGCCTCGGCGCGCGCCACCAACGGGGCCCGCAGCCAGTGGCTCCAGGCCTTGGCGCGCCCCAGCGCGCTGGGCCGTGGCGAGCGCCAGCGCCAGCGGTATTCAGCGGCGGTGCAGTCGTGCACGGCCACCACCGTGCACCGCGGGCGCCAGCGCGGCAGGGCGGTGCGCACGGCGCGCCAGCGCGCAAGTGCGCTGATCGGCGACACCAGCACTGGCGCCGTGCACCAACCGGCATCGCGCGCGGCCAGTTCGTCGAAGTCGCGCGTGTCGGCCGCCACCCAGCCATGCTGGAACATGCCGCGACCCGAGGTCTCGTCGGCCGCGCGTGCCAGTGGGCCGTGGCGGGTGCAGCGGGCCAGCAGCAGCGGGCCGAACCGACGCTCGTTCTCGGCACGCTGCTCGCTGTCGATGCGCTGGTCATCGTCCAGCAGCAGCACCAGCTGGACCTCGTGCGTGCGTGCCAATTCCGCAAGGTAGTGGCAGAGCGGCAGCGTAGCACCGTTGCGCGGCGGGTGCGGCAACTGATCGGCGACGACGAGCAGGCGATCAGACAACGAGGCCATCCGAGAGCGATCTCATTGACCCGCCGGGCGCCGACGGGGTTCAAAGGCGCAGGCGACGACGCCGAGGCGCCCTTGGCCGTCGACAGCCATTGTTCAGGGCTGCGGCGCCGCTGCCAACCGCGCCGGGTTGCCGGCCAGCCACTCGCGGCTGAGCTGCGGCAAGGCGGCCAGCAGGTCGCGCGTGAAGGCGTCCTGGTCGCGGAAGGCCTGGGGCGAGTCGCGGTTGATCGACGACACGCGGAACAACAGGCCGTCGGGGATGACACGCTGCAGGCCGTATTCGAGTTCGATCAGCCGCCGCTCGAAGCCGCCGAGCGAGATGCGATCGCCGATGGTGACCCAGTACGTCACTGGCTCATAGCGCTGGCGTGACAGCTCGGTCTCGAGCCGCCGCACGGGCAGCGTGCCGTGGGGCGTGATCACCGAATCGACCCGGTTGCTGCGCACCTGGAAGCCCTGAGCTGGGTAGCAGACCTCGGGGTAGTGCACGGCCATGGTCGCGCGCTGGTCGTCGCCGTAGGCGATGGACAACATCATCACGGTGCCGCGGCTGTTGACATAGGCGCGCGACAAGGTCTGCGTGTACAGCCGCTGCAGGTTGGCAAGCACGCTCGGGTCGGGCAGCACCACGCCACCGGCGCGCAGCAGCCGCCAGTCGCCGAACTGCTCGGGGATCACCTTCTCGAGGTCGAAGCGCGCGCGCTGGTCGGCGAGCTTGTGCACCGGCTTGCCGGCCTGCGACAGCAGCGCCACCAGCACCATGGCGACCACCATCACCAGGGCCTGCGAGACAGGCCGCGACAAGCCCATCATGGTCAGGCCGACTGCGGGCCGCGCGTGCGCACGAAGGCACGCGTGGCGGTGTCGGCCGCAATGATCAGCATCAGCGCCGCCATGAACAGCACCATGCCGGCAAAGCCGTGCAGGAAGCCTTGGCCGGCTTCGTCGCCGAAGTGGTAGGTGATCAGCGTCAGCGTGATCACGCGGATGAC
>JAIYDH010000024.1 GCA_027487585.1 Rubrivivax sp.
CGCTGGTGCAGCGTCTTGCACAGCGCCAGCACCTTGGCGTGCAGCATGCCGGGCACCAGCCACTCGCAGCGGTCTTCGTTCACTGGGTTCAGCGCGTAGATCGGCACCGTCACCGTGAGGCCGTCTTTTGCGTCACCCGGCTCGTGCAGGTAGCTCGCCGTGCAGTCCACACCACCCATGCGCAGCGTCTTCGGGAAGGCGTCGGTGGTGATGCCGGCGGCCTCGTGGCGCATCAGCTCCTCGCGCGTGAGCTGCAGCAACTGCGGCTGCCGCTTGAGTTCCTGGCGCCACCAGCGCTCCAGGCTTGAGCCGCCCACCACATCGGGCGGTAGCTGCTGGTCGTAGAAGGCGTGGATCAGCTCGTCGTCCACCAGCACGTCTTGCCGCCGAGCCTTGTGCTCGAGCTCCTGCACCTGGCGCACGACCTTGCGGTTGTGGGCCAGGAAGGGCAGTTTGCGCTCCCAGGTGGCGTCGAAACTGTCCTCGCGTAGGCCCTCGACGAGCGCCTCGCGGATGAAGATCTCGCGCGCGCCCTTGGCGTCGAGCGTCGCGTAGTTCACGCGCTTGTTGGCATACACCACGATGCCGTAGAGCGTGGCGCGCTCCAGCGCCACTACTTCGGCGGCCTTCTTCTCCCAGTGCGGCTCCAGCAACTGCGTCTTCAGCAGGTGGCCGGCCAGCGGCGGTATCCACTGCGGCTCGATGGCCGCGAGGCCGCGGCCGAAGAGCCGCGTGGTCTCCACCAGTTCGGCCGCGATCAGCCAGCGGCCCGGCTTCTTGCTCAGGTTGGCGCCGGGGTGGCGCCAGAACTTGATACCACGCGCCCCAAGGTAGTTCTCTTCGTCGTCGATCTTGCAGCCCACGTTGCCCAGCAAGCCGGCCAGCAGCGACTGGTGGATCTGCTCGTAGGTGGCCGGCAGCGTGTTCAGCCGCCAGCCTTGTTCGGCCACCACGGTGTGCAGCTGGCTGTGGATGTCGCGCCACTCGCGCACCCGGCGCACGCTGATGAACTGCTCGCGCAGGCGCTGCTCCTGCTGGCGGTTGCTGAGCTTGTGGCTGTCGACCTGGGCCGCCTTCTGGCCGGCGTGGCCGTGGCTGCCGCGGCCCTCTTCGATCCACTTCCACAGCTTGAGCGTGCCCATGAACTCGGAGCGCTCGTCGTCGAAGGGCTGGTGTTTCTGGTCGGCGGCCTGCTGCTGTTCTTGCGGGCGATCCCGCACGTCCTGGCCCGACAGCGCCGAGGCGATGATCAGCACCTCCGTGAGCGCCTGGCGGTTGCGCGCCTCGAGGATCATGCGGCCCACCCGCGGGTCCAGCGGCAGGCGCGCCAGCTCACGGCCGATGGGCGTGAGCTCGTTGGCCTCGTCCACCGCGCCCAGCTCGGCCAGCAGCGCGTAGCCGTCGGCGATCGCCTTCTTCGGCGGCGGCTCGACGAACGGGAACTCCTCCACCGTGCCCAGGTGCAGCGACTTCATGCGCAAGATGACGCCGGCCAGGCTGGAGCGCAGGATCTCGGGGTCGGTGAAGCGCGGGCGGCCGGCGAATTCATCTTCGCCATAGAGCCGGATGCAGATGCCGTTGGCCACACGCCCGCAGCGCCCCGCCCGCTGCGCCGCCGCGGCCTGGCTGATGGGCTCGACCTGCAGCTGCTCGACCTTGTTGCGGAAGCTGTAGCGCTTGACGCGCGCCAGCCCGGGGTCGATGACGTAGCGGATGCCCGGCACCGTGAGCGAGGTCTCGGCCACGTTGGTGGCCAGCACGATGCGGCGGCCGTTGCCGGCCTGGAAGACCCGGTCTTGTTCGGCTGGACTCAGGCGCGCGAAGAGCGGCAGCACCTCCGGCGGCGGGCCGCCCTTCAGGGCTTGCGCGAGGTGGCGGCGCAGGTGGTCGGCGCCCTCGCGGATCTCGCGCTCGCCGGGCATGAAGACAAGGATGTCGCCGCGCTGGCCGCCGGCCCAGAGTTCATCAACCGCATCGGCCACGGCGTCGTTGAGATCGCGGGTGCGGCTTTCCTCGAAGGGCCGCCAGCGCTGCTCCACCGGGAACAGCCGGCCGCTGACCATGATCACCGGCGCCGGCCCGTGGCGGCTGGCGAAGTGGTTCGCAAAGCGATCGGCGTCGATGGTGGCCGAGGTGACGATCAGCTTCAGGTCGCTGCGCCGCGCCAGCACTTCCTTGAGGTAGCCGAGCAGGAAATCGATGTTGAGGCTGCGCTCGTGGGCCTCGTCGATGATCAGGGTGTCGTAGGCCTTGAGCAGCGGGTCGCTCTCGGTCTCGGCCAGCAGGATGCCGTCGGTCATCAGCTTCACGCTGGCGCCGGGCTGCAGGCGGTCCTGGAAGCGCACCTTGTAGCCCACGACCTCGCCCAGCGGAGAGTTCAGTTCCTCGGCGATGCGCTTGGCCACGCTGCTGGCCGCGATGCGCCGCGGCTGCGTGTGGCCGATCAGCCCACGGCCGCCGGCACCGCGCCCGCGGCCGAGCTCGAGGCAGATCTTCGGCAACTGCGTCGTCTTGCCCGAGCCCGTTTCGCCGCAGACGATGACCACCGGGTGCTCGCGGATGGCGCGCGCGATCTCGTCGCGCCGGGCCGAGACCGGCAGCGATTCAGGGTAGGTGATGGGCGGTACGGGGTGGGCCACCGGGGCGGTGGCCGGGCCTGGGCGGCCGGCAGGAGCTTTCACGAGGGGCCGGATTATCCCCGCCTCGCCCTGCGCTCAGTGAACCGCTCGCCAACCGCCCAGCCCCGCGGGGCGGGCTCGCTCAGGCCGAATACGCCATGACGCTGAACACCGCGCCCTGCGGATCCTGCAGCACGGCCATGCGGCCGACGCCCGGCACGTCCATCGGCGGCACCAGCGTCTGGCCGCCCAGCGCCGCGCACTTGGCCAGAGTCTCGTCGACATTGTCGACTGTGACGTAGCAGCCCCAGGTCGGCGGCATGGGCGGCGCGCCGGGCACCGGGCCCATGATGCCGCCGATCTGGGTGTCGCCGACGCTGGCCACGTGGTACGGGCCTGTGCCCATGTCCATGTCCTTGATCGTCCAGCCGAACAGGCCGGCATAGAACGCGCCGGCCGCCGCCGGGTCGGTGGTCATCAGCTCGTTCCAGCTGAAAGCTCCATGGGTCTTGTAGGGGTCCATCGCCATGCTCCTGATGCCATCTTGGCGCCCGAATCGTGCGCCGAGCCGGCCCGCGCGTCAACGCACGCTGCGGCACAATCCGCGCTCCCTGCCGCCGCCCTCGATGAGCCTCGTCTTCCCCCACACCTTCGTCCCCTGGTTCCGGGCCGTGGCGCCCTACATCCACGCCTACCGCGGCAAGACCTTTATCGTCGGCCTGGCCGGCGAGGCCATCGCCGCGGGCAAGCTGACGGTGTTCGCGCAGGACCTCGCCATCCTGCACGCGATGGGCCTGAAGCTGGTGCTGGTGCACGGCTTCCGGCCGCAAGTGACGGAGCAGCTCGCGCTGAAGGGCCATGTCAGCAAGTACCACCGCGGCGTGCGCATCACCGACGCCGTGGCACTGGACGCCGCGCAAGAGGCAGCCGGCCAACTGCGCTTCGAGATCGAGGCCGCCTTCAGCCAGGGCCTGCCCAACACGCCCATGGCCAACAGCACGGTGCGCGTGGTGTCGGGCAACTTCCTCACCGCGCGGCCGGTGGGCATCGTCGACGGCATCGACTTCCTGCACAGCGGCCTCGTGCGCCGTGTCGACTCGGTGGCCATGCGCAGCGCGCTCGACAGCGGCGCCATCGTGCTGCTCAGCCCCTTCGGCTTTTCGCCCACGGGCGAGGCCTTCAACCTGACGATGGAAGACGTGGCCACGAGCACCGCGATCGCGCTGCAGGCCGACAAGCTGGTGTTCGTGACCGAGGTGCCGGGCATCCCGGAAAGCATCACCAAGGGCCCGAACGTTGGCAATCCGGATCCGGAAGCCGGCATCGACACCGAACTCGCCCTGGCCGATGCCAAGCGCCTGCTCGCCGAGCTGCCGCCCCCCGCGCTGCCCACCGACACCGCCTTCTACCTGCAGCACTGCGTGAAGGCCTGCGAGGGCGGCGTCGAGCGCAGCCACATCCTGCCCTTTGCCACCGACGGTGCCCTGCTGCTGGAGGTGTTCACGCACGACGGCGTCGGCACCATGGTCGTCGACGAAAAGCTCGAGAGCCTGCGCGAGGCCGTGTCCGACGACGTCGGCGGCATCATCCAGCTCATCGAGCCGTTCGAAAAGGACGGCACCCTGGTGCGCCGTGACCGCCACGAGATCGAGCGCGACATCGCCAACTACAGCGTCGTCGAGCACGACGGCATCATCTTCGGCTGCGCCGCGCTCTACCCGTTCCCCGAGGCGCGCACCGCAGAGATGGCGGCACTCACCGTGAGCCCGCTCAGCCAGGGCCAGGGCGACGGCGAGCGGCTGCTCAAGCGCGTCGAGCAACGCGCCCGCGCCATGGGCCTGCAGAGCATGTTCGTGCTCACGACGCGCACCATGCACTGGTTCATCAAGCGCGGCTTCGTGCAGGTCGACCCCGACTGGCTGCCCGAGGCCCGCAAACGCAAGTACAACTGGGACCGGCGTTCGCAGGTGCTGGTCAAGAAATTCAACTGAGGAATGACGACGATGGCACGGATGGTTCAGTGCGTGTACCTGAAGAAGGAAGCCCAGGGCATTGCCTTCC
>JAIYDH010000365.1 GCA_027487585.1 Rubrivivax sp.
GAGGTGGCGACGAGGTTCTTCGTCGCCATGGGCCAGTCGAGCCAGTACACGCCGATGATCAGCGGAATGGCCGCGATGCGGGCCCAGGTCAGCAGCGTGGGAATGGTGAAGAACATGCGACGGCGCGTGGCCTTGGTTAGTCGAGCGAACGGGGCTTGAAGCGGCGCTGGGCGTCGAACAGGAACACTTCGGTCCACTTCCAGGGCCTGGGCAGGCGCGACACATCGCCATAGGGCCCGCCGCGGCGGATGGCCTCGACTGCCAGCGCCACGGTGTCGGCCGCCTCGGGGTTGGCCGGTGGCCGCAGCACGCTCACGTCGCGCACGCTGCCATCGGCATTGAGCTCGATCTCGAGGATCGGGATGCCGAACAGCATCGGCGGCACCTGGCCCAGGAAGCTGCCCAGGGGGCTGGCCTGCACCATGCGGCGCGCGGCGACCTTCTTGAAGTCGTTCCAGCTGCGAGCGGGTGCCGCGGCGGGCAGCGCCGTGGCCGGGCCCAGCGGCGCCAGGCGCGCCGCCCCGCCCGCTGGCGCAGGCGCCATGGCCGCGGGAGCCGGGGCCTGCGGCGCAGGGGCCGGCACGGGCGCGGCAGCAGGCGAAGCCGGCCGGGCTGGTGCCTGCGCGGAGGCCGTCGATGGCGCCGCCGCCGGGGCAGGCGCTGTGGCCGGGGCCGGGGCCGGGGCCGGCGCCTGAGCCGCGCTGCGCCCGGGCGCGGAAGGCATGGTGATGCAGCCCGTCGTGGTGGCCGCCAGCGCCGCCAGCACCCCGAGGGCGCCGCGGCGACCTCTTGGATCAGTGCAACGCACGGTAAATCTCCTCCGCCAGTTCTTGTCCGATGCCCTCGACGCTGGCCAGCTCGTCGACCGCCGCGCCCGCCACACCACGCAAGCCGCCAAATCGCTGCAGCAGCCGCGCCCGTTTGCGCGGCCCGATGCCCGGTATGTCTTCGAGCCGGCTGCCGCCCGTGCGCACGCTGGCCCGCTTGGCCCGCATGCCGGTGATGGCGAACCGATGAGCCTCGTCTCGGATCTGCGCCACCAGCATCAAGGCGGCCGAATCATGCCCGAGTTGCACCTTGGCCCGGCCGTCGGCGAAAACCAGTTCCTCCAGGCCGACCTTGCGGCCCTCGCCCTTCTCGACGCCAACGATGAGCGCGACATCGAGGCCCAGTTCCTCGAACACCCCGCGCGCCATGCTCACCTGGCCGCGGCCGCCGTCGACGAGCACCAGGTCTGGCAGGCGCGCCTGCGCGGCGCGGCGCGGCTTGGCGCGGGGGGGCGTGGCGGCTTCGGCTTCAGTGGCGGGATCGGCAGCAGGTTCGGACAGGGGCTCGGGCTCGGCCACCTGCACCGCCTCCCCGCCTTCGCGCAGCATCTCGGCCAGCTTCGTATAGCGCCGCGTCAGCACCTGGCGCATCGCGGCGTAGTCGTCGCCGCCGGTGATGCCCTCGATGTTGAAGCGGCGGTACTGCGCGCTCTGCATCGCGTGGCCCTCGTAGACCACGCAGCTGGCCTGCGTGGCCTCGCCCGCGGTGTGGCTGATGTCGAAGCACTCGATGCGCAGCTGCGCGGCGTCAGCCACGTCGAGATCGAGCGCCTCCATGAGCGCCCGCGTGCGCGCCTGGGCCGAGCCTTCTTCGGCCAGCAGCCGCGCCAGCGCGAGCTCGGCGCCCTTGGCGGCCATCTCCAGCCACACGCGGCGCTGCTCGCGCGGCTGGTGGGTGCAGCGCAAGCGCGTGCCGTTGCTGTCGGCCAGCGCCTCGATGAGGGCCTTGTCGACCGGGTGGCTCACCACCAGCAGCGGCGGCACCGGCTGTCCGGTGTAGTGCTGCGCGATGAAGGCCTCGAGCACCGCGGTCTCGACACTGCGCTCGGGCGCGCCGATGTCGTACTCGTCGTCTTCCGGCGGCATCTCGCTGGTGCCGAGGGCGCTGTTGGCATCGTGCTGCGAGAAGGCCGCTTGCAGAGCCGCCGCCTCCTGCACATGCGTCGGAAAGTGCGCGCGGTCGCCCAGATGGCGGCTGCCGCGCACCATGGCCAGGTTCACGCAGGCGCGCCCGCCAGCCACCTTGACGGCGAGCACGTCGACATCGCGGTCGCTCGCGTTCAGGCTGCTGGCGTCCACCGTCTGCTGCTGCAGCACGCGCGACAGGCTTGAGATGCGGTTGCGGCAGGCCGCTGCGCGCTCGAACTCGAGCGACTCGGCGAACGCCATCATCTGCGCCTGCAGGTCTTCGATCACCTCCTGCGTCTGGCCGAGCAGAAAGCGCTCGGCGTCGCGCACGTCGCGCGCGTAGTCCTCGCTGCTCACCAGGCCCACGCAGGGGCCGCTGCAGCGGTCGATCTGGTACAGCAGGCAGGGCCGGCTGCGGTTGGCGTAGACCGTGTCTTCGCAGGTGCGCAGCCGGAAGGCCTTCTGCATCAGCTGGATGGTCTGCTTCACCGCCCAGGCGTTGGGGTAGGGCCCGAAGTAGCGGTGCTTGCGGTCGACCGCGCCGCGGAAGTAGGCCATGCGCGGGAACGGATGCGTGACGAGCTTCAGGTAGGGGTAGCTCTTGTCGTCACGGAAAAGGATGTTGAAGCGCGGCTGCAGCGTCTTGATGAGGTTGTTCTCGAGCAGCAGCGCCTCGGCCTCGGTGCGCACGACCGTCGTTTCCAGCCGTGCGATGCGCGACACCATCTGGCCGATGCGCGTGCCGTCGTGGTCGCGCTGCAGGTAGCTCGACACCCGCTTCTTCAGGTTGCGCGCCTTGCCCACGTACAGCAGGCCGCCCTGGGCATCGATCCAGCGGTACACGCCGGGCAGGCCGGGCAGGCCGGCCACCTCGGCCAGCAGGCGCTCGCGGTCGGGGGTAGGCGCGGTGTGGGTCGAGGGGTCCGGGGCCGTCATCGCGGCTGATTTTCCACGCCTTCGATAATCCCCCGGTGCCGCAACCGCCCCTGCGCTGGGACCTCTTCTGCCGCGTCATCGACAACCACGGCGACGCCGGCGTCTGCTGGCGGCTGGCCGCCGACCTGGCTGGGCGCGGGCACGTCGTGCGGCTGGTCATCGACGACCCCTCGCCGCTGGCCTGGATGGCGCCCAGCGGCGCTGCGGGTGTGGTGGTGCAGCGCTGGCCGGGCGATGCGGCGGCCCCGGTAGGCGATGTCGTGATCGAGGCCTTCGGCTGCGATCCGCCACCGGCCTTCGTCAACGCCATGGTCGCGCGACCCACGCCGCCGGTGTGGATCAATCTCGAGTACCTCAGCGCCGAGGACTGGGTCGAGCGCGCCCACGGCCTGCCCTCGCCGCAGCCCTGCGGCCTGACCAAGTGGTTCCTGTTCCCCGGCTTCACGGTGCGCACCGCCGGGCTGCTGCGCGAGCCCGGCCTGCTGGCGCGCCGTGCCCGCTTCGACGGCCGCACCTGGCTGGCCAGCCGCGGCTGGGCGGCCCGGCCGGGCGAGCGCGTCGTGCTGCTTTTCAGCTACGCCAACGCCCACCTGGAGACGCTGCGCGACGAACTCGCCCAGGCGCCGACCCTGCTGCTGGTGCCGCCCGGCCCGGCGCAGGCCGCCGCGGCCGCCTGGGCTCCGCGGCCGAACCTGCGCGTGTTGCCCCTGCCCTACGTGAGCCAGGTCGACTTCGACCACCTGCTGTGGAGCGCCGACCTCAACTTCGTGCGCGGCGAGGACTCGCTGGTGCGCGCGCTCTGGGCCGGCGTGCCGTTCGTTTGGCAGATCTACCCCCAGGACGATGGCGTGCACCTCGAGAAGCTGGCCGCGCTGCTGGCGCGCCTGGGCGCCGCACCGGCCGTGGCCGCGCTGTGGCAAGCCTGGAACGGCGCGCCCGGGGCCACCTGGCCGGGCCTGCCGCCTGCCGCCGCCTGGCAGCCGGCGCTGGCCCGGTTCAGCAGCGAGCTGCAGGCGCAGGCCGATCTGGCCAGCACGCTGGAGGCCTTTGCCGGGCGCCAGGCCGCTGGGTCGCGCGCCTGACAAGCCGGCGCTGCTAGAATCATGGGCTTTTCGCCGGCGGCACAGCCACGGCGTTCAGCCCTCCCAAACCCGAGCACCGCCCCGTGCGCTGCCAACGACTGCCGGCCCGCAGCGGGCCGCACCCCGCACCATGAAACTCGCTCAGGAAATCCGCGCCGGCAACGTCATCATGCAGGGCAAGGACCCGATGGTCGTGCTCAAGACCGAATACAGCCGCGGCGGCCGCGGTGCCGCCACCGTGCGCATGAAGATGAAGAGCCTGCTCAGCGGCTTCGGCGCCGAGTCGGTGTTCAAGGCCGACGACAAGATCGACCAGATCATCCTCGACAAGAAGGAGTGCACCTACTCCTACTTCGCCGACCCGATGTACTGCTTCATGGACGCCGAGTACAACCAGTTCGAGGTCGAGGCCGACAACATGGGCGACGCGATCCAGTACCTCGAAGACGGCATGGCGGTGGAAGTCACCTTCTACGACGGCAAGGCCATCAGCGTGGAACTGCCCACCACCGTGGTGCGCGAGATCGAGACCGACCCCGCCGTGAAGGGCGACACCTCCGGCAAGGTGCTCAAGCCGGCCAAGCTGGTGGGCACGGGCTTCGAGATCAGCGTGCCGATCTTCGTGGAAAACGGCGACAAGATCGAGATCGACACCCGCACGCACGAGTACCGCAAGCGCGTCTGACGCGCCGCTCGCTACCGCACACAAGGGGCGCCTTCCGGGCGCCCTTTTTCATGGGCTGCGGGCGATATGCTTTGTGCATGTCCGACCTCTTGCCGACCTGAACCCGCCGTGAGCCATTTCGACTTCGACGCCGCGGTGCGGGCGCCGTTTCGCATGCAGCCCGGCCTGCGCCGGCTGGCCGAAGGCAAGCCGCAACTCACGCCGCTGGCACCGGGCTCGCGCCACCAGCGCGAGAAGCTGGCGGTGCTCAGCGCCTTCTGGCCGCAGGCCCTGGTGGCAGCGCCGGCCTTCGACGCCGAGCCGGCGCTCGCCGCACTCGCCGCCCACGCCGCCGCAGAGCACCCCGACGCCTGGTCGGTGGATGCCGACGGCCGCTGGCATGCCCGCCACCTGGCTACCGCGGTGCAGGCCGATGGCCAGGTGCAGCAGCTCGCCGACGGCCGCTTCGGCCTGGGCGACGAGATCGCCCGCTGCCTGCGCCCGCTGCCCGCCACCTGGCGCCAGGTCGGCCTGCTGGCGCTGGCCTTTGCCGAAGACATCGCCATCGTCGATGCCGGGGACACCACCCTGCCCTGGATGGCCGTGTGCCTGCCCAGCCACTGGGCGCCCGCGGACAAGGTCGGCCGATCGTTTGCCGAGGTGCACATGCCGGTGGCCGACAACACCCTGCTGCTGCAGGCCGCCGCCGCCTTGACCCGGCTGGTCACCGGCCACGAGCGCTGGGAGCGCTTCGTCTGGAACGTCACCGACCAGCCGCGACTGAACGCCCACCCGGCGCAGCACGACGACGCCGAACGCTGGGCCCAGACGGCCGTGGCGCAAGCCTGGTTCCGCAGCGAGCGCCAGAGCTTCATCCCGGTGCCGGGGCGCGCGCAGGCCGTGTTCACCATCCTCGTCGACGTGCAGCCGCTGGCCACGGTGCTGCACGACGCCGCGCGCGCGCAGGCGCTGCACGACGCCATCGCGACGATGAGCCCGGCCGTGCTGGCCTACCGCGGCCTGACGGGCGTGCGCGAGCCCTTGCTGGCCTGGCTGCAGCAGCGGGCCTGTGCCAGCGCCTGACGCGCCTGGTGTGCCGCACGGCATGATGGCCGGCCAGGCCGTGCCTGTGCTCTGGGCCGGCCGCGCCAACTTCACCGTCCTCGTCACGCAGTTCGGCCTTGGCCACGCGCTGCTGGCCCTGTGCGAGGCCTGGCGCGCCGACGCCCGGCGCCCCGACAGGCTGCACGTGCTGGCGCTGGCGCCGCAAGCACCCTCGGCCGCCGAGCTGGCGCAGGCCCATGCCGGCTCGCCGGTGGCGCCTCTGACGCCTCTGACGCCTCTCGCCAGCACGCTGCTTGCGGCCTGGCCGCCATCGGCGCCCGGCCTGCATGTGCTCGCGCTCGAAGGCGGCTGTGTGCGCCTGACGCTGGGTGTCGGTGACGCCCAGGCCCTGCTGCCCCGCCTGCGCCTGCAGGCCGATGCCCTGCTGATCACCGATGAAGCACCCGAACTCGGCTCCGCAGGGGCCGAAGCGCCGTACTTCAAGGCCCTGGCCCGCCTCGCCGCGCCAGGCTGCACAGCCGTGGTCTGCCACTCGTCGCCTGAGGTGCACGAAGGCCTGCGGGCCGCCGGCTTCGAGGTGGCGCCCGTCGCGGCAGGCCAGCCCGAGCCCGCCGTCGTCACCGCCCGCTTCAAGCCGCGCGTGCCCCTGCGCGGCCCCGCCCCGCTGAACGTGGCCACGCGCGAGGCGGTGGTGGTGGGCGCCGGCTTGGCCGGCGCCTCGGCCGCCCGCGCGCTGGCGCAGGCGGGGCTGCGGGTGACGGTGTTCGACACCGCCGAGGCCCCGGCAGCCGGCGCCAGCGGCAACCCGGCCGGCCTCTTCCACGCCATCGTCAACGGCGAAGACGGTCCTTACGCGCGGCTGTACCGCGCTGCCGCCTTGCGCGCCGCGCAGGTCTATGCCGAGGCCCTTGCCACGGGCGCGGTGGCCGGCTCGGTGCACGGCTTGTTGCGACTGGCGTCCGTGGGGCAGGACAAAGCCACGATGCGGCAGATGCTCAACCGTCTGGGCCTGCCCGGCGCCGTGGCGGAATCGATGTCCGCGCTGGAGGCCAGCGCCCGCGCGGGCGTGCCGGTGGCCACGGCCGCCTGGCTGCACCCGCGCGGCGGCTGGCTGGCGCCGGGTGACTGGGTGCGCTGGCAACTGGAGCAGCCGGGCGTGGACTTCCGCGGCGCCCTGCCCGTGCGCCGCCTGCACCCGGCGGAAGGCGGCCGCTGGCAGCTGCGCGGCGATAACGAGCGCCTGCTCGCGACGAGTGCGCTGGTGGTGCTGGCCAACGCCGAGAGCGCGGCCACCCTGGCGCCGCCCGCGCCACAGCCCTGGCCGCTGCAGCGCGTGCGCGGGCAGGTCAGCTGGTGGGCCACCGATGCGCCGTCGCCCCTGGCGCTGCCCTTGGCGGGTGATGGCTATGCCTTGCCGCTGCCCGGCCGTATGCTGTGCGGCGCCACGCAGCAGCGCGCTCACGAGCCGGGCCACAGCGACGCAGCGGCGCGCGAAGCCGACCACCGCTTCAACCTCGAGCGCTATGCGCGGCTCACCGGCCTGCCCACGCCGCCGCTGGCTGAATGCGAAGGCCGCGTCGGCTGGCGACTCGTCAGCGACGACCGCCTGCCTGTCGTGGGCGCCTTGCCTTTGGCCGCGCCGGGTCTGCCAAGCTCACGCCTGACGCAGGCCCGCGCATGGCCGCGCCACCCGGGCCTGTTCGTGCTCACGGCACTGGGCGCACGGGGATTGACGCTGGCGCCCTTGCTGGGCGAGTTGGTGGCGGCGCAGGCGCTGGGCCTGCCGTGGCCGCTGGAGCAGGATCTGGCCGACGCCGTGGACCCGGCGCGCTGGGCGGTGCGGGCCGTGCGGGCGCTGGGCCACGCACGGGGCTGAGCCCGTCCGATCAGGCGTCGCTGCTGCCCGCGGGTGACGCGTCGGCCGCGGGGGCGTCGTCGCCGTCGGGCGCGTCGTCATCGGCCACGGGCGGCAGGCCGGCAGCCTTGCGCGCGGCCTTCTCGCGTTCTTTCTCTTCCTTCTTCTTCTTCTTGGCCAGCTCGCGCTGACGCTTTTCGAACGAGTAATTGGGCTTGGCCAATGGCACTCCTGGTGTGGGCCGAAAACGGCGGCGGCTGGGCTGTTGCCAGCCCCCGCATTAGAACACCAGGGTGCGCACCCCTTGCAAGGTGCCGAGCAGGCAGACCTGCGCCCGATGCCGCGCGAAGATGCCCACCGTCACCACGCCGGGCCACTGGTTGATCTCGGCCTCCATCGCGGCCGGGTCGTGGATCGACAGGCCGTGCACGTCGAGCAGCGGGTGGCCGTTGTCGGTCAGCACGCCGGCGCGAAGCACGGCGCGGCCACCGAGGGCCGCGAAGCGCCGCACCAGCTGCGGCACGGCCATCGCCACCACCTCCACCGGCAGCGGGTAGCGGCCCAGCACCTCGACGAGCTTGCTGCCGTCGGCGATGCAGACGAAGCGCTCGGCCAGGTCGGCGACGATCTTCTCGCGCGTGAGCGCCGCGCCTCCGCCCTTGATCATGTGGCCTTGGTGGTCGATCTCGTCGGCGCCGTCCACGTACACCGGCAGGCGCTCCACCGTGCTGGCCTCGACCACCGCGATGCCGTGGCGCTGCAGCCGCTGCGTGCTGCGCTCCGAACTCGACACGGCACCGGCCGCCACCAGCGAGCCGGCCGCCACGCGCGCGGCCAGCGCGTCGATGAACAGATCGACGGTGCTGCCGGTGCCGACGCCGATAACCTGCCCGGAGGGCACATGCGCCAGCGCGGCCTCGGCGACCAGCGCCTTGAGTTGGTCTTGTGTCGGAGCGGGGTTCGTCATGGCGCCGATTATCCGTGCCGGCATGACAATGACGCCCCATGCCGCTGATCCCCTACGCGCTGACGCGCCCCTTCCTGTTCGGCCTCGACCCCGAGTCCGCCCACGACCTGACCCTCGGCGCCATCGCCCGCACCCAGAACACACCGGCGCGATGCCTGTGGACCACGCCCCGCATCGACGACCCGGTGGTGGTGGCCGGCCTCAAGTTCCCCAACCGCGTCGGTCTGGCCGCGGGCCTGGACAAAAACGGACGCTGCATCGACGGCCTGGGCGCCATGGGGTTCGGCTTCATCGAGGTCGGCACCGTCACGCCCAAGGCGCAGCCGGGCAATCCGAAGCCGCGCATGTTCCGCATCCCCGAGCGGCAGGCGCTGATCAACCGCCTGGGCTTCAACAACGAGGGCCTGGAGTCGTTCCTGGCCAACGTGCGCCGCGCGCGCCGCTTCCGCGCCGGCGGCGGCGTGCTGGGCCTGAACATCGGCAAGAACGCGGCCACGCCCATCGAGCGCGCTGCGGACGATTACCTGCTCGGCCTGGCCGGCGTCTACCCGCATGCCGACTACGTGACGGTGAACATCTCGAGCCCCAACACGCAGAACCTGCGCGCCTTGCAGAGCGACGCCGCGCTCGATCTGCTGCTGTCGGTGTTGATGGAGCGCCGGGCCGAACTCGCGCGCGAACACGGCCGCACGGTGCCCTTGTTCGTGAAGATCGCGCCCGACCTCGAGCCCGCGCAGGTGGAACTGATCGCGGCCACGCTGGCAAAGTACGGGGTCGACGGCGTCATCGCCACCAACACCACGGTGGCGCGCGACGCCGTGCAGGGCCTGCGGCATGCGGCCGAGACCGGCGGCCTGAGCGGCGCGCCGGTGTTCGAGGCCAGCAACCGGGTGATCCGGCTGCTGCGCGGCGTGCTGCCGGCGGGGTACCCGATCGTCGGCGTGGGCGGGGTGATGAGCGGCGCCGATGCGCGCGCCAAGCTCGAGGCCGGCGCCGATCTGGTGCAGGTCTACACCGGCCTCATCTACCGCGGCCCCGAGATCGTCGGCGAGGCCGCGCAGGCCATGCAGGGCTTCGCGCGGCGCTGACGCTGCCGCGCTCAGCGCAGCAACGCGTCCAGCGTGTCGCCGGCCCAGCGCCGGAGCGCCGCCACCGCTTCTGGCCGCGGCGGGCCTTCGCCGCAGGCGCGCACGGCCAGGGCCTCGGTGTCCTCGCCCTCGGCATCGACATGCGTGGCCTGCGGCGGCAACACCACTGCCACGCCGGCCGCGCGCAGGGCCGGCAGCGCCAGCTGCGCGGCGTTGCAGCGCACGGGCGGCGCCATCGTCGCGGCCAGGCGGCCGGGGCCGAGTCGGGTCTGCAGCGCCTGCAACACAGCCTGCAGCGGTGCGGCGCCGACGGGGTCGAACAACAGGACGCCGGCCACGCGCTCAGGCGCGCGCTGCACCAGCGCCGCGCCCACCCGCGCCGCAAACAGGCCGCCCGCCGAGTGGCCCGCCAGCACGGTGCGCGCCGGTGCGGCACGGCCATCGGGCGACCGCGCGGCCGGCGACAGCCACCAGCGCGCCAGCGCCTCAGCCAGTGCCGGGGCACCACCGGCCACGCCCGCGCCACTGTCGGCGTTGAGGCACAAGGTGGCCACGCCCCGCGCGGCCAGCGCTCCCGCCGTGCCGCGCAGGTTGGCGCAGCGGCGCGCGAAACCGTGCTGCACCAGCACCCAGGCCCGAGGCTCGGTAGCCGGCAGATGCCACTCCACATCGACGCCAGCACCCGCGAGTTCGATCCGATCGAAGGCGCGTGTCAGGCCCGTAGGCAGCGGCTGCTGCGGGGGCAGCTGGGCGCAACCCGCCAGCGCCAGGGCTGCACCGGCCAGCAGCCCGCGCCAGCGGCCTTCAGTCACCCCGCACCTCGCCCTCGCGCCGCGGGTCGGCCGCGGCGCGCCAGCCCGTGCCCACCCGCTGCAACGCGTGCAGGCCGGTGGCCAGCGCCATCGGCTGCAGCGTGTGGCCACGCGCGCGCAGGGCGGCCAGCGTGGCGTCGCTCAGACGGCCGGCCTCGACGAAGGTGGTAGCGCCGTTGAGGCTGGCCACCAGCGGCGCGGCGAGCGCGTCGTCCAGGCGCTGGCCGCGTTCGAGCGTGTCGACGATCACGCGCGCCACCGCTGGAATGATGAACGGCCCCAGCGCCGAGCCCAGCACCAGCACCGGCTCGCCCGGGCCGGGCCCGCGGCTGCGGTCAAAGACGACGGTGGGGCTCATACTCGAGCGCGGCCGCTTGCCCGGCTGCACGCGGTTGGCCAGCAGGCGGCCCTGCGCGTCACGCGGGCTGAGCGCGAAGTCGGTGAGCTGGTTGTTGAGCAAGAAGCCGCCGGGCAGGCCGGTGCCGCCGTCGCTGACGATCTGGGCGCCGAACTGCGCCTCGATGCTGCTGGTGAGGGCGACGACGCCGCCCTCGCCGTCGGCCACGCTGAGGTGCGTGGTGCCCAGCGCCTCGGCTTGAACCATGGCGCCTTGGGGCCGCGCGCCTGCGGGCTCGCCGGCCTCCACCGGCCCCAGGCTGCGCGGGCCCAGCAGCGCGGCGCGGCTGCGCAGATAGCCCGGCTGCAGCAGGCTGTGCCAGGTGCCGCCGGGGGCAGCCGTGAAGTCGGGGTCGGCGAGGTAGCGCCCGCGGTCGGCGAAGGCCAGGCGCGACAGCTCGGCGAAGCGGTGCAGGCGCTCGGCCTCTTCGGCCGGCGGCGGCGATGTCTGTGCCGATACCTGCGCCACCGCCTCCCCCAGCCCCAGCATCTGCGCCACCGCCACGCCGCCCGACGACGGCGGCGGAAACCCGCACACGCGCCAGCGCTCGCGCCAGTCCACGCACAAGGGCTCGCGTTCGATGGCACGGTAGGCCGCGAGGTCGGCCTCGGCCAGCGCGCCGGGCCGCGGCGCAGCGCCGCGCACCCGCGCCACGACATCGGCCGCCACGGCGCCCTGCTGCATCACGCCCGCGCCTTCGGCGGCCAGGCGGCGCAGCACCGCCGCCAGTGCCGGGTTGCGCACGCGCTCGCCCACGGCCCGCGGCGAGCCGTCGGCGCGGAAGTACAGCGCGGCGGCGCGGGCGTCGTCGCGCAGCGTGGGCGTGTCGCTCAGCTGGCGGTGCAGCCGCGGCCCGATCGGTGCGCCGGCTTCGGCCAGCGCGATGGCCGGTGCCAGCAGCCGGGCCCAGGGCAGCCGGCCGCCCTGCGCATGGGCCGCCGCCCACACCGCCACCGCGCCAGGCACGCCCACGGCGCGGCCGCTGCGCTGGGCTTCGCGCTGCGGCAGGGCCCGGCCGTCGGGGGCCAGGAACAGCGTCTCGTCGGCCGCGGCGGGCGCGGTTTCGCGGCCGTCCCAGGCGCGCAGGCGCTGGCCGTTCCAGTGCAGCAGCAAGGCGCCACCGCCGATGCCACTGCTCTGCGGCTCCACGACACCCAGCACAAAAGCCGTGGCGATGGCCGCGTCGAGCGCGTTGCCCCCTTCGCGCAGCACGGCCACGCCGGCATCGGCCGCCAGCGGGTGCGCGGCAGCCACGGCGTGGCGGGCGAAGTCGCGCGCCGGCCGTGCGGCAAAGCCGCTCGCCCCTTCAGGCGGGGACGTGACGGCGGGTTCGGCCACCGGCACGGGCGGCGTGGCGCAGGCCGCCAGCATCAGCACGGACGCAGCGGCCCAGGCCCGCACCCAGCGGCGGCCCTGGCATGGGCGCAAAGGCGCAGGCATTGGCATCCGGGCTCCGATCGACCAGCCACGACGCGTGGCAGGCGCGCAGCCTAGCCGAGTTCAGCCCGCCGGCGCCTCGAGCCGGTAGCCCAGGCCGCGCTGCGTGTGGATGAGCGCCGGCTCGTAGCCCTCGTCGACCTTGCTGCGCAAGCGCCGGATGTAGACGTCGACGATGTTCGTCAGCGGGTCTTCGTGGGTGCCCCACACACTGGCGAGGATGCGCTCGCGGCTAAACAGGCGCCCCGGCGTGCTCATCAGCAACTCCAGCAGCGCCAGCTCGCGCGCCGTAAGCGCGATGGCGCGGCCCGCGCGCGTGACGCGCATGCGCTCACGGTCGAACACCAGGTCGGCCACCGTCAGCACGGGGCTCTTGCTCGCGCGGGTGGCGCGGCCGCGGCGGGCCAGCGCCTCCAGCCGCGCCAGCAGCTCCTCGAACTCGAAGGGCTTGCAGAGGTAGTCGTCGGCGCCCAGGCGCAGCCCGGTGACGCGGTCTTCGAGCGTGGTCATCGCCGTCAGCATCAGGATCGGCAGCGTCACGCCTTCGGCGCGCAGCGTCTGGCAGATCTCCAGGCCGCCGATGCCGGGCAGCATCAGGTCAAGCACCAGCAGCGTAGGGGCATCGGCGGCGTTGCCCTCGTGTGTGGCGTCGCGTGCCGCGTCGCGCGCCAGGGTCAGGCCTTCGGGGCCGGTGGCGGCGCGCGCCACGCGCCAGCCCTCGGCGCGCAGGCCGCGCTGCAGGAAGTCGGCGATGCGGGCGTCGTCTTCGACGAGCAGGATGTTCACGCCGACTCCACGCACTCGTGGCCAGGCCGCAGCGGCACGGCATCGGTGAGCGGCAGCCGCAGCTGCGCCCGTGTGCCGCGCCCCAGCTCGCTGGCCAGCGTGAGCGTGCCGCCGTGCGCCTGCGCCAGCGCGCGCGCGATGGCCAGGCCGAGGCCGATGCCGTCTGCCCGGTGCACGCGAGCGGCACTGCCGCGGTAGTGGCGCTCGAAGACCTGCGGCAGCTCGTCGGCACCGATGCCGATGCCTTCGTCGGCCACTTCCAGCAGCAGCACGCCGGGCTCGGCCGCCTGCACCCGCAGGTGCACGCGGCCACCGCGATGCGAGTAGCCGATGGCGTTGTCGAGCAGCACCATCAGCAGCTGGCGCAGGCGCTGCGGGTCGGCCAGCACGGGCCAGGGCGGCGCCAGCGGCTGGGTATCGGCGCACAGCAGTTGCACGCCCCGCTCGGCGGCCAGCGGCGCTGCCTGGGCCAGCGCATCGGCCAGCGGCTCGGCCAGGTCGAGCGGCCGGCGCGCCAGCGCCAGCGCGTCGATGTCGCTGCGCGCCATCGCCAGCAGGTCGTCGATGACGCCGGCCAGGCGCTGCGAGCCCTCGACGATGCGCCGCAGCGCGGCGCGATACTCGTCGGCCGCGCGGTCGCGCCCGCGCAAGGTGATCTCGGCCTCGCCCCGGATGGCCGTGGTGGGCGTGCGCAGCTCGTGGCTGATGTCGGCAAACAGCTGGCGGCGGCGCGCGTCGGCCTGGCGCAGCGCCTCGAGCGCACCCTGCAGCTCGGCTGTGCGCGCCACCACCTGCGCTTCGAGTTGCTGGCGCGCACCGGCCTCGCGCGCCTGGTGTTCGGCCAGCGCCGCGGCCATGGTGTTCATGCTGCGCGCCACCGCCGCGAACTCGGCGTCGCCCTGGGCTGGCACGCGGTAATCGAGTCGGCCTTCTTCGAGCGCGCGCGCGCCGTCGCTCAGCTGCTGCAGCGGCTTGCGCAGCGCGCGCGCGAAGTGCAGCGCCGCCAGCAGCGCCGCGATCGCCAGCGTGGCGGCCATGGTCAGCCACAGGCCCCGCGTCAGGGCCATCGAGCGGTCGGCGGCCGCGCGCTCACGGGCCACGGCCGCCGCTTCGCGCGCGATGGCGTCGCCAAGCAGCACGCGCAGATCGCGGCCCTGCGCCTGGTCGAACACGGCCGACAGGGCCAGCCAGGCCTGGCGGGCATCGGCGCCCGGCGTCAGCGGGCCGGTGTCGGCGATGGCCCGCTTCAGCGCGCCCAGGTGGCGTTGCAGCACCGCCAGCGCGTCGAGCCGCCGCAGCTGTTCGGCGCGGCTGTCGGGGCTGTCGTCCAGCGCCTGCGCCGCATCGGCCAGCTGCTGCAACTGGCCCAAGCGCTGGCCCAGCGCGCTTTGCAGGGCATCGCCGACGGCGGGGTCGGCGCCGGCGCCCTGCTGCAACTGGGCCACCCATGAGCGCAGCTCCTTCTTCGTGGCCGAGAGATCGACGAAGCCCAACTGGATGTCGCTGGCCATGCGCCCGCGCTCGACCTGCCGATGCGCCTGGTTGAGCACCCAGACGGCACCCAGGCCCTGCAGCACCACGGTGGTGGCCAGGGCGATCAGCGCAAGCGACAGGCGGCGGCTCAGCATGGTGAGGCGATTGTCGACCGGCCGCCCCGCCGCCGAAGGCCGTTCATCGGCTGTTCATCTGGGGTTCAGGCGGCGTTCAAGGGCCTCGCTTGCAATGCGTCCTGTCGCCGGAACACGGCGCCGAGTTCGACCACCACCACTTTCAGGAGCCCCACGATGAAGACCCCGCACCTCCTCGCCGTCGCTGCCGCACTGGCGCTGTCGTCCAGCCTGGCCTCGGCGCAGACGGTCGTCAACCAGGCCATCACCGAAGCCGAAGTCATGGCCGCCCAGCGCGCCTGGTGCCAGGCCCTGGTGGACATCAGCTCGACGGGCGAGCGCAGCGGCCAGGCCGCCGCCAAGGCGCTGGCCGAGCGCGTGATCGACAGCGCCTACGGCTACCAGATGGGCGCCGTGCTGTTCAAGCCCACGCTGACGGTGGCGCCGCAGACCTTCCGCACCACGCGTGCCGGCGCGCTGGCCTACTTCGTGGGCGGCGACA
>JAIYDH010000200.1 GCA_027487585.1 Rubrivivax sp.
CGAGCAGTTCATCCAGGAAGCCGAGTTCACGCCCAGCGGCGTGGTGCGCCTGGCGAAGATGCAGAAGGCCGGCGCGGCCTACATCAAGCCGTGAATGGGCCCACCCCCGGAGCGCCTGCGGCGCTCCCACTCAAGGTGGCGCACCCGGTGGCGCGGCGGAGCCGGGCCACGGCTGCCGCTTGACCGGAGGCTGCTGCGATGCCGGCCTGGACCTGGCTGATCGACCGCCTGGGTGAACCCGGCACCCTGGCGGCGGCCGGGTTGGTCATCGGCTTTGCCTTCGGCTTCCTGGCCCAGCGCTCGCGTTTTTGCCTGCGCTCGGCCGTCATCGAGTTCAGCCGCAATCTCGTGGGCGGCAAGCTCACGGTGTGGCTGTTCGCCTTTGCCACGGCTGTGGTGGCGACGCAGGCGCTGGTGCTGCTGGATGCCTTCGATGCCACCGAGGCGCGGCAGATCTCGGCCCGCGGCAGCCTGTCGGGCGCGGCCATCGGCGGCGCCCTGTTCGGCGTGGGCATGATCCTCGCCCGCGGCTGCTCGAGCCGCCTGCTCGTGCTGGCCGGCCAGGGCAACCTGCGCTCGGTGATGTCGGGCCTGGTCTTCGCCGTGGTGGCGCAGGCCAGCTGGACGGGCCTGCTGGCACCCGCGCGCGAGGCGCTGGCGGCGTTGTGGACGGTGGACGGCGGCGCCTCGCGCGATCTCGTCGCGCGGCTGGGCATCGGCCACACGGGTGCGCTGGCCTTCGGCCTGGTGTGGCTGGCGGCCGCGGTGGTCTGGGCGCGGCGCCAGCGCGTGCCGGTCTGGGGCTGGGCTGGCGCCGTGGGCGTGGGCCTGACCATCGCCGCCGCCTGGTGGGCCACCTACGCCATCAGCAAGGCCTCGTTCGACCCGCACCCGATCCAGGCGCTCAGCTTCACCGGCCCGTCGGCCGAGGTGCTGACGCGCACGCTGTTTGCGTCGAACAAGCCGCTGAACTTCGACCTCGGGCTGATGCCGGGCGTGTTTCTCGGCAGCTTCGTCGCCGCCTGGCTGTTCAAGGAGCTCAAGCTCGAGGGCTTTGCCGGCGGCCAGCCGATGCGCCGCGCCATGATCGGTGCCGCCTGCATGGGCTTTGGCGGCATGCTGGCCGGTGGCTGCGCCGTGGGCGCGGGCCTGTCGGGCGCGGCCGTCTTCACCATCACCAGCTGGGTGGCCCTGTCGGCCATGTGGGCCGCCGCCGCGCTGACCGACCGGCTCGTCGACCAGCGCCCGCCCGCGGCCCAGCCGCTGGACGAAGCCATGCCGGGCACGCCCGCGCCCGCGCATCCCTGACACCACCCCCACCCACCGCTCACCCCGCACGCCCGAGATGAAGTTCGCCCGCCTGCTTCCCCCCTTTTTGGCCTTCGCCGCGCTGGCGGCCTTTGTGGCCGGCCGGCCGGCCGCGGCGGCCGACCTCAAGCGCGCGCAGGAGATCGTCGAAGGCAAGTGCTTCATCTGCCACGGCGCCGAGGGCGAGAGCTCGAGCCCGATATTCCCGCGCCTGGCCGGCCAGAACGCCGCCTACCTGGCGCGCCAGCTGGCCGACTACGCCAGCGGCAAGCGCAAGAGCCCGGCGATGCAGCCCATGGTCGAGGGCCTGACGAAGGCCGACTTCGATGCGCTCGGCGCCTGGTTCGAGAAGCGCGAGGTGCACCTGCACCCGGTCGAGGACACCGAACTCGCCCAGGTGGGCCGCTTCATCTACAGCCGCGGCAACCCGTTCTCGGGCGTGCCCGCGTGCGCCAGCTGCCATGGCCCCACGGCCCAGGGTTCGGCCACGCTGCCGCGCCTGGCCGGCCAGCACGCGGCCTACACCGAACGCCAGCTCAAGCTCTTCAACCAGCGCGAGCGCACGAACGACAACGCGGTGATGCACAGCATCGCCAGCAAGCTGACCGAGCTCGAGACCAAGGCCGTGGCCAGTTACCTGAGCGGGCTGAAGTGAGCGCCTGTCCGACCTGAGTGCGCAAGCCACTTGCGCGATCGATGGGGTCCAGTGGGGCCATCAGCGGGCACGGGCTGTCAGCAAGCCGGCTCGGCTGGCAACCGGGATTCGTCCGCTGACGCGGGGCAGGGCGGTCGCGCACACTGAAGCCCCAAGAGCCGACCACGGCCAGCCCACCCCGACCGGAGACACGCCCCATGCACCCCACCCGACGTCATCTGCTGGCCACGGCGGCCCTCGCGCCGCTGGCCGGCGTCCTGCCCGCTCAGGCCCAGAGCGGCTGGCCCACCAAGCCGGTGCGCATCGTCGTGCCCTTCGCGGCCAGCGGCACCACCGACATCCTGGCGCGCGCGCTGGCGCCCGAGCTGCAGCGGGTCTTCGGCCAGCCCTTCGTCGTCGACAACAAACCCGGCGCCGGGGGCAACACCGGTGCGGCCGAGGTGGCCAAGGCCGGTGGCGACGGCTACACGCTGCTGATGGGCACCGTGGGCACGCACGCCATCAACCCGAGCCTCTACCCCAAGATGCCCTACGACCACGTGAAGGACTTCGTGCCCGTCACGCTGGTGGCCGGCGTGCCCAACGTGCTGGTGATGAACCCGGCCAAGGCGCAGGCGCTGGGCGTCGACTCGGTGGCCTCGTTCGTGAAGGCGCTGAAGGGCAACCCCGGCCGGCTGAACATGGCCAGCTCCGGCAACGGCACCAGCATCCACCTGGCCGGCGAACTGTTCAAGAGCATGACGGGCACCTTCATGGTCCACCTGCCCTATCGCGGCAGCGGCCCGGCGCTCATCGACCTGATGGCCGGCAACGTGGACGTGATGTTCGACAACCTGCCCAGCGCCATGCCGCACATCAAGAGCGGCCGGCTCAAGGCGCTGGCGGTGACGAGCGCACAGCGTTCCGGCGCCTTGCCGGAGCTGCCCACGGTCGAGGAAGCCGGCGGCGCCGTGCTCAAGGGCTACGAAGCGAGCTCGTGGTTCGGCCTGCTGGCCCCGGCTGGCACGCCCAAGGACGTGGTCGACCGCCTGCAGCAGGAAACCGCCAAGGCCCTGGCCACGCCGGCCATGAAGGAGCGGCTGCTGGCCCAGGGCGCCATTCCGAGCGGCATGACGAGCGCCGAGTTCGTGCGCTTCATCGCCGCCGAAACCGCGAAGTGGGCGCGGGTGGTCAAGGCCTCGGGCGCCAAGGTCGACTGATCGGGTCGGCTGCTCCGTGAAGCCCCGGCTCGGAGCCGCTGGCATGATCGCTGCCTCTTCACTTGCAGCCGCCACCATAGGGCGGCTTGCCAGAAACGACATCTGATGTGTGCCAGCAAGGTGGCCGACGGCAAGCAGCGCGGCTGGATCATTCCCATCGGCGGCGCCGAGGACAAAGAGAACGCACCGGCCATCCTGCGGCGCTTCGTGCAGCACGCGGCCGAGGCCGGTGGCGGCCGTGCCGACATCGTCGTCATCCCCACGGCCAGCCAGCTGCAGGACACCGGCGCGCGCTACGAGCGCATCTTCTCGGAGTTGGGCGCGGCGCGTGTCACCGCGATGGACTTCGACACCCGCCGCGACTGCGAAGAACCCAGCCGGCTGAGCCGCCTGCAGCAGGCCAGCGGCGTGTTCTTCACCGGCGGCAACCAGCTGCGGCTGAGCACGCTGCTCGGTGGCACGCCCATCGCCAAGGCGGTGCGCGTGGCCAACGCCGCCGGCGTGGCGGTGGCTGGCACCAGTGCGGGCGCGGCCTTCATCAGCGAGCACATGATCGCCTTTGGCAGCGAAGGCAGCACGCCGGTGGCCGGCAGTGTGCGCCTGGCGCCGGGCCTGGGCCTGACGAACCGCTTCGTCATCGACCAGCACTTCCGCCAGCGCGACCGCCTCGGCCGCCTGCTCACCGCGCTGGCCTACAACCCGTTTGCCGTGGGCATCGGGCTTGATGAAGACACAGCGGCCTTCATCGCGCCCGACAACACCGTGCACGTCGAGGGCTCGGGCGGCATCACGGTGGTCGACGCCGCCGAGGTGGACTTCTCCTCGATGGACGCCATCGACGAAGGCCAGCCCGTGTGCCTGCTGGGCGTGAAGCTGCATGTGCTCACGAAGGGCGCCACCTTCAACCTGCACACGCGGCAGGCCGACGCCGGCACGCTGCGCCGGCCCAAGCGCTGAGAGCCTGAGGGGCTGAGGGCCCGCGACGCCCTCCGCCCGGGCCTGCTGCCCGCAGGAAAACGCGGCGCCAGCAGCTGCCCTCGCGCTGGCATGATCAATGCGAGCACACCAGGTTTCATTGGGAGAGCAGGATGCGGATCCTCGAACGCAACGTCTACGTCGGCCCGTCGCTGTACGCCCACTTCCCGGTGATCCGCGTCGTGCTCGACCTCGGGCCGCTCGAGGCCTGGCCCAGCGCACGCCTCGGCCCTGCCTTTGTCGACGGCCTGCTGGCCGCGCTGCCCGGCCTGCACGAGCACGGCTGCAGTTTCGGCGAGCCCGGCGGCTTCGTGAAGCGCCTGCGTGGCGGCCCGGCGGTGGGCGACGACGCCGAGCAGCAGCAAGGCACTTGGCTCGGCCACGTGCTGGAGCACGTGGCCATCGAGCTGCAGAACATCGCCGGCGAAGACGTGAGCTTCGGCAAGACGCGCGGCATCGAAGGCCGGCCCGGCGTGTACAGCGTGGTCTACGAATACGCGCAGCGCGACGAAGGCATCGAGGCCGGCGAGCTGGCCATCCGGTTGCTCACCAGCCTGCTGCCGACGGAGCTGCAGCCGGCCGACGTGTTGCCCGAGGACTGGGCCTGGCCCGAAGCCCGCCACGAGTTCATCCGCTGGGCGCAACGGCGCGCGCTCGGGCCCTCGACCAGCTCGCTGGTGAAGGCGGCCGAGGCGCGCGGCATCCCCTGGCTGCGCCTGAACGAGCAGAGCCTGATCCAGCTCGGCCACGGCAAGTTCCAGCAGCGCATCCAGGCCACCGTCACCGGTCGCACCAGCTACATCGCGGTGGAGCTGGCGCAGGACAAGGAAGAGACCAACAAGATCCTGGCCAACAACGGCCTGCCGGTGCCGAAGCAGGAGCTGGTGCGCAGTGCCGAGCGCGCCGTGCGCGCGGCCGAGCGGCTGGGCCACCCGGTCGTCACCAAGCCCTACAACGGCAACCACGGCCGCGGCATCACCGTGGGCCTGAACACCGTTGATGAAGTGCGCGCCGGCTTCGAGGCCGCGGCCGAGCACAGCAGCAGCGTCATCGTCGAAACCATGCTCTCGGGCGACGACCACCGGCTGCTCGTGGTGGGCGGCGAGCTGGTGGCCGCCACCAAGCGCACGCCCGGCCAGGTGGTGGGCGACGGCGTGCACACCGTGCGCGAGCTGGTGGACATCGTCAATCAAGACCCCCGCCGCGGCGTCGGCCACGAGAAGGTGATGACGCGCCTGGAGTTCGACGCCCAGGCCGAGACCATGCTGCAGCGCCAGGGCCTCACGGCCGAGCACGTGCCCGCCGCCGGCGTGGCCGTGCCGCTGCGCAGCACCGCCAACCTGTCCACCGGCGGCACCGCCACTGACGTGACCGACATCATCCACCCCGACAACCGCGAGATGGCCGTGCGCGCCGTCACGGCCATCGGGCTGGACGTGGGCGGTGTGGACTTCCTGTGCAACGACATCGCCGAGAGCTACAAGGACGCCAAGAACAGCGGCGCCGGCATCTGCGAGGTCAACGCCGCACCGGGCTTCCGCATGCACGTGGCGCCGAGCGAGGGCACGCCGCGCGACGTAGCCGGCCCGGTGATCGACATGCTGTTCCCGGCCGGCGCCGCATCGCGCGTGCCCATTGCCGCGCTCACCGGCACCAACGGCAAGACGACCACGGCGCGCATGCTGGCGCACATCACCAAGATGGCCGGCTACACGCCGGGCCTCACCACGACGGACGGCGTCTACATCGACGGCAGCCGCACGGTGGAAGGCGACATGACAGGCCCGGTGGCCACGCGCATGGTGCTGGCCGACCCGAAGATCGACATGGCGGTGCTCGAGGTGGCGCGCGGTGGCTTGCTGCGCGCCGGGCTGGGCGTGCCGTTTGTCGACGTGGGTGCGGTGCTGAACGTGCAGAGCGATCACCTGGGCATGAAGGGCATCGACAGCCTGGAGCAGCTGGCCGAGGTGAAGCGCATCCTGGTGGAGATCGCGCGCGACTGCGCGGTGCTCAACGCCGATGATCCCAACGTCATCCGCATGAGCGCGCATACCGACGCCAAACATCTCTGTTATGTGACGGTGAACCCGCAGCACGCCGTGGTGCGCGAGCACATCCGCGCCGGCGGCCGTGCCTGCGCGTTGGAGGCGGGCGTGAACGGGCAGATGATCACGCTCTACGACAAGGGCC
>JAIYDH010000310.1 GCA_027487585.1 Rubrivivax sp.
CCGTGCACCCGCGCCACCACCGGCACCGGCAGCTGCTGCACCGTCATCATCATGCGGCCGCACTGCGCGAACAGCTGCTCGTAGTAGGCCTGCGAAGGCTCGGCGCGCATCTCCTTCAGATCGTGGCCGGCGCAGAAGGCGCGGCCGGCGGCGGCGATGACGACGACACGGGCGCGCTCGTCCGCAGCCACGCGGTCGAGTGCCGCCTGCAGCGCCTCGAGCAGGCCTTCGGACAGCGCATTGAAGGCCTCGGGACGGTTGAGCGTGAGCGTGACGACGCCGCGCGAATCGGTTTCGTGCAGCACCAGGGGCTGGGCGGGGGATGGGCTCATGGGGGTCTCCTTCACTCGATGGCCGAATGGCTCTTGGCGCGCTGGCGCAGCTCGAACTTCTGGATCTTGCCGGTGCTGGTTTTGGGGATCGCCTCGAAACGGATCTCGCGCGGCACCTTGTAGCCGGCCAGCAGCTGCTTGCAGTGCGCCACCAGTTCCTCGGCGGTGACGCTGCTGCCGGGCTTGGCCTCGACATAGGCCAGCGGTGTTTCGCCCCACTTGGCATCGGGCCGCGCCACCACGGCGCAGGCCATCACGGCGGGGTGGCGGTAGAGCGCGTCCTCGACCTCGATGGAGCTGATGTTCTCGCCGCCGCTGATGATGATGTCCTTGCTGCGGTCCTTGATCTTGACGTAGCGGTCGGGCTCCAGCACGGCCAGATCGCCGGTGTGGAACCAGCCGCCCTCGAAGGCCTTGTCGGTGGCGGCCGGGTTCTTCAGGTAGCCCTTCATGGTGATGTTGCCGCGGAACATGATCTCGCCGAGCGTCGTGCCGTCGGCCGGCACCTCGGCCATCGTCTCGGGGTCCATCACCGTCATGCCGTCCTGCAGCGCGTAGCGCACGCCCTGGCGGCCGTTCAGGCGCGTCTGCTCCGACAGGCTCTCGGCAGCCCAGGCCGGGCGCTGGGTGGCCACGCTGGCCGGGCCGTACACCTCGGTCAGGCCGTAGACATGCGTGATGTCGAAGCCGAGCCGGGCCATGCCCTCGATCATGGCCGCCGGCGGCGCCGCGCCAGCGACCATGCCGCGCACACGCTTCGTCAGGCCCTCGCGCAGCGAGGCATCGGCGTTGATGAGCAGGTTGTGCACGATGGGCGCGGCGCAGTAATGGTCGACACCGTGCTCGCGCATCGCCCCGAGAATGGCCGTGGCCTCGACGCGGCGCAGGCACACGTGCACGCCCGCCTGCAGCGCCACCGTCCAGGGGAAGCACCAGCCGTTGCAGTGGAACATCGGCAGCGTCCACAGGTAGGTGGGGAACTGCGGCATCGTCCAGGTCACCACGTTGGCCACGGCGTTGAGGTAGGCGCCGCGGTGGTGGGTGACGACGCCTTTTGGGTCGCCCGTGGTGCCGCTGGTGTAGCTCACGGCGATGGCGTCCCACTCGTCGGCCGGGCCCTCCAGACGCGGCAGCGGCGCGTGGGCAGCGAGCAGCGCCTCGTACTCGTGGGTGCCGATGCGCTCGCCAGGGCCGGTGTACTCAGAGTCGCAGACATCCACCACCACCGGCGTGCGGCCGTGCTCGGTGCGCAGCAGCTCGAGCGCGCGCGCCATCACCGGCGCGAACTCGCGGTCGGTGATCACGAGCCTGGCCTCGCAATGCGCCATCTGCCAGGCCAGCAAGGCGGCATCGAGGCGTGTGTTCAGCGTGTTCAGCACGGCGTTCAGCGCCGGCACCGCGTAGTGCGCCTCGACCATCTCGGGCGTGTTGGGCAGCATCACCGTGACGGTGTCGAGCCGGCCCACGCCGAGCGCGCGCAGCGCCGCCGCCAGCCGTGCGCTGCGCTCGCGGCATTGCGCCCAGGTGTAGCGGCGCGCGCCATGCAACACGGCGGGCATGTCGCCGAAGACCTCGGCGCTGCGTTCAACAAAGGCGACGGGGCTGAGCGCCGTGAAGTTGGCACTGCGGCGGTCGAGTCCCTGGTCGTAGATGTGCATGTGCGGCTCCGGCCCTGGCGCTGCTGGCGCGTTCTGTGCAGCATAGCGGCATGCCCACGCCTTTGGCCGCCGCAGCGCCGCGCCTGTTCTTCCTCGACTGGCTGCGCATCGGCGCTTTCGCACTGCTCGTGCTGTACCACGTCGGCATGTACTACGTGAGCTGGGACTGGCACGTGAAGTCGCCGCATGCGTCGCCGCTGATCGAGCCGCTGATGCGCCTGAGTCAACCCTGGCGCATGAGCCTGCTGTTCCTGCTGTCGGGGGCGGCGACGGTCTGGATGCTGCAGCGGCGGCCGCAGGGCCTGCTGCGCGAACGCGCGGCACGGCTGCTGCTGCCGCTGGTGGTGGGCGTGTGGCTGGTCGTGCCGCCGCAGTCCTACTTCGAGGTGGTGCAGAAGGCCGGCTACGCGGGCAGCTACCTGCAGTTCCTGGGCCTGTACTTCACGGCCTACGGCGGCTTCTGCCGCGGCAGCGACTGCCTCGTGCTGCCCACCTGGAACCACCTGTGGTTCCTGCCGTATCTGCTGGCGTACACGGCGTTGCTGCTGCTGCTGCGGCGCGTGCTGCCAATGGCCGGCCTGCAGACCCTGGCCGATCGGCTGGCGGCCTTGCCGGGCTGGGCCTGGTGGCTGCTGCCCATCGCCTGGCTGGCGCTGCTGCGCCTGGCGCTGCTGAGCCACTTCGGCTCGACCCATGCGCTGGTCGACGACTGGCACAACCACGCCAGCTACTTCAGCGTGTTCCTCGCCGGCGTGCTGCTGGCGGCACGGCCGGCGCTGCTGGCGCGGCTGGAGCCCCTGCGCTGGCCCGCGCTGGCAGCCGCCTTGCTGGCCTGGTGGGGCATCGGCGTGTACTTCGAGCACGTGCGCACGATGCCTGTCGCGCCCGAGGGCCTGCGCGCGCTGCAGCGCGTAGCCCATGCCGCGCTGCAGTGGAGCGCGCTGGTGGCCCTGCTCGGCTTTGCGCGCCGCCACCTGAACCACGACCACCGCTGGCGCGCCCCGCTCAACGAGGCCGTGTTCCCGGTGTACCTGCTGCACCAGACGCTCATCATCGTGCTGGCCATGGCGGCGCTGCCGCTGGCCCTGCACCCTGCCATCGAAGCGCCGCTGCTGGTGGTGCTGACCTTTGTTGGGGGGCTCGCGGCCTGGCGCGTGCTGCGCCAGGCCGGGCCGCTGCGGCCCTGGTTCGGCTTGCCTCGGCGCTGAGCCAGGGCCTGCGCGGTCGAGGCGCGGCAATGCCGGCCTCAAAATGCGCGCCACCATGGAGTTGAGCGATTTCCTGCCGCGGTTCATTCCGCAAGCCCGCCTCGAGGCCGTGCCCCTGGACCCGGTGCACATGCCGGGCGACCAGTGCCTGGTGGTCGACGACCTGTTGCTCAACCCGCAGGCGCTGATCGAACTCTCCGTGATGTGGTTCAGCCACATCCAGGCCCCCAGCGACAGCGCCTACCCCGGGCTCGAGTTGTGGATGCCGCCGGCCCTGACCGGCGTGATCGATGCCGCCGCGTTCAGGCAGCGTTGGGGCGTGCCCGCAGGCTACATGCATGGCAGCAACGACTACTTCGAACGTGTGCTGCAGGTGCCGGCGCGCTTCAAACGCACGATGTTCTACGACGGCGGCCTGTTCCATTGCAGCGACAACGGCCCGGCCGGCGCCCTGCCCGACGATCCGCGCACCGGCCGGCTGACGCTCAACGGCTTCTTCAACTGCACACGCCCGGCGCGCTAGAAGCGTGGGCGGCACGGCAGCGAGCATGCAGATCCACCGCGCGCACCGCTTGCGGCTGCACCTCATCGGCAGCAGCGGTGCGGGCAAGACGACGCTCGGCCGCGCACTGGCGCAGACGCTGGGCGTGCCCTTCGTCGACCTCGACGAGCTGTACTGGGAACCCGGCTGGCACGCCGTGAGCCACGACGAACTGGCGCGGCGCGTGGCGCCCACGCTGGCCTTGCCCGGCTGGGTGATCGTGGGCAACTACCGCGCCACGACCGAGCTGCATGTGTGGCCACGGCTGACGCATTTGCTGGTGCTGGACCTGCCGCTGCTGCTGCTGCTGCGCCGCACGGTGTGGCGCACGCTGCGGCGGGGCCTCACGGGGGAGCCTTGCTGCAACGGCAACCGCGAGTCGCTGCTGCGCTTGTTCCACCACGACGGCGTGCTGCGCTACCTGCTGCGAACCTGGCGCGCCCGCCACGCGCGCCAGTTGGTGCTGGCGGATGATGCTGCACTGGCCCATGCCCGCGTGCTGCGCTTCGAGCACAGCCCCTCGGTCGCGCAGGTGCAGGCCCTGCTCGACGCCGGCCGCTGACCGCCGTCCCCCAACCCCCAACCCCGTGTCGACATGAACCACTCCCAACCGGGCCGCCGGGCATGAGGCCGCTGCAGCCCCGGCCGCTGACGGCAGCAGCGATGGCGCCCTTCGGTTCGTTGATCGAGCCGGCCGCGTCGGGCGCTGCGGTCAACGGCGGCACCTCGATCCGGCACGAGGCCGTGCCCTCGCTGAACCTGCAGCACGAAGAGGGCCGCGCGGTGCTGGCGGTCTACGCGGCGAGTGCGCGGCCCTTTCCAATGCAGGCGCGGGTGCTGGAGCGCCACCGGCTGTCGGACCAGGTGTTCCTGCCGCTGGGCGGCGCCCGACGCTGTGTGCTGCTGCTCGCGCCGGCCGCCATTGAAAGGCCCAGGGCCGAGGACTGCGTGGCCCTGCTCAGCGACGGCCAGCAAGGCATGCGCATCGCCGCAGGCACCTGGCACCACGGGCTGCTGGCGCTGGACGACGGGCCCTGGGCGGTGCTGGAACGCCGCGCCGCGGCGCTGGACTGCGACGAGGCCACGCTGGACATGCCGGTGCTGCTGGCGCTGTAGGCGGGCGCGCCGGGCGGCGCCCGGCCGGTTCGCACTCAGCGGAAGTCGCGGCTGCGGCTGTCCAGGCCTTGCAGCAGTGCCGAGTGGTCCACCAGCTTGCGTGCCACGAGGTGGCGCACCTCGCCGCCCTGCTGGCTGCTGCATTGCCAGACGCCGTACACCGTCAGCAGCGTGGCGGCCAGCAGCGGCCGGCGCTGGGCCTCCACCTCGCGCGGCCACACGATGACGTTGACGGAGCCGGTTTCGTCTTCGAGCGTCACGAAGACCACGCCCTTGGCGGTTTCGGGCCGCTGGCGGTGCGTGACGATGCCGCTGGCGCGCGCCAGCCGGCCATCGGGGAAGTGCTTCAGCACGCTCGCCGGCAGCACCTTGAAGGCCGCGAGCTGCGGGCGCAGCAGCGCCAGCGGGTGCTGCGTGAGGCTCAGGCCCGTGGCGCGGTAGTCGGCCAGCACGGTGTCGGCCGCGCCCGGTGCGGCCAGCGTGGGCGCGGGCTCGGCGGTGCGGGTGCGCGCCAGCATGGGCGTGGCGCGCGTGTCCACGCCGGCCACGGCCCAGGCGGCCTCGTGGCGATGGCCCGCGAGCGCCACCAGCGCATTGGCCTCGGCCAGCAGGCGCAGGTGGTGGGCATCGAGCTGCGCGCGGCGGGCCAGGTCTTCGGCGTCGGCAAACGGCGCCTGGGCCCGCGCGGCCACCAGGCGCGCCGCGGCCTCGTCGCTGAAGCCTGAGATGCGGCTGAAGCCCAGGCGCACGGGGTGCAGCGAGGCTGGGTGCTCGGCGGCCTCGAGCGTGGTCTCGGCCGCGCTCGCCACCACGCACACCGGCTGAACCTGCACGCCGTGCTCGCGCGCATCGCGCACCAGCTGTGCCGGCGCGTAAAAGCCCATCGGCTGCGAGTTGAGCAGTGCCGCCAAAAAGGCATCGGGGTGATGGCACTTCAGCCACGCGCTGGCGTACACCAGCAGCGCAAAGCTCGCGGCGTGGCTCTCGGGGAAGCCGTATTCGCCAAAGCCCTCGATCTGCTTGAAGATGCGCTCGGCGTACTCGGGCTCGTAGCCCTTGGCCACCATGCGGCCCACCAGCCGCTCGTGGAAGGGGCCGAGGCCGCCCTTGCGCTTCCAGGCGGCCATGGCGCGGCGCAGCTGGTCGGCCTCGCCGGGGGTGAAGTCGGCGGCCAGCATGGCCAGCTGCATCACCTGCTCCTGGAAGATGGGCACGCCGAGCGTGCGCTCGAGCGCCTGGCGCACCTCGTCGCTGGGGTAGTCGACCGGCTCCTCGCCGTTGCGGCGGCGCAGGTAGGGGTGGACCATGCCGCCCTGGATGGGGCCGGGCCGCACGATGGCGACCTCGATCACGAGGTCGTAGAAGCAGCGCGGCCGCAGGCGCGGCAGCATGCTCATCTGCGCGCGGCTCTCCACCTGGAAGGTGCCGACGCTGTCGCCGCGCGAGAGCATGTCGTAGGTCTGCGCGCACTCGGCCGGCACCTGGTGCAGCTCCATCGGCGTGCCCTGCTTCGCACCCACCATCACCAGCGCGCGGCGGATGGCGCTCAGCATGCCCAGGGCCAGGATGTCGACCTTGAGCAGGCCGAGCGTGTCGAGATCGTCCTTGTCCCACTGGATGACGCTGCGGCCTTCCATCGCGGCGTTTTCCACGGGCACGAGCTCGGCCAGGTCGTCACGCGCGATGACGAAGCCGCCCGGGTGCTGGCTCAGGTGGCGCGGGAAGCCGATCAATTCGTTCGTCAGCGTCATCCAGTGGCGCACGAGCGGCGCATCGGGGTCGAAGCCGTTTTCGCGCAGGCGCTCGGGGTTGATGTGGCGGCCGTCGAACCAGTGCTGTGACTTCGACAGCGCCTCGATGCGCGCGAGGTCGATGCCCAGGGCACGCCCCACGTCGCGCAGTGCGCTGCGCGGGCGGTAGCTGATGACGACACCCGTGAGCGCGGCGCGGTGGCGGCCGTACTTGCGGTAGATGTACTGGATGACCTCTTCGCGGCGCTGGTGCTCGAAGTCGATGTCGATGTCGGGCGGCTCGTTGCGCTCTTCGCTGATGAAGCGCTCGAACAGCAGCGTGGTGCGGGCCGGGTCGACCGCGGTGACGCCGAGGCAGTAGCAGACAGCCGAATTGGCGGCGCTGCCGCGGCCCTGGCACAGGATGCCCTGGCTGCGCGCCCACTGCACGATGTCGGCCACCGTCAGGAAGTAGGGCTCGTAGCGCAGGCGGCCGATGAGCGCGAGCTCGTGCTCGATCATCGCGCGCACGGCGGGCGGCTCGCCGGTCGGGAAGCGGCTCTTCAGGCCGTCTTCCGTCAGCTGGCGCAGCCAGCTCGTGGGCGTGTGGTCGGCGGGTGTGATCTCGCGCGGGTACTCGTACTTGAGCTCACCCAGGCTGAAGGCGCAGGTGCCGGCGATGGCCACCGTGGCCTCGAGCCATTCGGGGTGGAACAGCTGCGCCAGGCGCGCCCGCGAGCGCAGGTGCGCCTCGGCATTGGCCTGCAACGCCAGCCCCGCGCCGGCCACCGTGGTGCCCAGGCGCGTGGCGGTGAGCACGTCGAGCAAGGCCTTGCGCGAGCGGCGGTGCAGGCACACGCCCCCCGTGGCCACCAGCGGCAGCCCGGTGGCCTGGGCCACGCGCTGCAGCACTTGCAGCGCAGCCAGATCCTGCGCGCCGTGGCGGCGCTGCACGGCGAGGGCGGCGCGCTCGGTGCCGAACCAGGTCTTGAGCCACATCGCGTGGTCGAACAGGGTCTCGAAGCCCTGGCCCGGCTCGGGCACGAGCAGCGCAAAGCAGCCTGGCAGGCCGGCGAGCATCGGCACCTTGGCGATGCGGCCTTCGACATCGGCGCGCGTGGCCAGGTATTGGCCCTTGGCGGCTCGGCGGCGCGCCAGCGTGATCCACTGCACCAGGTTGCCATAGCCGCGGCGCGACTGCGCCAGCAGCACCAGGCGCGGCTCGGCCTGGCGTACGGCATCGGCGGCCCGCGCCAGGCCCGCCGGTGGCGACGGCTCGGGCGGCGGTGGCGCCGCCGCGTCGACGCGGGCACGGTCGGCATGCACCTGCCGCGTGGCGGCCGCCACCACGGCCTGCACGGCGGCCTGGGCGGCATCGATGGCCGGCGGCAGTGCAGACGGTGGGGGCGGCGGCGGCGACGAAACCGGCGCGCTAGGCGCGGCCTGGGTGCTCGGCCCAGGCAGCTTGCCAGGCGCCGCCGTGTGCGACAGCTGCATCTCGCAGCCGACGATGAGCCGCATCTTCAGGCGCTCGGCCTCGGCGTGGGCGCGCACGACGCCGGCCAGCGAGCACTCGTCGGTGATCGCCAGCGCGGCGTAGCCCAGCGCCTGCGCCCGTGCGACCAGTTCCTCGGGGTGCGAGGCGCCGCTCAGGAAGCTGAAGTTGCTGCGGCAGTGAAGCTCGGCGTAGGCCTGTAGCGCGTGAGGAGGGCGGGGGGGGTCTTGGGCAGGCACGGCAGGCGCTCTTCGGGGGCGGGCTCGCGGGCGGTGCGGACGGTGGCGGCCGGCCGCCCGGTGGGGTAGCGCTCGGCCTCGGCCGGCAGCGGCGCCGTCAAGCCCGGCGCGGCCGGCATGGGCCCCATGCTGTCGAGCGGGCTGCGCACGGCGCCGCCGCCCAGGCGCAGCACATGCGTGTAGATCATCGTCGTGCTGACATCGGTGTGGCCGAGCAGTTCTTGCACGGTGCGGATGTCATAGCCCGACTGCAGCAGGTGGGTGGCGAACGAATGGCGCAGCGTGTGCGGCGAGGCCGGCTTGGGGATGGCCGTGGCCTGCAGCGCGGTCTTGAAGGCGCGCTGGAAGCTGCCCTCGAGCAGGTGGTGCCGGCGCCGCAGGCCGGTGCGCGGATCGTCGGTGAGCTGGCTGTGCGGGAAGACCCAATGCCATGTCCAGGAGTCGGCGGCACGCGGGTACTTGCGGGCCAGCGCCTGTGGCAGGTGCACGCCGGCCAAGCCCGCGGCACGATCGGCCTGCCAGACGGCCTTGGCGCGTTCGAGTTGCTCGCGCAGCGGCGCCTCGAGCGCGGCCGGCAGCATCACGACGCGGTCCTTGAAACCCTTGGCCTCGCGCACGATGACGGCGCGGCGATCGAAGTCGATGTCCTTCACGCGCAGGCGCAGGCCTTCGAGCAGGCGCATGCCGGTGCCGTAGAGCAGCCGCGCGACCACGCCATAGGGCGCCTGCTGCGGACTGGCGGGCAACTCATCCAGCGCGGCCAGCAACTGCTGCACCTCCGCCATCGACAGCACCACCGGCAAGCGGCGCTGGCTGCGTGGACGGCCGATCTCCTCGATCCACGGCACCGGCTGGCGCAACACCTTCTGGTAGAGAAAAAGCAGTGCCGACAGGGCCTGGCGGTGCGTGCCTGGCGCGGCCTCGCGTTCATTGGCCAGCCAGGTGAGGAAGGCCTGGATCTCGGGCCCGGCGAGTTCGGACGGGTGGCGCAGTCCGTGATAGCGGATGAAGGCGCGCACCCAGTGCACATAGGCCTCCTCGGTGCGGATGCTGTAGTGCAAGAGCCGGATGTGCTGGCGCAGCAGGTCGAGCAGGCGAGGTGGCGGGGCGTGGTGAGGACTGGGCATCGCGTGACCTTCGATGGGTGCGGCGTCTTCGAAAGCGGCTTCCGAACAGCCCACCCACACCCTGGGTGCGAAGGGCATCTCTTCAGCTCAGGCGGCGCCGGCGGTACTGTATGAATATACAGCCTATCGCAGGGCCCGCGGCGGGTAAAGACCAGCCACGCCTCTGGCGCGAATTCCTCTGTCGCTGTCGGGCGCGTGATCAGGTGCCGGTCGCTGAAGCACCCCAGCGCCAGGGCGAGGCGCGCTCGGCCGCGTCGCGCCGGCGGAACTCGCCTGGCGACACGCCCACGGCCCGCTTGAAGGCCTTCGAGAAGCCAAAGGCGTCCTGGTAGCCGACGGCGCGCGCCACCTCATCGAGCTTGCGCCGCGGCTCGCCCAGCAGTTGCATGGCCTTCTGCAGGCGCAGCGTGCGCAGGTGCGCCAGGGGCGTTTCGCCCATCGCATCGCGGAACTTCTCGGCCAGCGCCGTGCGCGACAGACCGGCCTCCTGCGCCAGCAGCTCCAGCGTCCAGGGCCGCGCCACGTCGGCCTGCAGCAGCGCCACGGCACGGTGGATGGCCGCGTCGCGCACGGCCTGGCTCCAGCCGCTGCCGCCGCCACCGCGGCGCAGCACGAGCTCGCGCAGCAGCTGCACGAACAACACGTCGAGCAGGCCGTGCACGAGCACGTCGCTGCCCAGCGATGCGGCGCCGTCGTGGGCGCGGCCGGCTTCGTCGGCCAGCATCGATGCCGCCAGCGCCAGCGGGCCCAGCCGCGGCATCTCGGCCGCGGTGAGCACGAACCAGTCGGGCAGCTCGGCAAACAGCGGGTGCAGCGGCGTGTGCCACAGCTGGTAGGCGCCGCTGATGACCGAGGCCGCCTCGGGAGCGGTGCCATCCGGGGCCGCCGCGCCGCCCCAGGTGCCGCTGATGGGCTGCGGCTGCAGGCCGTGCAGCTGCGGCACCGTGGCCAGCACATGCACGCAGCCCCGCGCCATGAAGGCGATGTCGCCGGCCGCCAGCGCCAGCGGCTCGGCTGCGCCCGGCGCATGCACCCACGCCCGACCCTGCGTGACGACATGGAAGCCCATGCTGCGCTCACAGGGAAAGCGCAGCGCCGTGGCCGCAGGCAGGTGGCGCAGATCGAGCAGCCGGCGCTGCAGGCCGGCCTGCTGAAGAACATCGCTCAGAAGATCCATCCGCGGATTGTCATTCATGTCGATCATGAAGTACGCATGGACATGAATATTGAACTTCAAGCCATTCCTGGTACGGGAAGCGATCTTTATCGTCCATCCATCGACAACCCCTCAAACAGGAACCCCAGATGACCACCACCCTCATCGTCGGCGCCAGCGGCACCGTGGGCAGCGAGCTCGCCACCCGCCTGGCCGCCGCCGGCCACACCGTGCGCCGCGCCACCAGCCGCGCGCCCACCGCGCCCGATCAGGTGCAGCTCGACCTCGTCACCCACCAGGGCCTGAAGCACGCCTTCGAGGGCGTCGACCGCGCCTTCCTGCTGGCCCCGCCCGGCCACGTGAACCAGCACGAGCTGCTCGGCCCGCTGATCGAGCAGGCGCGCGTGCAAGGCCTGGACAAGGTGGTGCTGATGTCGGCCATGGGCGCCAACGCCGACCCGAGCGCCCCGCTGCGCCAGGCTGAGCTGCAGCTCGAAGCCAGCGGCGTGGCGTTCAACGTGATCCGGCCGAACTGGTTCATGCAGAACTTCCACACCTTCTGGCTGGCCGGCATCCGCGACGCCGCCACGATCTTCCTGCCCACCGGCAGCGCCAAGGGCAGCTTCATCGATGCCCGCGACATCGCCGCCGTGGCTGCCGAGCTGCTGAGCAACCACGCCCACGACAACGCCGACTTCGACCTCACCGGCGCCCGCGCCCTCGACCACGACGAGGTGGCCGCGATCCTGTCCAAGGCCACCGGCCGCGCCATCCGCTACCAGGACATCCCGCCCGAAGCCATGCTGCAAGCCCTGCTCGGCGCCGGCCTGCCGCAGCCGTATGCCGAGTTCCTGAACCTCATCCTCGGCTACTTCAAGGCCGGCTACTCGGAGCGCACCACCGACGCCGTGCAGCGCATCACCGGCCACGCGCCGATCGCCTTCGAGCGCTACGCCGAAGAGCACCGCGCGCACTGGCAGGTCTGAG
>JAIYDH010000116.1 GCA_027487585.1 Rubrivivax sp.
CGCCGCAGCCCCCGCCCGCACAGCCCTTTGCAACGTTCGGGGTTGGGTTCGGACTGAACACCACAACCTCTCCCTGAGCGGCAGGCGGTGCACGGTGCGGGCGCTATGTGGGGCGCTGAGCAGCGCAGACTTGAGGGGGGGCGCGCGCAGCGCGCTTCGTGAACTGACTCACCGCAAGTGTTTGAGCGGAGTTCGCGCCAGCGAACGCAGCCAGTTTTGCGGTGCCCCTCAAGGCGAGCAGCGCAAGGGAGTCGGCTCACAGGGCCGACCGCCACACCTAGCGCCCGCACCGTGCACCGCCTGCCGCGACGCGCGATGCTGAGAGGAGGGCTTCGACAGGCTCAGCCCGAACGGAGGCGGGGGTGAGCGGGTGTCGGTTGAACGGCCGCCAAGGGCCGTGAAGAGTTCTCCGCCACGGCCTCCCCGCAGCGGACACCCGACTCTGACTCCCTGCGCCCTGCGATCGACAGGTACAGAACACACCGCGGCGCAACCCACTAGACGGGCAACAGCGAGGTGCTCTTCACCTCTTCCATCACGGCGTAGGTGCGGGTTTCGCGCACGCCGGGCAGTGTCCAGATCACGCTGCCGATGAACTCGCGGTAGGCGGCCATGTCGGCCACTCGTGTCTTCAGCAGGTAGTCAAAGCCGCCGGCCACGAGATGGGCTTCCAGGATCTCGGGGCGCACCTGCACGGCGGCCTTGAAGCTGTCCATCACGTCGTGCACGGTGCGGTCGAGCAGGATCTCGACGAACACGAGCAGGCCCTGGCCCAGCTTCACCGGGTTCAGGCGTGCCTCGTAGCCGAGGATGTAGCCCTCGCGCGTGAGGCGCTTCACGCGCTCGAGCACCGCGGTCGGCGACAGGTGCACCTCCTCGGCGAGCTTGAGGTTGCTGATGCGGCCGTCGGCCTGCAGCACGCGCAGGATGCGGCGGTCGATCTTGTCGATCTCGCGGGTGGGGGTGTCGCTGTCGCTGCGGGCGTCCATGGTGAATGATTCTCCGTCGGCGGCCTCGAATTCCGAATCGCATGCGCCCGGGTGCCGCCTAAGCTGCGCATCTTCCATGCCCTGCCCGGAACCCGCCATGCCATCGACCCTGAACCCCGCCCCGCGCCTGCCATTCCCGTACCGGCCCGAGCCCGAGGTGGTGGCGGCCCTGCTGCAGCAGCTGCAGGGGCAGCTGCCGTGGCCGGGCGTCATCGCCATGGCCCGGCCCTGGGTGCAGGCGGTGCGCGAGAAGCCGGCGCCGTTCTGGGCCCTCGAGAGCCTGCTGCGCGAGTACCCCATCTCCAGCAGCGAAGGCCTGGCATTGATGCGGCTGGCCGAGGCGCTGCTGCGCGTGCCCGACGCCGAAACCGCCATCGCGCTGACGGCCGACCAGCTGGGCCGTGCCGACTTCGACGGCGAGGGCGGCCCCGCGAACCGTGACGCTCAGGGCCCGCACAAGATGCTGGCGCAAATCTCGGCCAGCGCCATCGCGATGTCGAAGAGGTTCCTCCCCGAGAGCGAGAACCCCCCGGGCCTGATGCAGCGCCTGGGCTCGCGCACCGTGGTGGCGGCCACCGTGCGCGCCATCCAGCTACTGGGCCGGCAGTTCGTGCTCGGCCGCACCATCGGCGAGGCCATGGACGAGGCCGCGGCACAGCGCCAGGCCCAGCCGCGCCTGACGTTCAGCTACGACATGCTCGGCGAAGGCGCGCGCACCGAGCTGGATGCCGAGCGCTACCTGGCCAGCTACCGCCACGCGCTGCGCAGCATCGCCGGTGGCCGCGTGGCCACCTCGCCGATGGCCGCCGATGGCATCAGCATCAAGCTCTCCGCTCTGTTCAGCCGTTATGAAGACGCCCAGCGCGAGCGCGTGGCCGCCGTGCTGCTGCCGCGCGTGCGCCTGCTCGTCGACGAGGCCGCGGCAGCCAACCTGAACCTGACCATCGACGCCGAAGAGAGCGACCGGCTCGAGCTCTCGCTGGCCTTGTTCGAGCAGCTCGCCGCGCACATCGCCGCCACGCAGCCGCAGTGGCAGGGCTTCGGCCTGGCGGTGCAGGCCTACCAGACACGCGCGCTGGAGGTGGTGGACGAGGTGGCGCGCATCGCGCAAACCCACGGCCTGCGCTTCATGGTGCGGCTGGTGAAGGGCGCCTACTGGGACGGCGAGATCAAGCGCGCGCAGGAGGCCGGCCTGCCCGGCTACCCGGTGTTCACGCACAAGCACCACACCGACGCCAGCTACCTGGCCTGCGCGGCGCGGCTGATCGCGCACCACGCCGTGATCTACCCGCAGTTCGCCACCCACAACGCCGGCACCATCGCGGCCATCGTGCAGCTGGCGCAGCGGCAAGGCGCGGCCTTCGAGATGCAGCGCCTGCACGGCATGGGCGAGGGCATCTACCGCGAGGTGCTCGCCGGCGGGCCTGCCGCGCGCGGCGGGGAGGGGCCCCCGCCGCTTCGAATCTATGCGCCGGTGGGCGAGCACCGCGACCTGCTGGCCTACCTGGTGCGCCGGCTGCTCGAAAACGGCGCCAACAGCAGCTTCGTGCACCAGCTCGCCGACGAGGCCGTGGCCGCCGACGAGCTGCTAGCCTCGCCTGTGGAAGCCGCCGTGGCCACGCAGGCCGCATCGGCACTGCCGCTGCCGGTGGCGCTGTACGGCGCGGGCCGCGCCAACAGCACTGGCGCGGATCTGACCTGCGTCGCGCAGCGCGCGCCGCTCGAGGCCGCGGTGGCGCTGACGCGCATCGCGCCGCCGCCGATGGACACGCCCGCCGACGTCGACACCGCTATGCAGCGCTTGGCGCACGGCTTCGAAGCCTGGCACGCGCGCCCGCTGGCCGAGCGCGCCGCCATCCTGCGCCGCGCCGCGGATGAGCTGGACGCAAGCCTGCCGGAGTTCTGCGGCCTGCTCGTGAAAGAGGCGCACAAGACGCTCGGCGACTGCGTGGCCGAGGTGCGCGAGGCCGTGGACTTCTGCCGCTACTACGCCGACCAGGCCGAGGCGCGCCTGGCGGAGCAGCAACTGCCCGGCCCCACCGGCGAGCGCAACGTGCTGCGCCTGAAGGGGCGCGGTGTCTTCGTCTGCATCAGCCCGTGGAACTTTCCGCTGGCCATCTTCGCCGGCCAGGTGGTGGCGGCGCTGGTGGCGGGCAACACCGTGGCCGCCAAGCCGGCCGAGCAGACGCCGGTGGTGGCGGCCCGCTTCGTCGAGCTGCTGCACCGCGCCGGTGTGCCGGCCGACGCACTGGCACTGCTGCACGGCCTGGGCGAGACCGTCGGCGCAGCGCTCGTGGCCCACCCGCACACGGCAGGCGTGTGCTTCACCGGCAGCACGCCGGTGGCGCGGCTGATCAACCGCACGCTGGCGGCCAAGGACGGCGCCATCGTGCCGCTGATCGCCGAGACCGGCGGCCTCAACGCCATGGTGGTGGACAGCACCGCGCTGCCCGAGCAGGTGGTGGACGCCGTCGTGCAGAGCGCCTTCCGCAGCGCCGGCCAGCGCTGCAGCGCGCTGCGGCTCTTGGTGTTGCACGAGGCCTCCGCCGACGGTGTGATCGAGATGCTCAAGGGCGCGATGGCCGAGCTGGTGGTGGGCGACCCCGCGCTGCTCGCCACCGACGTGGGCCCGCTGATCGACGAAGAAGCGCACACCGCCATCGGCGCGGCCGTGCTGCGGCTGGAGCGCGAGGCGCGCCTCCTGGGCCGCACACCGATGCCCGCGGCTGCGGTGCCGAACCTGCTGGCGCCGGTGGCCTTCGAGATCAGCCGCATCGACGCGCTCAAGGCCGAGATCTTCGGCCCCGTGCTGCACGTGGTGCGCTGGGGCCCGGGACAGGCCGCGAAGACGGTGGACGAGGTGGTGGCGCAGGTCAACGCGCTGGGCTACGGCCTGACGCTGGGCGTGCAGACGCGCATCGACACCCGCGCCGAGCGCATCGCCGCCGCCGCCCGCGTGGGCAACGTCTACGTCAACCGCAACATGATCGGCGCCGTCGTGGGCGTGCAGCCGTTTGGCGGCGA
>JAIYDH010000130.1 GCA_027487585.1 Rubrivivax sp.
CCGGTGGCGCTGAAGATCGATTCGCCCGACATCGCGCACAAGTCCGACGTGCACGGCGTGGCGCTCGACATCCAGAGCGGCACCGCGGCCCGCGACACCTACACCGCGCTGATCGAGCGTGTGAAGCGCGCGCGGCCCGATGCGCGCATCAACGGCGTCACGGTGCAGAAGATGGCACGCGCGCGGCGGGGCCACGAGGTCTGCGTCGGGGTCGTCACCGACCAGCCCTTCGGCCCGGTGATCGTGTTCGGCGCCGGCGGCACGATGATCGAGCTGATCGCCGACCGCGCCATGGAGCTGCCGCCGCTGAACCTGTTCCTGGCGCGGCGGCTGGTGGAGCGGGCCCGAATCGGTGCCGTCGGTGCCGTCGGCGCGGTGGGGGCCGAGGGCCTGCCGCCGGCCGCCCGCGAGGCCATTGAGCAGGTGCTGCTGCGCGTGAGCGAGATGGTCTGCGAGTTCCCGCAGCTGCGCGAGATGGACATCAACCCGCTGATCGTCGACGAGCACGGCGCGGTGGCGGTGGATGCGCGCATCGTCGTGCAGGCGGCGTCTTCCGCGCTGGGCGGCGGGCATGGTGGCCAGCGAGTGGCCGACTACCACCACCTCGCGATCCAGCCCTACCCGGCGCGCCACGAGCAGCGGCTGCCGCTGGCCGGTGGCGGCGAGGTGCTGGTGCGGCCGATCCAGCCCGACGACGCCCAGATGCTGCAGACGCTGGTGCGCTCGCTCACGCCCGAGAGCCGCTACATGCGCTTTGCCAGCGCCATCACCGAGCTGCCGGCGCCGCTGCTGGCACGGTTGACGCTGATCGACTACGACCGCGAGATGGCGCTGGTGGCCGTGGCCAGCGACGGGGCCCCCGCCGCCGAGGGCGGGCCGGCGAGCGAACGCATCGTGGGTGTCTCGCGCATCATCACCAACCCCGACCAGGCCAGCTGCGAGTTCAGCCTGCTGGTGGCCGACGACTTTGCCGGCCGCGGCCTGGGTTCGCGGCTGATGGAAAGCATCATCGAGGTCGCGCGCGAGAAAGGCCTGACCGAGATCGACGGCCTCGTGCTGGCGCAGAACAGCGGCATGCTGCGCCTGATGAAGAGCCTCGGGTTCGCGGTGAAGCCCTTCGCCGAAGACGCGGACTTCCGGCTCGTCAGCCGCGCGCTGTAGCCCTGCGCCCAACCACCGCTATCCGCTACCCGTTCGGGCTGAGCCTGTCGAAGCCCCGGCCCGCGCCCGGGCCTCTCAGTTCACCGTCTGCACCTTCACCAGCGCCGTGCCAAACGCGTCCGAGCAAGACGGCTTGCCGCCCTTGCCGCAACCCTCGGCCGGCGTGCCGTTGGACAGCACCCACTGCAGCCGCGAGCGCCCTGCGCCGTCGAGCAGCGACTTCATGAACGGCCCGGCCTTCTCTTGCGCCAGGCCCGAAAGCTCGCGCGGTGCGTCGGTCACCATCACCAGCAGCGTCTCGGTGCCGGCCGGGCCACCCGCGACGATCTCCCAGCCCTTGGACGGCAGCGAGACCTTCTGCCCGGCCTTGACGGCGTTGTCCTTGGCGAGGTCGTTCGGGTAGAGCAGGTACAGGCTCTTGCCGTCGGAACCGGCCAGGGCGATGTACAGGTGCCCGTCCTTGGCGGGGGTGATGTCGAGCTGCAGCAGGTCTTTGCCGATCTTGAGCTGGGGCTGGCGCGACACCGCGGTGACGGCACGGCCGCCGTCGCGCTGCGCGTGCAGCTCGGCCAGGATCTCGGCCGGCGTGGCCACCCGCGTGGGCGTGGGTGCTGGCGCGGGAGTGGGGGCGGGCGCTGGGGTCGGCGTGGGCAAAGCGGCCGGTGCGGTCGCGACGGTCGGCGGCGCAGGAGGCGCCACCACGGGCGCCGCCACTGGGGCAGGCGCTGGCGCCACCGGTGCCGCAGCCACTGACGCTGGTGCTGGCGCTGGCGCTGGTGCGGGTGCGGGTGCGGGTGCCGGTGCCGGTGCCGGTGCCGGTGCCGGTGCCGGTGGCTTGGACGACGCAAAGGCCGCGCTCATCCAGGCCGGCACGAAGCTGCGGTTGCCCGCCACCGTCATCTGCTGCCCGCTGATGCCGGGCTGGCCTTCGAGGCCCTTGTTCACCCGGGCCTGCGCACAGGCGGTGATCTCGTCCACCGTCACGGCGCCGCTGCCGTCGGTGTCGCGGGCCTGGCCGAGCAGGCAGTCGCGCCAGGCCGTGGTGGCAAAGCCGCCGCTGGCGCTGTTGTCGAAGCTCACCTCGTCGGGCCGGCTGGCGGCGATGTGCACCACGTTCTGCGGCAGCGCGCGGCTCACCGTCATCTGCGAGTCGAGCGAGCGGCCCTTGAAGTTGCTCGGCTTGGCGCAGGCCTCGGGCGCGCCGACGCGCGTGAACTTGGGCGTCACCTGGCTGGCGCCCAGCGTGAGCGAACGCGTGCGAAAGGGCTCGCTGGCCACGCCGCCCGAGAAGCACGCGTCGTAGAACACCAGCACCTTCTCGGCCTTGCGCGTGATGGGCGCCAGGCGCTCGCCGAGCTCCACGTTGGTGAGCACCTTGCCGTCGGCGGCCAGCAGGCCCTCGGTGCAGCCGTCCTTGCGCGTGGACTCGTCGTACCAGCGTGTGCCGTGGCCCGAGAAGTAGACGAACAGGCGGTCGCCTTCGGCCATGCGCTGCTGCAGCGAGCTGATCTCCTGGCGGATGCGCTCGGCCGTGGCCTCGGCGTCGCGGAGCACGCGCATGTTGGCTTCGGGCACCGACATCGCGCGGGCCATGCGGCGGGCGCTGTCCATGTCGTGCACCACGCCCAGCAGCGGCGGCACGTCGGGATCGGTGTACTTGCCGATGCCGATGATCAGCGCGTGGCGCGTGTTGCGTTCGGCGGGCTGCGGCTGGGCCGTCGTGGCCAGGCTGCAGGCGGCCAGTGCGGCCGCCAGGGTGGTGCGGAAGATGTTCATTGGACGGTGACCACGCGCACGCGGCGGTTTTCGGCGGCCAGCGGGTCTTTGGTGTTCGCGGGCTCGCTGGAGCCCTTGCCCACCGCCTTCAGGCGCGAGGCGTGCACGCCCAGCAGCACCAGGTACTGGCGCACCTCTTCGGCACGCTCCTGCGACAGCCGGCGGTTGGCTGCGGCGTTGCCACGGGCATCGGTGTGGCCTTCGATGACGAAGCGCACGTCCTTGAGCTCCGGCGAGATCATGGCCGCGACAAGGTCGCCCAGCAGGCCGCCGCTTTCGGGGCGCACCCGCGAGGAATTGGCCTCGAACTGGATGGCCAGCGACAGGCTCGGCGCCGGCTCGGCCGCGGCTGGTGCAGCGGGCGCCGCTGGTGCCGCCGGTGCCGCGCCCGACGCCGCGGCGGCCGGGGTCTCGGCCGTTTGCCGCACCAGCAGGTTGCGGCCCTTGGTGCCCGCGGGCATCAGCGCGTCGATCATCTGCTTGGTGCCCGGCGCTGCGGCGCTGGACGACTGGGCCAGTGCCGCGGGGGCCATGCCGCCCACACAGCAGGCCAACGCCCAGGCACCGGCAGCCTGCGCGAGACGCTGCTTCACAGCGCGCCCCCGACGCGGAAGCGCAGCTCCTGCTCGGTGGTGTTGCCCTTGTCGTCGGCCACCTGCAGGAACATGCGGTGCTGGCCGTCCGGCACCTTGGCGCCATCG
>JAIYDH010000403.1 GCA_027487585.1 Rubrivivax sp.
AGCCGCGCGAAGGCCTCGTAGAAGCGGCGGATGGTGGCTTCGCTCATGAACTCGCCTTCAAGGCCGCGCGGCTCAGCCCTTGGTGGGCGGCGGTGCCCAGTTCAGCGCCGCAAGGTCGTTGGCGAAGATCGGGCTCGAGGTCCACAGCCCGCGCAGCCCGCGCTTGCCCACCGACACCTGCGCCGGGTTCCACACGAAGGCGTTGACGGCGTCTTCGGCCAGCTGGCGCTGGATGTCGCGCCACAGGCGGGCCTTCTCGCGCTGGTTGGTCGTCGAGGCCATCGTCGACACCAGGCCGCGGAAGCGCGCGCTGTCGTAGCCGAAGTAGTAGGCCGGGTCGGCGTAGGCCGTGGCGTAGTCGAGCGGCTCGACGTGGTTGATGATGGTGAGGTCGAAGTTGCCCTTGAACGGGCCGCTGAGCCACTGGGCCCACTCGACGTTCTCGATCTTGGCCGCGATGCCCACCTTGGCCAGCTGCGCCGCGACGATCTCGCCGCCCTTGCGCGCGTAGGCCGGCGGCGGCAGCGTCAGCGTCAGGTTCAGCGGCGTCGTGACGCCGGCTTCGCGCAGCAGGGCGCGGGCCTTGTCGGGGTCGTGCGGGTACATCCCCGTCAGGTCGAGATAGCCCAGGTCGGTGGGCGCGAAGTGGCTGCCGATGGGCGTGCCCAGGCCCTCCTGGGCGCCGTCGATGAAGGCCTTGCGGTCGATGGCGTGGCTGATGGCGCGGCGCACGCGCACGTCGGACAGCGGCGCCTTGCGGTTGTTGATGGCCACGATGCCCTTGCCCGAGGTGCTGCCCAGCACGACCTCGAAACGCTTGTCGGCCTGGAACTGCTTGATGGCCTGCAGCGCGCCGAAGCGCGGGATGGCGTCCACGTCGCCAGCCAGCAGCGCTGCCACCTGCGCGGCGGGTTCGTTGATGAAGCGGAAGGTGGCGCGCTTCATGCGCAGCTTGGCGGCGTCGCGGTGCGTGGGCGAGGCGGTGAGCACGATGCTCGAGCCGCGGTTCCAGCTGTCGAGCACGTAGGGGCCGGTGCCGATGGGCTTGGTAGCGGCCTGCGCGGCGGAATCGGGGTGCAGGATGACGGCGGTGTTCTCGCCCAGCCGGAAGGGCAGCAGCGCCTCGGGCTTGTCGAGCACCAGGATCACCGTGTGCGGCCCCTGCACCGAGACGCTGGAGATGTTCTCGAACACCGCCTTCTTGGCCTTGTTGGTGCTGTTGGGCGCGCGTGCGCGGTCGAAGCTGAACTTCACCGCGTTGGCGTCGAAGGGCTTGCCATCGGAGAAGCGCACGCCCTTTTTCAGCTGGAAGGTGTAAGTGCGGCCGTCGATGCCCTGCAGCCAGCTCTCGGCCAGCAGCGGCGTCACGGCGCCGTCGGGGGCAATCTTCGTCAGGCCCTCGAGGATGTTCAGGTGCACCACCTCGCCGATGGCCGCGGCGGCGGCGCTGGTGGGATCCAGGCCCGGCGCGGGCTCGAGCGCCATGCCGATGACGATGCGGTCGCGCGCCGTCTGCGCGTCGGCCAGCGGCAGGGCGCCGGCCAGCGGAGCGCCGGCGAGCAGGGCGTTGAAGGTGCGGCGGTCGAGGTGCTGGTCGAGGCTCATGCGGCGCTTTCGGGTTGCGACGGCGGCGATTCTGCGCCAAGGCTCCGGTGGGCCGTTCCTAGAATCCATGCATGAGCTGGGCCACTGGACTGCTGCGCTTGCTGGGCGTGCTGCTGCTGCTGACGGTGCTGGCGCTGTCGTGGCTGCGCATGCCGGATCGCCCGGTCGAGGTGCTGGTGGCGCGCTGGGCGCCGGCGCCGTCGGACTTTGTCGATCTCGGCGGGCAGCTCGTGCACGTGCGCGACGAGGGCCCTCGTGACGACCCGCTGCCCATCGTGCTGGTGCACGGCACCAGCGCCAGCCTGCACACCTGGGAGGGCTGGGCCAAGGCGCTGGTGCGCCAGGGCCGGCGCGTCATCAGCTTCGACCTGCCGGCTTTCGGCCTGACCGGGCCCTTCACCGGCCGCTGGGAAGGCGAGCGCTATCACGGCGACACCTACGCGCGCTTCACGCTCGAGCTGCTCGATGCGCTGCAGGTGTCGCGCTTCGTCATCGCCGGCAATTCGCTGGGCGGCGAAGTCGCCTGGCGCTCGGCCTACGCGGCGCCGCAGCGCGTGGCGGCGATGGTGCTGGTGGACGCCGTCGGGCCGGCTTTCGTGCCGGAGGTGGTGCCGCTGGGCTTTGTGGTGGCGCGCACGCCGGGGCTGCGGCTCTTGAGTGAATGGACGCTGCCGCGCGAGCTGGTGGAGCAGAGCGTGCGCAGCGTGTATGGCGACCCGGCCCGCGTGACCCCGGCGCTGGTGGACCGCTACTACGAGCTGACGCTGCGCGACGGCAACCGCGCCGCGCTCGTCGAGCGGCTGGCGCTGATGGTGCCGGGCGAGCACGCCGAGCGCATCGGCACGCTGCGGCTGCCCACACTGCTGCTGTGGGGCGGGCGCGACCGGCTCGTGCCGCCGGCCGTGGGGCGCGAGTTCCAGCGGCTCATTCCCGGCAGCCGCCTGGTCGAGTTCCCCGAGCTGGGCCATGTGCCGCAGGAAGAAGACCCGGTGCGCAGCCTGGCGCCGGTGCTGGAGTTCCTGGCCGCCTCGGCCCCTGGTGCGGCCCAGGCCGCCACCGCGGCAGCCCCCCGCAGTCCGCCCTGACCCCACTCTCCGCCGCCATCTGATCGCCGCCGGCGGGCGCTCGGCGCCCGACTTCATCGAGAACCACCGCGCCGGTCGCCTGCGCGTTCCTGGCCGTGACGCGGTTCACGGATCACCGGCCGCCCACCCGGTGGCGGCGGGAGAACGGATACCAAGGTGTCATTCACGGAGCGGAGGCCCGCGGGTGGAATGCATCCATCCGACGAACGAGTCGGGCCACCCCCGGAGGAAGAGCACCATGAACATCGCCGCCGACCACACCGCTGCCCAGGCTGCACACCAGGCCGCGCCCCACGCGCACGCACCAAGCAACCGGGTTGCCCGGCTCGCCGCCCTCGGCCACTGCCTGCTCGAGCGCCTGGAGTCGCCGCTCTTCGTGGCCGACGCGCAAGGCGTGGTGCTCGAGGCCAACCCGGCGGCGTCGCGCCGCATCGAGCGCCGCGACGGCCTGTGGCTCGACGCCGGCGGCCGCGTGGCGCTGCGCCAGGCCGGGCGCTGGGTGCCGCTGTCGTACTGGGCCACCGCGCTGGCCGGTGGCCAGGAACTGACGCTGCCGCTCGAGATGGAAGGTGGCGGCGCGCCGATGCAGATCTCGCTGCGCGGCATGAGCGCCGGTGACGGCATCCCCAGCGGCTTTGGCTGGATCGTCGCCACCATCGAGCGCGTCACGCTGTCGCGCGCCGACGTCATGCGCCGCCGCTTCCGCTTCACGCAGACGCAGGCCAAGCTGGCCGAGATGCTGTGCAAGGGCATGCGCCCCACCCACGCCGCCGAGGCGCTGGGCGTGAAGATCTCGACCGTGCGCACGCACGTCGGCCAGATGTACGAAAAGACCGGCACGCACAGCCAGGCGCAGTTGGTGGCGCTGCTGCACGCCGTCTGAAGCCGCCTGGCGGCGGCCCGCGCCGAAGGCCGCGCTCGGTGGCCCGGACTGACAAGCCTGGCCGAGCACGCCGCCTGACTACACTCGCCCGCCATGAAGATCCTGATCCTGGGCGCTGGCCGCGTGGGCGAGAGCGTGGCCGAGAGCCTGGTGTCCGAGAAGAACGACATCACGGTGATCGACAGCGATCCTGCGCGCTTGCGCGGGCTGCAGGACCGGCTGGATCTGCGTGGCGTGGTTGGCAACGGCATCCAGCCCAGCGTGCTGCAGGAAGCCGGCATCGAGGACACCGACCTGCTCATCGCCTGCGCGCCGCAGGACGAGACCAACCTCGTCGCCTGCAAGGTGGCCAAGCACTCCTTCAACGTGCCCACGGCGATTGCGCGGGTGCGCAGCCCCGACTTCGTGGAGGGCAGCGCGCTGATGGCGCGCGACGGCTTTGCGGTCGACCACCTGCTGTGCCCGGAGCAGACGGTCACGGCCTACATCCGCAAGCTCGTCGAGTACCCCGAGGCGCTGCAGGTGCTGGAGTTCGCGCACGGGCTCGTCAGCCTGATCGCGGTGCGCGCGGTGGCCGGCGGGCCGCTGGTGCAGCACAGCCTGGCCGAGATCCCGAAGCTGGTGCCGGGCGCCGACATGCGCATCGTCGCCATCTACCG
>JAIYDH010000117.1 GCA_027487585.1 Rubrivivax sp.
GAGATAACCGCTGAAAGCATCTAAGCGGGAAACTCGTCTCAAGATGAGTCTTGCCGGGGCCTTGAGCCCCCTGAAGAGTCGTTCGAGACCAGGACGTTGATAGGCCGGGTGTGGAAGCGGAGTAATCCGTTAAGCTGACCGGTACTAATTGCTCGTGAGGCTTGACCCTATAACTTTGATGATGCCCGCGCATGCGGGCTGATCTGAGGGTCGTGTTTATGCCGAAATGGCGCAATCAAAACTGATTTAGACTCTATGAATTGGCTGCGGCGTCCGCTGGACGACGTGGCAACAGGTCAAGCCTGATGACCATAGCGAGGTGGTCCCACTCCTTCCCATCCCGAACAGGACAGTGAAACGCCTTTGCGCCGATGATAGTGCGGGTTCCCGTGTGAAAGTAGGACATCGTCAGGCTAATTAAAGCGAAACGGGCCCGATTCTTTGAATCGGGCCCGCTTTCCTTTGTGCGACTGCTTTTCAGTGGGCATAGAAAAGGCCGCTCAAGGCGGCCTCGCGAAAGGCGCTTCGCAGCTCAGTGCGCGCCTTGCCGCAGCTCGCGACGCAGGATCTTGCCCACGTTGCTCTTCGGAAGTTCATCGCGAAACTCGATGTACTTCGGCCGCTTGTACGCCGTGAAGTTGTCGCGGCAGTATCGCGAGAGGTCGTCTTCCGACAGCGTGCCATCGCTGCGCACCACAAAGAGCTTCACAGCCTCTCCAGACTTCTCGTCGGGAATCCCCACCGCAGCGCATTCCAGTACGCCCGGGTGCTGGCTGACGACCTGTTCAATCTCGTTCGGGTAGACGTTGAAACCCGACACAAGGATCATGTCCTTCTTGCGGTCGACGATGCGCACGTAACCGCGCTCATCCATCACGCCGACATCGCCCGACTTGAAGTAGCCATCCTGCGTCATGACCTTGGCGGTTTCGTCGGGGCGGTTCCAGTACCCGGCCATGACCTGGGGCCCGCGGATGCAGATCTCGCCGGCTTCGCCAATCGACAAGTCTCTTCCTTCGTCGTCACGAATGGCGATCTCGGTGCTCGGCACCGGCAAGCCGATGGTGCCGCTGAACTCGTGCAGATCAAGGCGATTGCTCGTCGCCACCGGCGAGGTCTCGGACAAGCCGTAGCCTTCAACGATCGGGCAACCCGTGATGCGCAACCAGCGGTCGGCGGTCGCCTTCTGCACGGCCATGCCCCCGCCGTTCGACACCACCAGTCCAGAAAAGTCGAGCCTGGCGAAGTCAGGTTCATTGGCCAGCGCGTTGAACAAGGTGTTCACGGCCGGGAACATGTTCACTCGGTGCTTCGACAAGGCCTTCACGAAGCCTGGAAAGTCTCTCGGATTGGGGATCAGCAGGTTCATCGCGCCCATGTGCGCGCCCATCAGTGCGCAAATCGTCAGCGCAAAGATGTGATACAGCGGCAGCGCGCACACCACTGTCAGCTGAGAGCCGGACACCTTGTCGAGCATGGGCTTGAACCAGGCCTCGCACTGCATCAGGTTCGCAACCACGTTGCGGTGCAGCAGGGTGGCGCCCTTGGACACGCCCGTCGTGCCACCCGTGTACTGAAGGAAGGCGACATCGTCGGGCGAGATCTCCACCCGCCGCATGCTCAGCCGCGAACCTCGTTCCAGCGCCTCTCCGAAACGCGAGACGGTACGGCCATCGCCGAGCGGCAGCGCAAACTCCGGCACCATCTTGCGCACATGGCGCACGGCGAAGTTGATCAGCCGCCCGCGCCAGAATCCCAGCAATTCGCCCAGCGAGGCCAGCACGACGTGCCGCACCTCGGTTCGCTCGATCACCTCCTCCAGCGTGGCGGCGAAGTTCTCCAGCACCACGATGGCCTTGGCGCCCGAGTCCTTGAGCTGGTGCTCGAGTTCCCGCGCTGTGTAGAGCGGGTTCACGTTCACGACCACAAACCCAGCGCGCAGCACGGCGGCCAAGGCCACCATGTACTGCGGCACGTTCGGCATCATCAGCGCGATGCGGTCGCCGCGTTCGAGGCCCAGGGTCTGCAGCCAGGCGCCCAGGGCCTGCGACAGTTCGTCGAGCTCCCGGTACGTCATGCGGCTGTCCATGCAGCACAGCGCATCCCGCTTGGGGTAACGCTGGAAGGCCGCCTCCAGCACCTCGGCGAGATTGCGATAAGCGTGGATGTCGGCCTGAGCCGGCACACCTTCCGGGTATTGAGAGAGCCAGGGCTGCTGCGGCAAATTCGGCACGGGGAGCTTCAAGAATGGCGGGCGCACATGGTCGCCGCAGCCCGGCCCAGCGCGAACCCGGGCTTGCACTAAGCCGGCAGCTCGGGCCCGCTGCCACCCGCAAACAGATGCACAGCCAGCGCTCGCTCACGGGAGGCAATGGTGGCCAGGAAGTCATCGGCCCCGCGCATGTCGCGAAAGGTATCGAAGCCCCGCTCCAGAAAGCCCTGCAATGCGGCAAGGCCTGCCGCGGTTGCAGGCCCGCGCATCAGGCGCAGGCTCTGCCGCAGCAGCATCGAGCGCGTGTAGCCATCCAGCGCCCGCCCGACCGACACCATCAGCGCGATCTGCTGCTCGCGCGACGATGCATCCCCCACCGAGCGCCATAGCCTGCCGTACTCGATGCCCCCCAACGCGGCCTCTCCGCCCCCGTCGGCACCGGCCAAGCGCAGCCTGGCCATGGCCGAGTCGAGCCGCTCCGACACCGCATGAAGCGACGACAGCTCGGCCACCGTCGCTACGATGTGGCCGGGAAACAGGCGCACCAGCGCCGGCACGATGCGAGCGAACTGCGCATCGCGATCGGTGAAGTCAGCCGGCCCATACAGATCGCTCAAGAAGAACTCGGCGGCCCGCGCGTACCGCCGCTCGGCCATCAGGTCGGCATAGGTCTGGCCGAAGCGCGCATGCTGGTAGCGCTTCACGGTCGCCACGGCCGACTCCAAGGCCGGGTCCGCACGGCGTGCTTCTCTCTCGCGCGCCACGCACTGAAGGCCGGCGAGGATCTGATCCGCAGCAGGAGGCGTGGTCACGGCGGCTAGTTGTCAGACCCTAGGGCTCGGGCTCGTGATGATGCAACACTCTGCGCATGCAACGACGAACCTTGCTCCGGGTGGGTCTGGTCGCCGGCGTCGCGGTGGCGGCCGGTGCCGGCCTGCTGGCCACTATGTCGCCCGCGCGGCGCGACGGTTTGCTCACCCCGTCCGCCCGTGAGTTCTTTGCCGCCGTCGCGCGCGGCGTGCTCGGCCCCTTGCTTCCAGTCGACGCCAGCGCCGCGCAGCACGCCCTCGACGCCCACCTCCAGCGACTCGAGGCCGCCATCAGCGGCATGCCGCCGGGTGTGCAGGCCGAGATCGACGAGCTCATCACGATCGCCATCAGCACGCCCGGCCGCCGCCTGCTGATCGGGGTGCCCACACCCTGGGCCGACGCGCGCGGCAGTGAAGTCGAAGCAGCGCTGCTGAACTTGCGCGACTCGTCCGTGGCACTGCGCCAGCAGGTCTACCAGGCCCTGCGCGAGCTCACCAATGCGGCCTTCTTTGCCGACGCCTCGACATGGCCCTTGATGGGTTACGCCGGCCAGCGCCCCGTGCCGAACCGCTCGGCTGCCTGAGAGGGTGTGAACGAAATGTTCAGTTCGCTAGTCTCGTGGCGAGCATACGCGCTTGCGCGAGCCAGACCCAGGCCAGCGGCGCCCAGTCGGAGCGATCGTGATGGGCGATGAGA
>JAIYDH010000373.1 GCA_027487585.1 Rubrivivax sp.
AAGTACATCAAGAACGCCGACGGCACCTACACCTACGGCGGCCGCAGCGACGACATGCTCAAGGTCAGCGGCATCTATGTCAGCCCCTTCGAGGTGGAGGCCACGCTGGTGCAGCACCCGGCGGTGCTGGAGGCCGCGGTCATCGGCGTGCCCGATGCCGAGGGCCTGACCAAGACCAAGGCCTTCGTCGTGCTCAAGGCGGGTGGCGAGGCCACCGACGCCGAGCTCAAGGCCTTCGTCAAGGACAAGCTGGCGCCGTACAAGTACCCGCGCCAGATCGAGTTCGTCAGCGAGCTGCCGAAGACGGCGACGGGAAAGATCCAGCGCTTCAAGCTCCGCGAGAAGGAAGCCCGCGCGTGAGCGCTGCGTTCGTCGACGTCGACTGGGCCGGCCGTCTGGTGCGCATCGAGCATGCGTGGGTGGGCGAGGGCGGCTGGACGCTGGTGTTCCTGCACGAGGGCCTGGGTTCGCTCTCGATGTGGCGCGACTTCCCCGAGCGCCTCTGCCGAGCACTCGGCTGCCGCTGCCTCGTCTACTCGCGCCCCGGCTACGGCCGCAGCACGCCGCGGCCGGCCACCGAGCGCTGGAACCCCGACTTCATGCACCGCCAGGCGTTCGAGTTGCTGCCCGCCTTGCTGCAAGCCCTGGACGTGAGCGACCCCTATGCCCTGTTCGGCCACAGCGACGGCGGCTCGATTGCGCTGCTGCACGCGGCCCGTTTCCCGCAGCGCGTGAGCCAGGCCGTGGTGCTGGCGCCGCACATCCTGGTCGAAGACCTGTCGGTGGCCAGCATCGACAAGGCCCGCGTGGCCTACGAGACGACGGACCTGCGCCAGCGCCTGGCCCGCCACCACGACGACCCCGACTCCGCGTTCCACGGCTGGAATCGCATCTGGCTGGATGCGCGTTTCCGCGGCTGGAACATCACGCCCGAGATCGGCACCATCGCCTGTCCGCTGCTGGCGGTGCAGGGCTTGGATGACGAGTACGGCACGCTGGCACAGATCCGCGGCATCCGGGAACGGGTGCCGCAGACGCAACTGCTCGAACTGCCCGCCTGCGGCCACTCGCCGCACCGCGATCAGCCCGAGCGTCTCATCGCCGAGGTCGGCGCGTTCTTTCAAGCACACACCCAGGAGACACAGCCTTGAACATCACCCGCATCGCCCTGGCCGCCACGCTGGCGCTGGCCCTGCCGCTGGCCGCACAGGCCCAGCAGGCCAAGCTCAAGGTCGGCCTCATGCTGCCGGCCACCGGCACCTTTGCCGCTCTGGGCACGGCCATCGAGAACGGCTTCAGGCTCTACGTCACGGAGCAGGGCGGCAAGCTCGGCGGCCGCGAGATCGAGTTCGTGAAGGTCGATGATGAGAGCGATCCGTCGAAGGCCACCGACAACGTCAACAAGCTCGTCAAGCGCGACAACGTCGACGTCATCGTCGGCACCGTGCACAGCGGCGTGGCCATGGCCATGGCACGCGTGGCGCGCGAGACCGGCACGATCCTGATCGTGCCGAATGCGGGCGCGCAGGCCGTGACAGGCCCGATGTGCGCGCCCAACATCTTCCGTTCGAGCTTCAGCAACTGGCAGCCGGGTTATGCCGCAGGCGAGGTGGTGGGCAAGCGCGGCCACAAGCGCGTGGTCACCATCACCTGGAAGTACGCTGCCGGTGACGAGAGCGTGGCGGGCTTCAAGGAAGGCTTCGCCAAGGCCACCAACGGCCAGGGGCAGGTGCTGAAGGAGCTGAGCCTGCCGTTCCCGAACGTCGAGTTCCAGGCCCTGCTGACCGAGATCGCCTCGCTCAAGCCCGACGCCGTGTACACCTTCTTTGCCGGAGGCGGCGCGGTGAAGTTCGTCAAGGACTACGCCGCCGCGGGCCTGAAGAAGAACATCCCGCTGTTCGGCGCCGGCTTCCTGACCGACGGCACGCTCGAGGGCCAGGGCGCCGATGCCGAAGGCCTGATGACCACGCTGCACTACGCCGATGGCCTGGACTTCCCCAAGGACAAGGCCTTCCGCCTGGCCTACGCCAAGACCTTCAAGCTGCAGCCCGACGTGTATGCCGTGCAGGGCTACGACGCGGCGCAGATCCTCGCCATCGGCCTGACGGCCACCAAGGGCGACGTCAAGGACAAGGCCGCGTTCGCCGCGGCCGTGCGCAAGGCCACCATCGACAGCCCGCGTGGCAAGTTCACCATCGGCAAGAACCACGATCCGGTGCAGGACTTCTACCTGCGCCAGGTGGTGGGCAAGGAGAACAAGCCGATGGGCGTTGCCGTGAAGGGCCTGGCCGATCCCGGCCGCGGCTGCAACATGTGATGTGTTTCGCCCCGGGCAGCGTATTCGGCCCGGGCCCTTCGACAGGCTCAGGGCGACCCTTCGACAGGCTCAGGGCGAGCGGAATGCAGGGTGGGGCTGGGCCCCACTCCGTTCGGGTTGAGCACCCCACACCGTTCGGGCTGAGCACCCCACACCGTTCGGGCTGAGAGCCCTACACCGTTCGGGCTGAGCCTGTCGAAGCCCTTTCCCCGCACGAACCCCCCCGCATGGACTTCGCCACTTTCCTGATCCAGTGCCTCAACGCCATCCAGTACGGCCTGCTGCTGTTCCTGGTGGCCAGCGGCCTGACGCTCATCTTCGGGATCATGGGCGTCATCAACCTCGCCCACGGCAGCTTCTACATGATCGGCGCGTACATGGCCTTCGCGCTGTCGGAGCCGGTGGCGGCCACCTTCGGCGGAGGCTTCTTCTCGGTGCTGGTGGTGGGCGTGGTGTTGGCCGTGCTGCTGGGCTACATGCTCGAATGGGCCTTCTACAGCTACCTCTACGAGCGCGAGCACCTGCAGCAGGTGCTGATGACCTACGGCCTCATCCTCGTCTTTGAGGAACTGCGCAGCATGATCGTCGGTGACGACGTGCACGGCGTCACCGTGCCGCCGCTGCTGAGCGCCGCGCTGCCGCTCGGCGACATGATGACCTACCCCGTCTACCGGCTGTTCATCTCGGCCGTGTGCATCGCACTGGCAGTGGGCATGTACCTCGTGTTCACGCGCACGCGGCTGGGCATGATGATCCGCGCCGGCAGCACCAACCGCGAGATGGTGCAGTCGCTGGGCGTGGACATCTCCTTCCTCTACCGCGTGGTGTTCGCGGCCGGCGTGGCGCTGGCGGCGCTGGCCGGCATGGTGGCCTCGCCGGTGAGCAGCGTGTACCCGGGCATGGGGCAGTCGGTGCTGATCATCTGCTTCGTGGTGGTGGTCATCGGCGGCATCGGCTCCATCCGCGGCGCGCTGGTGGCGGCGCTGCTGATCGGCTTCGTCGACACCTTCGGCAAGGTGCTGCTGCCCTCGGCAGCCGGTGTGCTGGTGTACGTGCTGATGGCGCTCATTCTTCTGTGGCGGCCCGACGGCCTTTTCAAGGCGGGCTGACGATGAACGACGACACCCACCGGCTGCGCGCCGGACAGATCGGCTTCGTCGTGGCGGCCTTTGTCGCGCTGGCGGCCTACCCGTTGGTGGCCGGCAGCTACGGCCTGGACCTGGTGACGAAGATCATGATCTTCGCCATCTTCGCGCTCAGCCTGGAGCTGCTGGTCGGCGGCACCGGCCTCGTGTGCTTCGGCCACGCGGCCTTCTTCGGCATCGGCGCCTACGCCACCGTGCTGCTGAGCCCCGGCTACGACCCCGCCCACTTGCTGGTGCTGGTGCCGGCCTGTGTGGGCGCGGCGGCGCTGTATGCGCTGGCCGTGGGCGCCTTGAGCCTGCGCACCAAGGGCGTGTACTTCATCATGGTCACGCTGGCCTTCGCACAGATGGCCTACTACGTGGTGCACGACACGCCGCTGGGCGGCGGCACCGACGGCATCTACCTCAACGCCAAGCCGGCGATCCCCGGCGTCTTCGAGCTCAAGGGCGGCCTCGTCATCTACGGCTTCACCTGGGCCTGCCTGCTGGGCGTGTTCGCGCTGCTGGCGGTGGTGTCGCGCTCGCGCTTCGGCCGTGCACTGGCGGGCATCCGCGTCAACGAGCAGCGCATGCGCGCCACCGGCTTTGCCACCTACCCGTACAAGCTGGCGGCCTTCACGCTGAGCGGCGCCATCGCCGGCCTGGCGGGCTTCCTGTTCGCGGTGAAGGACGGCTACGTGAACCCCGAGCTGATGAGCTGGCACCTCTCGGGCTCGGTGCTGATCATGATCATCCTCGGCGGCCTCGGCCACCTGCGCGGCGCGCTGATCGGCGCCTTCGCCTACGTGCTGCTGCAGGAATTCTTCAAGAGCGAGGCGATCTTCGGCAGCTTCGCCAAGCACTGGCACCTGGGCCTGGGCCTGACGATCATCGCCAGCGTCGCGCTGCTGCCGCGCGGGCTGGTGGGCATTCCGGGGCAGATTGCGGCGCGCCTGGCGGGCCGCGCCTCGCGCCGTGCCGAGGCCACGCCCGGCCTGAAGGAGACGCGATGAACGCGCCACAGGGTCAGCCGGGCGAAGTGCTGCTGCGCGGCCACGGCATCACGCGCCGCTGGGGCGGGCTGGTGGCCGTCAACGAGGTGTCGCTCGAGCTCTGGCGCGGCGCGGTGCATGCCGTCATCGGCACCAACGGCGCCGGCAAGAGCACGCTGATCAACATCCTCTCGGGCGAGTTCCCGCCCTCGGCCGGCCGCGTGGAACTGCTCGGCCAGGACATCACCGCCTGGTCTCAGCCGCGGCGCGCGCGCGCCGGCCTGGGCCGCAGCTACCAGCGCAACACCATCTACCCGAGCTTCAGCGTGCTGGAGAACTGCCGCCTGGCGGCGCAGTCTCGCACGCCACGTCCCTGGGCGCTGTGGGAGCGGGCTTCGCATTGCGCGCCCAGCAACACCGCCGCGCGCGAGGCGGCGGCGCGCACCGGCCTGTCGGACTTTCTCTCGCGCCCGGCCGGGCTGCTGAGCCACGGCCAGAAGCGGCAGCTCGAGATTGCGATGTGCCTGGCCACCGCGCCGCAGGTGCTGCTGCTCGACGAGCCGCTGGCCGGCATGGGTGCCGAAGAGACCGAGCGCATGCTGGCGCTGCTGCGCGAGCTCAAGGCCGACCACGCCATCCTGCTGGTCGAGCACGACATGGACGCCGTGTTCCGCGTGGCCGACCGCATCACCGTGATGGTGAATGGCGGCGTCATCGCACACGGCACGCCCGAGGCCGTGCGCAACGACGCCACGGTGCAGGCGGCCTACCTGGGTGGCCACTGACATGAGCACGTCCACCACCGACCCCATCCTCGACGCCCGCGAGATCCACGCCTGGTACGGCAGCAGCCACGTGCTGCACGGCGTCGACCTGGCCATTGCACGCGGCGAGACCGTGGGCCTGCTCGGCCGCAACGGCATGGGCAAGAGCACGCTGATCCGCACGCTGCTGGGGCACGTCACGCAGCGCGAAGGCCACATCCGCCTGTTCGGCGAGGACTTCAGCCGCGGCCGCCCGCACGAGGTGGCGCGCCGCGGCGTGGCCTACGTGCCCGAGGGCCGTGGCGTCTTCCCGAACCTGAGCGTGCGCGAGAACCTGGTGATGGCGGCCAAGCCGCCGGAGGTGGCCTCACGCGGCCGCGGCTGGAGCCTGGAGCGTGTGCTGAGCACCTTCCCGCGGCTGGCCGAGCGCTTCGGCCACCCTGGCGGGCAGTTGTCGGGCGGCGAGCAGCAGATGCTGTCGATCGGCCGTGCGCTGATGACGCAGCCCGAGCTGATCATCCTCGACGAGGCCACCGAGGGCCTGGCGCCGCTGATCGTGGCCGAGATCTGGCGCGTCATCGGCGAGATCCG